>JANMJJ010000016.1:0-37179 GCA_031371325.1 Akkermansiaceae bacterium | reverse complement strand
GATGCCGCTGCGGTCGAATGCGGCGAGCAGCGATTGCTTCTGGTCAGGTGAATAGCGGAGACGCCCGTCGCTGCCAGCGCGGATGATCGTGGAGCTATCGGCTTCGGGATGGGATGACGTAGAAAACATACACGCCCTGTGGATGCTACTTATGCCCCGGCAGCATAGAGGCCGGAGATAGACCGCTTATGGCGGGCCACTGGCCAAGGGCGTATTGGAGCGCCTGGCCCAATCCGCTTTTGGGGCGGATACGGGTGGTGATGAGACGCTTGAAGACTTCTTCTAACAACTTGATAAGCGGGCGGCTGCGGTTCTGCCTGACACGGAAACGCACTGCGGCGTCTGCTCCGTATTCGCGCAGGGGTGTTTCTAACATGTATAGCCGGGCGATGATGCGCAGGATCCAGTCGATGACTTCGGGACGCTCGACCCGGGCGTTTTCAAACTTGCGCCGGATGTGGGCGAGGCAGGAGGCGCGGATGACTTTTTTGCCGCGCAACTGCTGGGCGCGGCAGTAAAATCCAGAGGCCAGTTCCATCCCAGTAGAGGAGTTTCACGCGGTCGCCGTGGCGGTTGAGGAAGACGAATACTTTTCGCGAAAGCGGATCTTCGCACAGTTCCTCGCGGACGACGACGCTGAGGGTGGCGAAGCTCTTGCTGAGGTCGCAGGGACGGGTGGCGAGGCAGACCTTGACGCTGTGGGTGAGGATCATGGCTGCTAGATACGGGCTGGATGGATGCGCAGGACCATGCCGCCGCCGAGCTCGAGTTCGACGAGCGGGCCGGAGGGAGCCCGCCGCTCGGGCGTGGCTCCAATTTCAAACTCAAGGAACTCGGACGGATCTTCCTTGCTCGCGAGGGAGGCTTCGCTCCGGCGTCGCCAGTTAGCGAAAGTCTGAGAGGAAATCCCGCGTTGGCGGCAGAAGTCCGCCATGCTGCCGTGGTGATTCTTAAACTCCCGGATGATGCGGGCCTTCTCTTTTTCGGTTTCTGTGGGGCCAGTTCATCAAGGACATGGTCCGGCTTTGTTAGGCGTGGATCACGTTGCCGAGGATCAGCCCGCCGATGACGAGTCCGAGCGCGATCCGATACCAGCCGAAGACGGAGAGTCCGTGGCTTTGCAGGTAGGAAACCAGCCATTTTACCGCGATGGCGGCGGCGACGGCGGCGGCGACGATGCCGATGATCATCGGCAGGGCACCGTATTCGTGGAGCATCAGCTTGGTGCCGCCGAAGAGGGAATTGTAAACGGGATCGAGGTCTTTCACTTTTCCCACCGCGTCCTTGGCGGTGGCGGCGGTGAGGGTGAGTACGCCTAGCAGGAATGAATACTCGACAGCGGCGCGGATCGACAGGCCGACTAACAGTCCGCCACAAATCGTCATCAGGCTGCGGCTGGTGCCCGGGCACATGGCCACGCATTGGAGCAGGCCGATGATCAGGGCCAACTGCCACGTTAGATCGGTGAGCTCCTTGCCACCGCCTCGCGGCGGATTGCGCTTCCTCCACCACCCGACCGCCAGAATTCCGATGCCGCCGATGATCCACGCGGCGATGACCGGCCACATGCCGAACAGGTGCGCCTTGATCCAGTGGCTCAACAACACCCCGAGCACGGCGGCCGGTATGAACCCGGCGACGATGGCGATGGCGAGCTTTAGCCCTTCCGCATCCATCCCTAACACGCCGCAGAGCATTTGAATGACGCGCTTCCAATAAAGCCCGAGCACCGCGAGGATCGCTCCGCCCTGGATGCACACCGCGAAGGCATCCGCCGCTTCCTTGGCCTGAGGACCGCCGGTGCCGATGCCCATCAGCCGTTGCGCCACGATCAAATGACCGGTGGAACTGATAGGAAGATACTCGGTGATCCCTTCGATCACTCCCAGGATGAATGCTTGCCAAGGGTGCATGGTGAAATTTCCGTGAGGCTGGGTAAGGGCTGCGCGGCGTGCAAGGCATTTGCGGTTGATTCACCCGATGCCGGTCAGGGTGCCCGCAGCCCCGGCGGCTCGAAGCGGCGGGTCGTGACATTCCCGCCGCAGGGCGCACTCAATCGCTCGGGGAGATCCACCACCGGGAACCGGAAACTCACCACTCCGGCGATGCGGGAATGCCGCATCAGTCCGCCCAAGCCGATCGCTCCCAAGCCTAACAGAGAGAGGGTGCCGATCACCAGCAGGCCGATTTTCATCGATCTGCCGGACGGCGGGGGAGCGGCGCGGAGTATGAAATAGCCGTCGAACTCGCTGATGAGCCGTCCCATGAGAGCTTCGAGATACACATCGGGCGCGAGCCTCGGGTCGGTGGCACCCATCGCCCGGCTGAGGATGGCTGCGGTTTCATAGGTTGGCACCCGGGCGAGATTCCTGAATTCGGTTTGTTTATCGACCAAATCGCGGCCGATTGCTAGATTGTGGCTGTCCGACTCGAAAACCACGACCAAGCCATTTCCGTCCGGGATCCAGGCTTGACGCAACTCGGCCGCCCTTTCCGCTGGGGAGGCGGCAATCATCACGGGTTCCACCACCAGGTAGATCATGTAACCGTGGTCATGTTCCAGTTTCTGGATTTGATCGGAAATCCGCTTCAACGCACCGGGATTCCGGTTGAAAAAACCTCCACCATCCAAGACTCCGAAGGCCGGTGGAGCTTGGACGCCATTGGGTTCCAAGGCCTCCTGCATGGCTTGGCCATGACCCTGCAAAACCAAAGTTCCCCAGCAAAGCCAAACCGCCAAGATCTTTTTGAAGCCAGTCACCGGGCGGAATCCTTTGATATTCCCTCATTGAAGACAAGCCGGATTGCAGCGTGGAGTTCCGTCACTCCCGCTGGCTTGCGCGGATTTCGACGCGGGGCGGTCCGAAAGCGCAGCTTTAAATACACTTGCGTCTCTCAATAGGTTACGTAGTACACTGGCAGTAAAAAAATTCAAAATCCCACCAATTTTGGATAAAATTTCGGCGAACTCCTCTGGAATCAGGCGGGTTGAATTCGGGATTCTTTGAGAATTGTCAAAAAACACGATCAAACTTAACCATTAACCATCTTAAAACCAACGATTTAAAAATTTGCTAAAAATCTCCTAATTTATTCTTGCGAGTCGAGTGCATTCTGGTGTACTTTCTTGCACTGACACGAAGTTCAGATCCGCAAGTGAGTACCACCGATCATAGCTACATGGGTTACACGCCCTACAAGATGGACCCGAAGTATCGGGTTTCCATCCCGACCGCGTGGCGTCCAGCGGCGGGCGAGGTGTTGTTCCTGCAGTCTTCCAAGACGCACGATATGCCGGTGATCAAGGTGCTCAGCCAACAAGCGTTCAACGAGCGCGTGGAGATCGTGAAAAACAGCAGTCTCAGTCCGGCGAAAAAAACCGCGTATCTCGGCAGCCTTTCGATGCTTTGCCGCGAGGCGAGCGTGAACGACCAAGGCAAATTGCTGGTGCCCAAGGATCTCAGTGAAACCGCCGGAATCTCCTCGGAATCGGAAGTGGTGCTCGCGGGACGCGGGATGCACTTCGAAGTCTGGAATAAAGAGAACCATGTCCGTGCGCTCGAAATCGAGCGGAATCAGGCCGACGAGGATGAACTCGGAATTCTCTAAACACTCACCCACCAACACACCCAACAGCAGCAATGTTGTCCACCTATCCAACCCTGACTCCCGAAGCGGTCCGCAATACAGCGGCTACGGTCGCTTTCGCCCGGTTGTCAGGGTTGGCATCTCTTTCAGACAAACAGGCTGGCTCGGGACAGCACGCCGGTTTGTCGATCCAAACAGACGTCCGCACCGCTCCTGGCTGGTTGTCGGTGCGGCGTCTGGTGATTTTCATGGCTGGGCGCGCGAAATCTCTCGGGACAGAGCTTCACGCGCCTTTTGATTCGATGGTCCGCGCTGCTCCTGGCTGGTTGTCAGCGCGGCCATCGCAAATTTTCCTTTCAGACAAATCGGCTGGCTCGGGACAGCACGCCGGTTTGTCGATCCAAACGGACGTCCGCACCGCTCCTGGCTGGTTGTCGGTGCGGCGTCTGGTGATTTTCATGGCTGGGCGCGCGAAACCTCTCGGGACAGAGCTTCACGTGCCATTTGAAACGATGGTCCGCGCCGCTTCAGGGGTGTTGTCGGCGCGACCATCGTCAAATTTTCTATCGGGACAAAACGGGGCGCTCGGGACAGCACGCCGTGGAGTCGATCAAACGGATGCCTGCGCTGCTCCTGGCTGGTTGTCAGCGCAGGCTCCCGTCGATTTTTCAGAAACCGTCGAGGCGGGTGACTATCATCTGCCGGTTTTCCCCGCCGAGGTCGGCGAGTGGATGGCCGCCGGACCTAACAAGTTCATCATCGACGGCACCCTCGGCGGCGGCGGACACAGCGAAATCTTCCTGAAAGCCGGTGCCCGCGTGCTCGGTGTCGATCGCGACCCGGAGGCTCTGGCCCACGCCCGCGCCCGGCTCGCGGAATACGGCGAGCGCTTTTCCACGTGGGAGGGCAATTTTTCCCGCCTCCCCGAGATTCCCGAAATCGAACAGGGGAAACGGGCCGACGGCCTTCTCCTCGATCTCGGGGTTTCCTCCCGCCAGCTCGATTCCGCAGTCCGTGGGTTTTCGTTCATGCGGGAAGGCCCGCTCGACATGCGGATGGGGCCATCCAGCCCGCGCACTGCGGCGGACATCGTGAACCGCTGGCCGGAAGCAGATATTGTTAGGATTCTGTTTGAATTCGGCGAGGAATCGAGCGCCCGCAGGATCGCCGGGGGGATCGTTAGACAACGCGCCGTCAAGCCGTTCGTCACCACGCTGGATCTCGCGAACTGCATCGAGAAGGCGATCGGCCGCCACGGCCGAACCCATCCGGCGACTAAGACTTTCCAAGCGATCCGGATGGCGGTGAACGAAGAACTCGAATCGCTGGCCACCGCCCTCGCCGCAGCGCCCGCCGCGCTCAAACCCGGGGGGCGTTTGTTGATCATCACATTCCACAGCCTCGAAGACCGGCTGGTAAAACGGTTCTTCAAACACCGCTCCACCGAATTCCTCGATGAGCCTGGATGGCCGGAACCACGGCCGAATCCGGACTATCAGTTCCGGTTGTTAGCCCGCAAGGCGATCGCCCCCACCGCCGCAGAAACCTCCCTGAACCCGCGAGCCCGCAGTGCCAAACTGCGGGTTGCCCAGCTTTTGGACCCCAAGCCATGAACCGCCGCCGCAACGAAACCCGCACGCCCTTGCGGGTGTTTCTCGCGCTCATCCTCGCCGCCGCCATCGCCGCCGGCGGCGGAGTGCTCCATGCGTTTTATAAAAACCGCCAGGTCCAGATCACCCGCGAAATCGACGCCATCGACCGCAACGTCGTGCAGTGCCGCCTCGACATCCAGACCACCGAGATGCGCATGGACGAACTGCTCAACCGTTTCGTCATCCGCAAACAGATCGAACAAAACGGCTCGTCCTTGCGCCCGATCCCCATGGGCGTCGTCGAAGAAATCGACCTCGCCACGTCCAACCGCCACAGCGTCGCCGCCGCCGCCGCCCCCTAGCCCTTGAGCGCTTCCTTCCAAACCCGCTGCATCGTTCTGTGCTCGCTCCTTGTGGCCGGACTCAGTGTGCTTACAGGGAGGTTGGTCCAGATCCAAATGGTCGATCGCCAGCACTACGCGGAGAACTCGCGCAAAGCCTACCATCGCATCGAGAAATTGCCCGCCATCCGCGGCATGATCGTCGATCGCCACGAGGAGCCGTTAGCCAAGAGCATCCCGGTTTCGAGCGTGTTCGTGGACAAGAATCACCTGATGGATCCGAAGATCGCCAGCTACGGCCTGGCCTATCAGGAGGCTAGTAGCGAACCCGGCTGGAGCGAGTTAGACGCGACCAAACAACGCCGCCGGATCAACGTCTTGCGCGGCGATTTGCTCGCCAAGGAATCTGCGGAGGTTCTGGTGCAAAAGCATCTCGCCTACGCGGTCGGGATTCTCGCGCGGCCACTCGGCATGCGGAAGGAAGAGCTTTTCGACAAGATCGAGAACAGCAAAGCCACCTGGCTGCCCGTCGCCAAGGATCTCCCGCAAGACGTCGCGGATCATTTGCGCGACGAGATCGACACCCACTGCATCCAGGGATTCGAATTCGAAAACTCGATCAAGCGTTGGTACACCGCGTCCAAGATGGCGACCCACCTCATCGGCTTCACCGGTGAGGTTGAGAAAAAAGATGACGAGGGAAAGCCTCACACCCGGGTGCTCGGGCTCTTCGGCGTCGAGTCCTCGATGGAGGATTTTCTAGCAGGCAGAGATGGCTCGCGCGAACATTTCCGCGATGCCCGCGGCCTGGTGGTTCCGGGAAACTCCGGCAGCCTGAAGCCGCCCCGCGCCGGCTTGAACGTGAAGCTCACCATCGACATGGGCATCCAGGCAATCGTCGAGGAAGAACTCGACGCCGGTCTAACGGAGGTTCAGGCCAAGAAAGGAGCCGTCATCCTGATGGACCCGAAGACCGGTGAAGTCCTCGCGATGGCCAGCCGTCCGCAGTTCGATTCCAACCTCAAGGAAAACGTCGCTGAAAACGGTTTCAACTACGCGATCCAGACCATCTACGAACCGGGTTCGACGATCAAGATCGTCGCCGCCGCAGGCGCGTTGAACGAAGGTCTGGTCACGCCGCAGACGTCGATCTTCTGCCATAACGGATTCAATCAGGGCAAGGGCTTCACCGTGAGGGACGATCACCCGGCCGGCTCGTTGAGCGTGGAAGGGGTGCTCCAGAAATCCAACAACAACGGTGCTTACAGCCTGGGCCGGCAACTCGGAGCCAAGCGCTTTTACGATTACCTCCACAACTTCGGGTTCGGCAAAAAGACCGGCATCCAGCTCAGCGGCGAAAGCTCAGGCACTGCCCGCAACACTGGCAATGAAGCGGATTTTTCCCGCGCTTGCTTCGGCTATGCCACCAACGTCACTCCACTGCAACTGGCCTGCGCCTACTCGGCCATCGCCAGCGATGGCAATCTCAGGAAACCCCATATCGTCAAATCTCTGATCGCCAACGACGGCACCATCGTCGAGGACTATCAGCCCGAAGTGGTCCACGAGGTGCTCAAGCCGAAGGCCGCCGCCCAGATGCGCGCCGCCTTGCAAAAAGTCGTCATGCCCGGCGGCACCGCCACCCGCGCCGCCGTCGATGGCTTCCTCGTCGCGGCGAAAACCGGCACCGTCCAGTTGCACAATCCGCATGGCGGCTATTACGCCGACCGGATGATCACCTCTCTAGCAGGAATGATGCCTGCCCTGGATCCTGCCTTTGTTTGCGTGGTCGTCATTGAGGATCCGCGGATCCCCGGAGTGAAACATCAGGGTGGCCTGATCGCCGCGCCGATCTTCAGCAAGATCGCCACCCGCGTCGCCTCGCACATGAATTTGCAACCCACCGAGCCCCTCTCCCATCCGCTTGCCTCCGCCGCCCGATGATCCTCCGCGAATTGGTTTCCAGTCTATCAAGAGTCACGGTCGTAGGATCGCTGGACGCGGAGGTGCAGGCCATCACCGCGTCTTCACGCGAGGTCGGGCCCGGGATGATCTTCGCCGCCATCCGCGGCACCACGCTTGACGGCCACCGCTTCATAAATGACGCACTGGCCGCCGGTGCCACCGCCATTCTAGCGGAAGTCGCCCAGCCGTCCGACTACACCGCGCCCGCCACGTGGTTGCACGTGCCGGACAGCCGGGCCGCCGTTGCCACCCTCGCCTCGGTTCTGGAAGGTCATCCGTGGAAGGATCTGGCAATCGCCGGCGTCACCGGCACCAACGGCAAGACGACCACCGCGGTTTTGCTCCATCACCTGATGAAATCCGCGTGGCATCGCGCGGGATTGTTAGGCACCATCCTCGTCGATGACGGCGAAACGGTTGAAACCGCCAGGCACACCACGCCGGGCTCCATCGAGCTTTCCGCGCTGCTCGCCCGCATGAAGGACAACGGCTGCCGCGGCGTGGCGATGGAAGTTTCCTCGCACGGCATTCATCAGAAGCGGATCGCCGCGATCGGCTTCGACGCCTGCGTGTTCACCAATCTAACGCAGGATCACCTCGACTATCACGGCACGCTCGACGCCTATTTCAAGGCCAAGGCGGAATGGTTCCTCGATCTCGCCGCCGATCCGCACGGGAAAAAGCCGGTGGCCGTGATCAACATCGACGACGCGTATGGCGCTGAGCTCGCGGCAGCGTTGGATGGCAAGATGGCAGTCACCCGCTTCGGCTTCGGCGTGCGTAGCGATTTCCGCGCTAACAACTTTCGCCAGACCGCCCGGGGCATGGATTTCGAACTCGCAGCGAAGGGCAAAACCTATCTGGTCCGCGCCCCGTTGATCGGCCGTTTCAATGTTTACAATCTGCTGGGAGCGATCGCCGCCGCCAGTGCCTGCGGGATTCGCCCGCGCGATGCGGTGGCCGCGCTGGCCGAGGCACCGCAAGTTCCGGGCCGCATGGAAAATGTTGGCAATGCCGGCGGGGCCACGGTGTTCGTCGATTACGCGCACACTCCGGATGCTTTGGAAAACGCCTGCCGGACGCTCCGCGAACTCGACCCGCGCCGTCTGATCACCGTCTTCGGCTGCGGCGGTGACCGCGACACCGGCAAGCGCCCGCTGATGGCCGCCGCCGCCGCCCGCCACAGCGATGCCTGCGTCGTCACCTCGGACAATCCGCGCTCGGAAGACCCCCTAACCATCATCCGCGAGATCGAAAGCGGTCTGAAAGGGAAAGCCTTCCGCAGCATCCCGGACCGCGCCGAAGCCATCGACTTCGCGGTCCGCAACGCGCTCTCCGGCGACATCATTCTCATCGCCGGCAAAGGCCACGAGACGACCCAACAGTTCGCCGCCGAAACCATCGACTTCGACGACCGCAAGCACGCGAGCAAAGCACTGCGCGAGCGTGCCCAAGACATTTCCGACCAGCGATGAAACCGCTCACCGCCCAACAACTGGCAGAAATCCTCGGCGTTCCAATCGCTGCGGGACGGGGCGACGTGATCGTGTCCGGCGGCGTCTCGACGGACACCCGCAAGCTGCCGCAAGGCTCGGCCTTCTTCGCGCTGCGCGGGGAAAACTTTAACGGCGACACCTTCGCCGCGAAAGCACTAGCAGCAGGTGCCGCCGTCGCTATCGTCCAGCAGTGGGAAGGTGAAATCCCGCCGGACACTGCGGTCATCGTGGTGGCGGACACGCTGTTCGCCCTGCAGCGCCTCGCCGTCTGGTGGCGCAAGCAATTGGACATCCCGGTGGTGGGCATCACCGGCTCCAACGGGAAAACCAGTACCAAGGATTTCACCGCCGCCGTGCTCGCGCGGAAGTTCAACGTTTCCGCGACCCAAGGAAATCTGAACAACCACATCGGTGTGCCTCTAACTGTCCTCGCGACGACGCGGGAACACACCGCCGCCGTCTGGGAAATGGGGATGAATCATTCCGGCGAGATCGCCCCGCTGTGTGAAATCGCCCGGCCGAAATACGGGATCATCACCAACATCGGCACCGCCCACATCGAGTTCCTTGCAACCCGCGAGGCGATCGCCGACGAAAAAGGCATGCTTGCCCGCGCGCTGCCGGCGGATGGGATTTTGTTCATTCCCGCGACCTGTGAGTTCCGCGATTACCTGCGCCAACGGACGAAAGCGCACCTGGTCGCCGTTGGCAACGGTCGCGGCCTAGTCCGTGCGGAAAACCTCAGCTTCGGGACGGACGGGACATCCTTCACCCTCGTCATCGAAGGCGAGGAGCCGGCGGAAGTCACCCTCACCGTGCCTGGCCGCCACATGGTGACCAATGCGCTGCTAGCCGCCGGGGTCGGCTGGAAACTCGGCATCTCGCCTGCGGAAATCGCGGCGGGGCTTTCCAATGCCGCGCTCACCGGCGGCAGGCTTGGCCACTACGAATATCGAGGCACCACGGTCATCGACGACACCTACAATGCCAATCCTGAGTCGATGGCGGCGGCCATCGAGACCCTGGCGGATACCCCTGTTAGCAATGGCGCTCGCCGGATCATCGTCCTCGGCCGCATGGGCGAGCTCGGCACGCACGCACCCGCCGCCCATCTCCGCACGGGTGCCCTCGCGGCTGAGCGCCACCTCACCGTGATCGCCGTCGGCGAGGGTGCCGAGGGCATCGCCGAAGGGGCTAACAACGCCCCCCATTTCCCCGACCTCGACCAAGCGGCCAAGTGGTTGGCCCGCGAGGTGAAACCCGGCGATGTCGTCCTGTTCAAGGGCAGCCGCACCGCCACCGTCGAACGCGTGATGCACGCCGCATTCCCCAGAAACTGATGCTGCCCGCGATTTTCGACTATTGGTACCAGGCATTTGAAGCGGAGCGCGCTTCGGGTCATCCAGGTTGGGCGCATACCTTTTCGTTCCTGAACCTGTTCCAATACATCACCTTCCGCGCGGCGAGCGCGGGCTTGCTGTCATTCATTCTATCAGTCATCTGCGGGCCGCGAGTCATCCGCCGCTTGATCTCGCTCAAGGTCGGCCAACCGATCCGCACCGCAGCGGAAGTCCACAAGCTGGCCGAGCTCCACGGTGGCAAAATCGGCACGCCGACGATGGGCGGGGTGCTGATCATCGGCTCGGTGCTGTTCTCGACCGTGGTTTTCGCGCGCCCGTTGAATCCGTTCATCGCCGTTTGTGCCTGCACCATGGCCGCCTGCGGATTGTTAGGATTCTGCGACGACTACAAGAAGGTGAAGGAGAAGAAGTCCGACGGCATCAGCAGCCGCAGGAAGCTCGGCTGGCAGTTGGTCATCGCCCTAGTCGCCGCTTCGTTCCTATTTTTCAAAAAGGAAATCTCCGGCTTCGGCGCGTCTCCCCAACAGATTTCCGAAGGTCTGGCGGGCTATCGCCTCGGCCAGAACCCGATCGGCATCGGCGCGATCTGCTTCCCGTTGTTCAAGTTCGCGATTGTCGATCTGCACTGGCTGATCATCCCGTTCTTCGCGATTGTAATCGTCGGCTGCTCGAACGCGGTGAATCTAACCGACGGACTCGACGGGCTGGCGACCGGCACCACGATCAGCGTGGCGTTGTCCTACGCGTTCCTCGCTTACCTCGCCGGTCATTTTTACATGGCCACCGAGTATCTGGTGATCCCGCACAACCGCTACGTCGGCGAGCTGGCGGTGTTCCTGATGGCGTTGGTCGGGGCGTGTTTTGGTTTCCTGTGGTTCAACTGTCATCCGGCAAAGGTTTTCATGGGGGACACCGGATCACTCGCCATCGGCGGCGCACTCGGCACGGCGGCGCTCTGCGCGAAGCAAGAACTCCTGCTAGTCATCATCGGCGGCGTGTTCGTGATGGAGGCGATGTCGGTCATCCTCCAAGTGGGCAGTTTCAAACTGCGCAAAAAGCGGATCTTCAAGATGTCGCCGATTCACCATCATTTCGAGCTGCTAGGCTGGCATGAGAACCAAGTGATCATCCGCTTCTGGATTATTTCGATCATGCTGGCCTTGTTCGGCCTCGCCCTGCTCAAAATCGCCTAACCGAAATCATGGATCTCACCGGAAAACATGTCGCCATCCTGGGCGTGGGCCGCAGCGGCCGCGCGGCTGCGGCGCTGGCCTTGCGCGAAGGTGCGAGCGTTTCCGCTTGGGACAGCGCGGGTCTGGAAGCCTTCACGGGAATGCCGGAGGGCGTCGAAATCCATCCGGACGCGACCGCAGCGGATGGTGCGAAGCTCGTGTCGGATCTGCTGGTCGTGAGTCCGGGCATCGATACCTACGGCCCGTACGTCGCGGCGTTTTCCCAACAGACGGGCGAAGTGATCGGTGAGGTCGAGTTGGCCGCCCGCTTCTATCAGGGCCGGATCATCGGCATCACCGGGACCAACGGCAAGACGACGACCACCGAGCTGGTCGAGCGCATCCTGTCGCGCGCCGCCCTCGGCGGCACGGCCTGCGGCAACTACGGCACACCCTTCGCGGAAGTTGTCCTGCAGGCGAATCCGCCAGCGGTGGTGTCGCTGGAGCTGAGTTCGTTCCAGTTGGAAACGATTTCCACGCTGCACCCGGCCGTCGCGATCTGGCTCAACTTCGCGCCGGATCACATGGACCGCTACCCGACCGTGGATGCCTACCGTGCGGCCAAGCTGCGGCTTTTCGATAACCAAACGGCAGCCGACACTGCGGTGGTTAGATCCGGGGAGGAGCTGCCCGCGCTGGCGGCTACCAAGGTGATTTTTTCCACGACCGATTCTAACGCCGACTGGTATTCCGAGGGCCACACCATCGACCACGGCGGCGAAACCTGGCTCGACATGGACCGTGATACCAGCCTGCGCGGCCTCCACAATGCGGAGAACACGATGGCCGCCCTGGCCGCCTGCCAGGCGTTAGGGATTTCTTGCCAGGTGATGCGCGAGGCGTTGCATGGCTACGCGCCGCCGCCGCACCGCTGCGAACTCATCCGCACGCTCGACGGCGTGGAATATCTGAATGACTCGAAGGCCACCAACCTCCATGCCTTGGAGAGCGCACTGCGTTCCCAGACCCGGCCGGTGGTCCTGATCGCCGGCGGCAAGGAAAAGGGCCTCGACTACGCGCCGGTGGTCCCGCTTCTAGCACAGAAGGCGCTCGCCGTGGTCACCTTCGGGCAGATCGCCCGGCCGCTGGCCGCCTTGTTCTCCTCCGCTGTTAGCTGCCAGTCGGTGTCAACGCTGGCCGACGCCGTCAAGACGGCCCGCAGCCTCGCGCCGCGCGGCTCCACGGTTTTACTTTCACCGGGAACGTCGTCGTTCGATCAATTCTCGGGCTACGAACAACGCGGGAATGCCTTCCGCGATCTCGTCCATCAACTCCGCTAAATGCCATGAAACCCCAGACCCTGCCTGTCAAACGCCGTCCCGTGCCGAAAGGGATTTTCAAACGCCTGCGTGCCGTCACCGGCCACCGCAAACAACGGGTCGCGGCCGCCGCGGCTACCGAGATGGAATCCGAAGACAGCAGCTCCAAAATTTCCCGGGCGCTGACGATTATTTTCCTGATCCACATCGTGGCGATCGGCTTGATTTTCGTGCATATCAAATTCCTCGATGGCCGGCCGCCGGATGAACCGAAAACGGCGAAGGCCGCCAAGCAGGAGACCGTTCCCGAGGTGGCAAGCATCAAGCCCCGCTTGGATCTGCCGCGGCTGTCATCCGGCGAAAAGCCCTACATCGTTAGACAGGGTGACAATTATGCCCGGATCGCCGCCGCGGTTGGGGTGGAAGAGAGCGATCTCCGTCTGATCAACAAATACGCGGACATCGTGCCCGGGCTGCTGCTCAAGATTCCGCCGAAGCGCGTCCTCGCCGTCGCGCCACCCGAATTGGTCACGATGCATGATTCAACGTCGGCTGACGACAGCTCCGGCTTGGTGGATGCGGTGGACGTGAGCACCGCGCCGCGTGCCAAGCTGATCCGGCCTAACATATCGCACGCCGCCGAAGCCGCCCCCGTCGTCGCCTCCGGCAAGGCCTACGTCGTGAAAAACGGCGACAGCGTCTGGCGAATCGCCAACAAATTCAAAGTCAACCAGGACGCCCTCATGAAAGCCAACGGCATCAGCGACGCCGGCAAGCTCAAGGTCGGCATGAGCCTGGCGATTCCCCGTTAGGTTTCTCTATCCGATGACCCGCCACTGCTCCATCATCCTCTGCACCGCCGTCGCGGCGCTGGTCGCGCTCGGGCTGATCATGCTGACGAGTACCGGGGCGTGGGTGAAGGAGGACTTCAGCCCCTATCATTTCGTGAGCCGCCAGGCGATGATGGTCGGGGTGGGTCTGATCGCCGCAGTGCTGGCCGCCCGGTTTCCGTTGGAGTTCTTGCGCCAATTCGCGCCGTGGATATTGGTTGGAGTCTGTGTGTTGCTGGTGCTGTGTTTTGTGCCCGGCATCGCGAATCCGCACTGGGGATCGCACCGGTGGATCAAGATGCCGGTGGTCGGGGATTTCCAGCCGTCCGAAGTGGCGAAAATCGTGATCATGGTGGCGTTGGCGGCATGGTTTGCCAGATGGCAGACCGAGATCCACACGTTCTGGCGCGGCTTCATCATTCCTGGATTCATCGTGAGCATCCCGCTGGTGCTAATCGCCGCCGAGACGGATGTGGGATCGGCCATGTCCATCTCTGTCGCCATCGGGGCGATGATGTTCTGCGTAGGAACCCGCTTGAGATACACCGTGCCGACGGCGCTGGCGGCCATCTCGGGCGCCGCCTGGTTCGTCACGCATGATACGGTCCGCCGGGCGCGGATCGATGCCTGGCTTGATCTGGAGAATCCGATCCACCAGATGGACCAGGGGATGCAACAATGGCGGGCCTTGCTGGCTCTGGGCAACGGCGGCCCGTGGGGCGTCGGCCTGGGCAACGGTGTGGAGAAATTCGGCACGTTGACCTTTGCCTACACCGACTTCATTTTCCCGGTCGTGGGAGAGGAACTCGGCCTGCCATTCACCATGGGCGTGGTGCTCTGCTTCGTCCTGATCGCGGTCAGCGGCTGCGGCATCGCGCTGCAGGCGACCAATGTTTTCAACCGTTGCCTAGCACTCGGCCTGACCTGTGTGATCGTCGTTCCGGCGATTCAGAACATCGCTGTCACCACCGCGCTACTGCCTAACGACGGCCTGCCGCTGCCGTTCGTGAGTTACGGTGGCACCAGCCTGGTCTTCAGTCTGGCAGCGGTCGGGATGTTGGTCGGCATCCACCGCCGTTCCCACGTCCGCGTCGCCCAAGAATTCCCGCTGACCAAACAGACGCGGCTCGCCGTACGGCTGTGATTGTCTGTTATTTGGGACTAGGCCCGTCGAGCGCCACCGCGCTTCATCCCTCAGCCCCGGACCCGCATCGGTAACGTCTGGCTGGCCGGAAGACTGGAGATGGGGCATGCACGCCCGAGGAGATTTCCTCTCCACTGCCCCGATCACTGGGGGGCGACCGGGGCAGCTACACACACTATGCTGGGGGAACCGCCCAAGCCAAGTCTCAGAACTATGGCAGGCGGCTAAGAAAGCGATGGGCGTAGAAAAGCACGAAAAACGGCCGTACACAACCTACGCGATCGCGGGATTTACCAATCCGTATGGACCAGCGGCTCATGCTGGTCGGTGACGGCGAGCGAGCATTGCAGATAGAGTTCACCCAGCGGAGGGATGGTGTTGGGGCCGTAGGTTTGGCCGAAGCTGTAGGTTCCGCTACCCGGGCAGGTCGGCGTGGATTCGACGAAGCGCCCCAAGCCGATCACCTGACTTTGCAAGTTCGCGACGGCGCTACCCGGCGAATAACCGTAAAGATTCGAGTAGCTCCTGACGGCTTTCTGCACGGTCTGAATGTGGATGATGCAGAGGGCGCGATCTGAACCCCGCTTCCAAGCTTGGGCTCCGAAAAACAAAGTGGTGACCAGCGTCAGCAGCACCAAAATCACCACGGTCAACTCGAGCAGCGTCATCCCGGCTGGCCCCCTGCGTCCGGAGAGGCGGGGCAAGACGGATGAGGGCGATGAAAGGCGGTTCGGCTGCGGAGACATAAGCTTTGCGTGCGGAGACATTCAATAAACATAAAATTCATGGTGCGACAACCGGATTTTTTAAAAATCCGGTTGCCCGGCGGGTGGTGGAGGGCTTTTTTACAAGGATCGCCGTCGTGCCGGTTCGGACACTTGTGAAAGCGGTGTCTTCAGCGGGGCGTGTTGCCGGACATGCCTTCAACATTGGATTGATGTTCGGAGAAGAGGCCGCGCAATTCGCTGGTGGCGGCAGCCGAAGTGGATTTTTGAAGTCGCTCGAAGGCGGTCCTGTTGAGGTAATCCCGCCCGCGGTTGGCGGCGGCGAACAAGTCGATCTCGATCACGATCCGTGGGCCGCAGGCGGTTTGGACGACCGGGTAAAGCGGATAGCTCGGTTTGCCTTCCTGATCGATTTTCACCCCCACTGCGGTCCAGGTGCGTCCCTGATAGATTCCGGTGATGACAGGCATTTCCTTGCTGCGGCGGGAACCGATGATTTCGTAGCCGAGGTTTTGAAGGGCGGTCGATGCGCTCCGGGGATCGCTCAGTCTGGCAATCAGGGGAAGTGCGGCCGTGACATCACCATGGTGGGTGGCATCGAGCCATGCCTCCACAGTTTTCCGGGCTTCTCCCTTGGCGGGAGCCTGGAGACCATCGATTTCCGCCAGCACCGGGCCGTCGCTCAAGAGGGTCTGCTGCCATTGGTCGGGCCAGCGCCGGGATTCGGAATCGACCCAAACCTGGAAATGTTGGCGGGTGCGGTCCGGTGGTTCGGGTGTCCAAAGCCAGCCAGCGGCGGATTTTTCGAAATAGAAAGTTCTCGCGTCCAAGCGGTCGGGATCCCGGGTTGAAAAAAACTGAAACATCCCGGCGGCGGCGGTCTCGTCCGCTTTGAACGCCAAGGGCATGGCATGGCGCACCGCCGTGGGATCATGGATCGTCCACCAGATTTTGGCCGCTTGAATGCAGGCTTTGCAGGCTTGTTCCGGGCTGCCACCGAGCTGTGAAATCGCGAGCAGCGATTTCAAATCGCCATCACCCAGCGCATGGACCAAGGCCTGTCGGGCGGGTTCCGCACCAGGCTGCGGAGCCGGCGGATGCGCCTGGGTCCATGTTGCGGGAAATGTATCGAGTTGATCCGAATCGGGCGAGTCATCTGGGTCATCGGGCGGTTCGTCGGATTCCTGCAAAAAGTTGGTGGGCGGGTTGATTTGCCAGAGGTCGTCCGGGCCTTTGAGGAGATCGCACTGGACCTCCTCAAAGCGGGGAGTGGAGGATGCGGTCCCGGCGGGATCCAGGCAGCCAATGGAAATCAGGCCGCTGCGGTTTTGTTCCTCGTGATGGACGATTACCCGCAGCACTTCCGGCGAGGTGAGCAGACGCCACGGTCGCGCTGCGGCGGACCCCGGTGCGAAGGCGTGATCGACCGCTTTCAGTCGTGCCGCCCAATCGTCTGGCAACTTCGCGGCCAAGCCACCCAGCAACCCGAGAACCGCCGGCTGATCCTTCCGCTCGCAGGCCGCCAGGAAGCGCTCGCCGACTTCCTTCGCGTTGAAACCCCGCAGGTCTTTCGCCGGCAGGCTGACTTCGATTTTCCGGCGCATCCGGCCGGCCGATTGTTCGCGGAGTTTCTCCAAATCGACGACTTGCTCGCGGAGCATCCAGTTTTCGAGCAATTCGAGGCGCTTGCGCAGGGCGGTCGCGTAGCCGGCACCCGCGTTTTCGAACGACGCTGGCACCGGCGCGGCGGTCCACTCCGCACCGCGCTTCACCAAGGCCACTGGGAAGATTTGCAAGCGGCCGGGATCGAATCCGCCGACCTTGCGGATCAGCACTGCGGCGAAGTTCTCATCCAGCTTGATCGCGCCGATTTCCAACGGGTCGCTGCCGAGGTCGCGAGCCATGCGTTCGATGCGGCGGGCGATCTGGTGCTTTTTTTCATCGGCCGTCTGGGCGGACAGGGCGGTGTCGCCCCCCGGTTCGAGGTCGAGTTTCCGCAACCGCACCTTTTCGAGAAAGTCGATGGCCACCATGCCCGGATCACTCGGCGCGGCGTGCGCGGTCATGGCGACCGCAAGCAGGACGGAAAGGAATTTCACTGCGGAAATCCATAGCTCATTCAAAGGCCGACGAAAGCGAAGATTTTCGCCGCCAGGATTTCTGGAAAATAGTTTCGCCCCGATGTCACAAACGGGCACCCTCGAATCAATAGGTGGTGAAAACCATGAAAACGCTCGCCATCGCCTACTCCCCGCCCGACATGGACCGCGCCCGCTTCTCCGAATTGATCCGCGATCAGCACCAGCCGCTGCTCGCCTACGCCCGGGTGCTGGCCGGCCATCCCGGGCGGGCCCGCGAACTCGTCCAGGACGCGTTCGTCGCCGCGTGGCAAGCCAAAGGCCCCGACGAAGCGTTTCTCAAACAGATCGAAGCGGCCGTCGATGCCGGGCCCGAAAATTCTAGCAGCACGGCACAGTTACGGTCGCGTCGCCATCGCCGCTGGCCTCGCGCTGGCAGCAGGCGCGGGGATTTGGTGGCGACCGTTTGATCGCAAATCCTCCCCGCAGATCGTCACGAAGGTTGAGGAAATGCGCCTGGCCTCCGAAGGGTCAGAGCGCTCGGAGATCGTTCCCGGCGGGCTGAAAAAAGACTCGCTTGCCAACCACCCCGGTGAAGAAACAAAGCGGGTCATTGCGGAAGGTGCGCCATTCAACCTGTTATTGCCAGACCGCGATCCGCTTTCCACCTTCTCGATCGCTGTCGATACCGGCTCGGAAGGCGTCGCGTTGCCCTCGACCCGCCTCGATGCGGAAGGCCGGACCACCGTGCTCAAGTCCCTCGGCAAATTCGAAGCCGGCGGCTCGACCAACGGCGGCGGGGGAATCAAGCTGGCCTACGAACTGGCGATGAAGGAAAAAAATCGAGGGCGGAGTGAACCGCGTGCTGCTCGCCACCGACGGTGATTTCAACGTCGGCGTCACCGGCCAGCAATCCCTCGTCGAGCTGGGAAAAAACTCGCCCGCATCCACGAGCGGATGGTGCCCGCGCCTGCGGAAGTGGTGCCCGTGGATCGCTAAAGCAGCAAGGAGCGGCGGAACGTGTCCGCCGTGGCCATGAGGTGCCAATAAGATGAGGCAAGCCGCGATTCATTGTCCTCCCATGGACACAGCGGACACGTTCCGCCGCTCCGTGAAAAGAGTCACTCCGCCACTGGCAGCACCTCCGGCAAGCTCCCCGCCACCCCCGCCAAGCGCGGGTTTGCTTCCCACGAATCGCGGTTGCCAAACGTCCTGGCAGCCATCCGCTGGAGGTAGTCCCCCGCGCTTTCGCCGACCGGGGAAATTTGCCGCAGGTGGTCGCTTTTTTCCGATGAGTCGATCACCCAGGAAAACGAGAGGCGGCTGTCCACCATGCCTTTTTTGCTGCCCCAAGTCCGGGATTCCGGACATCGCAGGTCGCCGAGCCAGGCTCCTTTCGCGTGAGGCCGGGCGAGCCACCAGCCGTCGGTCATGCGGGTGAGCGTCTTGGTTTCGCGCCGCGCCGCGACGTTGGTCAGTGCCTCGCCGCCTTTCGGATAGATCGTCCACCGCACGGGCGATTCGCCCCGCTCGAACACGCTCCGGTAGCCGACCCAGAATTCACTGCCGCGATCCACCACCGAGCGCCACAGCAGGACGTTGAAGCGGGTGGGGGACTCCATCCGCCGCGCGTATTTCGCGCCACGCCGCGCGAGATCCGCGTCGAATCCGGCGGACGCCACGAACTTCATACCCACGGCTAACAACGCAACCGCCGCGCTGAGTCCGAGTCCCCGATAGCATAACTTCCGGCGCTTCGACGGCGGTGCGGACTTCTTCATGCGGGTCTTTTTCGCCACCGGCTCTCGCAGAAATGCCAGCCACACCACGGTGACGACGAGCGGGCCGGTGAACAGGAAATCGAGGTGATAGAGAAAATTGAACGCCACCCGTTTGTCCATCGCCGGCCACAGCACCGCCGCCCCTTCCACTGTGAAACAATCCACCAGCACATGCGCTAGCCACGCCGAGAAAACGAACGTGCCCGCCTGCGCCTTGTTGATCTTTTCCCGCTTCCAAAGCTTCGCCAGTCCCTGCGCGATCCCCCACGATCCCAGCGCCATGATCACCAGCGAATGGCTCGGCCCGCAGTGCCACGCCAGCCCCCGCGCCGTATCTAGCAGCATCGAAACCGGCACCTCCAGCAGCTCCGGCAGGCTCCCAAACAGCGCGCCCCAAGCCAGCGCCCGGTTGCCCAAACGCTTGCCCATCATCAGCTCTCCAATCAATGCGCCCAGCGCCGCCTGCGTGATCCAATTCACCTCGCGACGATGCCCGGAAATCCCGGTTCGGAAATCCCAAATCTCGATTTCTTCTCCCCGAAACCTGCGCCGCCTCCCTCGGCTTCACTTCCGCCCTCGCCGGCGGCGAAGGGTGGTTCCACGATTTCGCCGTCGCCAAAAAACAAGCAGCCGACGAGAAAAAAGACCTGCTCATCGACTTCACCGGCTCCGACTGGTGCAGTTGGTGCATCAAGCTCAACAATGAAGTTTTCAGCCAAGACGCCTTCAAAACCGGCGTCAAAGACAAGTTCGTTCTGGTGGAGCTCGACTACCCGCGGAAGCCCGAAAACGCCGCCAAGCTTTCAGACGAAACCAAGGCGCAGAACAAGGAACTCCAGGAAAAATACGCCATCGAAGGCTTCCCCACGATTCTGCTCTGCGACGCCGACGGCAAGCCTTTCGCCAAGACCGGCTACAAACCCGGCGGTCCTGAAAAATACGTCGCCATCCTCGACGAGCTCCGCGCCAGGAAGGAGATCCGCGACAAGTCCTTCGCCGAAGCCGCCAAATCCGAGGGCCCGGCCAAGGCCAAAGCACTGGTCGCCGCTCTCGACGCCATGGAACTCGATGACGCCGCCGTCGCGAGTTTCTATCCGGACCTGATCGATCAGATCAAGGCCGCCGACCCGAAGGACGAGATCGGCTACGGCAAGAAGCTCGCCGAGAAGGCCAAATTCGCAAAATTCGGGACCGAGCTCAATGGCTTTGCCGCCAAGCAGGACATGGAGGGCGCGCTCGCCTTCGTCGAAAAGTCGGTTGCCTCCGGTGAATTTGAAGCCGAGAGCAAGCAGCAGATGAGGCCAAAGCTGCCGCGCCGGAAAGCGCGATCGCAGGCCAGATGGACGGCCTCAAGGCCCAGCTTGAGAAAGCCAAAGCCCAGGCGGGCGCGGAGGGTGAGGAAAAGCCTGCGGAAGAGCCCAAAAAGTAAGTTTCCCCGCCGTTTTTGTTTCCAACGCCGTCCGGTCATGCCGGACGGCGTTTTTGATTTCAATCATTCGCCATGTCTTGACGCGGCCCCATCATTGGCAAGATGCTCCGCGTGCGATGAACGACACTACCCGCCCTTTTTCCAGTCCGCTAGTTGATGGTCCTGACCGCGCGCCCAGCCGTGCGATGCTTTATGCCGTCGGTTTCAAGAAAGAAGATTTCGCCAAGCCGCAGATCGGCATCGCCTCCACTTGGAGCCAGGTCACGCCCTGCAATGTCCACATCGACAAGCTCGCCATCGAGTCCGCCAAGGGTGTCGATGCCGCCGGCGGCAAGGGCATCATCTTCAACACCATCACCATCTCCGACGGCATTTCCATGGGCACCGAGGGGATGAAATACTCGCTCGTTTCCCGCGAGGTCATCGCTGATTCCATCGAGACGGTCGTCGGCTGCGAGGGCATGGACGGCTTCGTCGCGATCGGCGGCTGTGACAAAAACATGCCCGGCTGCCTCATGGCCATGGCCCGCATGATCCGCCCGGCCGTGTTCGTTTACGGCGGCACCATCCTGCCCGGCTGCGCCACCATAAAGGGCGAGCAAAAAGTCCTCGATATCGTCTCCGTCTTCGAAGCCGTCGGCAAACACGCCAATGGTGAATACACCGACGAGGAGCTAGAAACCATCGAGGCCAACGCCATTCCCGGTGCCGGCTCCTGTGGCGGCATGTACACCGCCAACACCATGGCCAGCGCCATCGAAGCACTCGGCATGTCACTGCCTAACAGCTCCGCCCAGAACGCCATTTCCGACGACAAGATGCGCGACTGCTTCGACGCCGGTGCCGCCGTCCTCAATCTCCTCAAGCTCGGCATCAAGCCGCGCGACATTCTAACGAAGCAAGCCTTCGAGAACGCCATCACCGTCCTCATCGCCCTCGGCGGCTCGACCAATGCCGCGCTCCACATTCCCGCCATCGCCCACTGCGCCGGGGTGGATATCACCATCGACGACTTTGAGCGGATCGGCAAAAACGTCCCCGTCCTGGCCGACCTCAAGCCGTCCGGGAAATACGCCATGTCCGATCTCGTCGCCATCGGCGGCACCGTCCCGCTGATGAAAATCTTGCTCGATGGTGGTCTGCTCCACGGCGACTGCATGACCGTCACCGGCCGCACCATGCGCGAGAATATCGAGAAGTTCTGCACGCCCTATCCGGAAGGCCAGCAGATTATCCGCCCGCTATCTAACCCGATCAAGAAGGACAGCCACCTGCGCATCCTCTACGGAAATCTAGCGGAAGGCGGCTCCGTCGCCAAGATCTCCGGCAAGGAAGGCGAGATCTTCACCGGCAAGGCCCGCATCTATAACTCCGAGGATTGCGCCATGAAAGCCATCCTCGGCAAACACATCAACAAGGGTGACGTCATCGTCATCCGCATGGAAGGTCCGAAAGGCGGCCCCGGCATGCGTGAGATGTTAGGGCCGACCAGCGCCGTCATGGGCATGGGCCTCGGCAAGGATGTCGCGCTCATCACCGACGGTCGTTTCTCCGGCGGCAGTCACGGTTTCGTGGTCGGCCACATCACCCCGGAAGCCTTCCTCGGCGGCACCATCGGCATCCTTGAAGAAGGCGATCAAATCACCATCGACGCCGTCACCAACCGCATCGACGTGAATCTAACCGACGAGGAAATCGCCACCCGCAAAGCCGCGTGGACCCAGCCCGCCCCGCGCTACACCCACGGCGTCCTCGCGAAGTATGCCAAGCTCGTTTCCACCGCCAGCGAAGGCGCCGTGACTGACAAGTATCTATAAAGAATTACCCATGAGTCATCCTTACCAATGCCAGTCCTGCGGGGCGGAAATCGCCCTGGCGGATGTCAACGTCGCCAATGACATCGCGCTTTGCCGGGCCTGTGGAAAAACGATGCCGTTCTCCGAAATCGCGCCGATTCCCGGCTCGGAAAACGTGGATCTACAACAGCCACCCAAAGGCGTGCATATCGAGGAAAACCCGATTTATGGCAGATCGATCATTTATCGAAAAATTTCACCGACGGTGCTCTTCCTCATTCCGTTCACGGCGGCATGGTCGGGCTTCTCAATGTATGGCATTTACTTCAGACAGTTCAAGGAAGGTAAATTCGATCTGGGGCAAAGCCTCTTCGGCCTACCGTTTTTCATCGGCACCTTGTTTTTGGTTTCCTTGATACTGTTCATGCTTTTTGGCCGTTGGCGGATTACCTACTCGGGAGGTGTTCTTGCCGCCGCCATGGAAATGGGGCCCTTCGGATGGACGCGGCGCCTGGTCTGCGATAAAAGCGCGAGGGTCAGCATCCGCCCCGCCAAATGGCAGAAGAACGATGTGCCTCAAAACTTGATCCAAGTGGAATGCCAGGGCGATACTTTGAAATTTGGCTCGCCCATTCCGGACGAGGCGAAAGCCTTTATCGCCGAAGCCATCCGCCGGACGATTGCGGATAGTTGAAATGCGTCGAATCCCGCGTGGACCCAGCCCGCCCCGCGCTACACCCACGGCGTCCTCGCGAAGTATGCCAAGCTCGTCTCCACCGCCAGCGAAGGCGCGGTGACCGACAAGTATCTGTGATTCCCATCAGGAGCAGGGACGCCTCGTCCCAGCTGGCGAAGGAAGGGATGTTAGAACGAGCATCTTGCTCCGACCACTCCCTCTAATCGGCACCGGTCTCAGCCAGGTAGCTGATACACGCGACCGCGTAGGTTGACATTCAACCAAAAAATGTCCCAGTGTTTCCTCAGTTCGACTGCGATCCCTCGTTGAACCTATAAAACGGCGCTTCCTCAGAAAAACGCCATTTCGAAAAACAAACACCAACAATAAAGAAAAATACACACCATGAAACTGACCAACACCCACAACATGAAGCGCAAGTCCGGTATGACCCTCCTCGAATTGACGGTCGTCATCCTCGTCTTGCTTTCCCTCATCTCGATCCTCTTCATCGGTGCCCGCGCCTGGAAGAAGGGCTCGGACCGTGCCGCGAACATCCTGAACATCCGCAACGTGCAACAAGCCGTGCGTGCTCACGCCAACATCCGCGCTCTCGACATCGCAGCAACGCTTGCCTCCACCGAAATCGTCGGATCCGGTAAGTATCTCAACAGTGTCACCGCGCCGAACACCGACATCAGCTACACTTATGGCGCTGCCGTCCCGGCCATCGGCACCTTGTATCTGGTTGCAGCCTACGCCAGCAGCACCAGCGTTGACTACGCGCCAGCCACGACCACCTACGCCGAATGGTGATCGCCTGAAGTCTCATTACCCTGAAACCCATCGAACGGCCCACCCCTAGCAAGGGGCGGGCCGTTTCCCGTCGGGCAAAAGTGGCGGTCGCCGGAAAAATCAGTCGCCCTCCGGCGTCGGCAGTTGACACACGCGATCGCGTAGGTTGTCCTGCAAACAGGAATGACCCAATGTTTGACAAGTTCGACAGCCCCCCGGTCGTTTCTAACGAAACGGTGCTTCATTGGAAGCGCGCCATTTCGCCGAACTGAAACCAACAATAAACAAAAACACATGCCATGAAAGTGACCACCCCCCCCAACCTGAAGCGCAAGTCCGGTATGACCCTCCTTGAATTAACGGTCGTCATCCTCGTCTTGCTCTCCCTCATCTCCATCCTCTTCATCGGCGCCCGCGCCTGGAAGAAGGGTTCGGACCGTGCCGCGAACATCCTGAACATCCGCAACGTGCAACAAGCCGTGCGTGGGCACGCCAACATCCGCGCTCTCGACATCTCCGCAGCGCTTGCCTCCACCGAAATCGTCGGCCCCGGCAAGTATCTCAACAATGTCACCTCCCCTAACACCGACATCACTTACACCTACGGCGCAGCCATCCCGGCCATCGGCACGTTGTATCTGATTGCTGCCTACGTCGGCACCACCAGCGTTGACTACGCGCCGGCCACGACGGTCTATGCCGACTGGTGATCGCTTGAAGTCTCATTACCCTGAAACCTATCGAACGGCCCCCCTTGTTATGGGGCGGGCCGTTTGCCGTTGGGCAAGGATGGTAAACCCGGAAAAAGTCATCCGCCCGGGCGGGTTCCCTGCATAAGGGGCAGGGACGTCTCTTCCCCTTATGAAGAGCCGATGATTTTGATAAATGGGATGACTCGGGTTCGTCATGACCGGATTCCAGTTGCCCCGGATCGAGGCGAGCACCGTGATGGACATGGGCAATCAGGATCTGAGCGTCACCGGGAAAGAGCCTCCAGCAACTGCCGTGCCTCCTGGAAATCCGGGCGGAGCTGCAGCGCACGTGTGGCGGCGGCGAGGGCTTGCTGCTTTTGGCCGAGGCGGGCGTGGATGGTCGCACGGGCGTAGGGAATCGAGGCGTCGTTGGGATCGGCGGTCTCGCCTTTGAGCAGGGCGGCGATCGCTTCGCGCGGTTGGTTCATGCCGCTGCGGGCGAGCCCGAGATTGTACCAGGCGCGGGCATAGCCGGGATCTAGCAGGACGGTTTTTTCCAACGCCGCGGTGGACTCCGCGGTGGCGCCGAGTTCGTTCAAGGCGAGCGCGAGCTTATACTGATACTCGGCGTTCTCGGGATCGAGGCGGATGGCTTGGCGGAGCGCGCTAACCGCGCCTTTGGAATCGCCGGTGGTGCTGAGGAGAATGGCGAGATCATGGTGGAAGGGCGGGGAGTTCGGATCCCACTCGATGGCCTTGCGCATTTGGCGGATCGCGGCGGAGTTGTCGCCACGGAGCGTGGCGAACTGGGCAAGCTGCATCCGGCCGGTCGGTTGGTCGGCGTTGAGATCGAGCATGTGGACCAGCTCGCGGCCGGCGCGGGTGTTGAGGTCGAGGTGATCGCAGAGCGCCCACGCGGCGGCGATCCGCACCGAGCGGACGGGGTCGTCCAGCAGCGGTTGGAGCGCGGTACGGACGGTGGAGTTGTTTTCTCTAACCAGAGCGCCGAGCGTGCGGACGGCGGCTTCCCGGACCAGCGGGCTGGCGTTGGAAATCTGGCCTAGCAGGGCTTGGTTGGCGGCGGGGTCCATCACCCAGCGGGCTAGCAAGTGGCAGGCGCTGGCCTTCCACGCGGGTATTTCTTCGGTGTTGAGGAGCTTGATCAGCCCCTCGCGGGCCGCGGGATCGCCCCGGCGGGCGCTGCCTATCAGCAAGGCGCGGGTCCGCGACGGGCGCTCGGGCTTTTCACCGAAGAAGGATTTGTTAGCTTCGATTGCCCAATCCGTGTCCTTGTCGGTATGGCAACGGTTGCAGGCGTTAGGGACGCCGAGTTCCTTGGTGAGCTTGGGATCGGGGATGCTGAAACTGTGGTCATGGCGCGGGTGGCGCTGCATGTAGGTGGTGACCGGCATGTGGCAGGAAACGCATTGGTTGCCGGTGCTGTCCACGCCGTGGTGGCTGTGCGCGACGGGATCGATGACCGGTGCCTTGGCGAAATCAGCCCGCCCGCCCGCGTGGCAATTCATGCAAAGCTGGTTGCCTTGGGCGATGGTTTTGCCGGAGTGCGGGTCGTGGCAATCGGCGCACCTAACTCCGGCGTGCTGCATGCGGCTGGAGAGGAAGGAGGTGAACTCGTAGTCTTCGTCGTGGATCTGGCCGTCCGGATGAAAGGTGCCCGTCTCGTCGGTGACAGTTAGGCTGAAGTGGTCGTAAAACGACGCGCCCGGGACGAGGTCGCCGGTGAGTTCCGAGCGCCGGGCGTGGCAGGCGCCGCAGGTTTCCATCGCCTGGTCGCGGCTGAACTTGGGCAATGTCGGATCCTTGCCGTGGCCGGCAGGCGGCTTTTTCTGCCACTCGACGTGGGCCTTGAGCGGGCCGTGGCAAGCCTCGCAGCCGACGCTCATTTCCACCATCGACGTGTGATAACTGTTGGACGGCGGCTCGTAGTTTTTCCGCAGGCGGGTGTTGTGGCAGGCGGCGCACATCGCGTTCCAATTCATGCCCTGGCCGGTCCAGTGCCCCCAATCTCCGGGCTCGCGCTCATCGTCGCCGTAAACGTCGAACCATTCGTTTTTCGCCGGGTCCAGCGCGACGTCGCACGCCTGCATCCGGCCGCCGGGCGCGGGGATCAGGAACTGCCGCAACGGATTGTTGCCGATGACTCTAACGACCGGATAGGCGTGGCGCTGCTTGTCGAGGCCGAGCGTGAGGATCTTCGCGAGGCCGTCCGCATCGACGAACGCTTCGGTGTTGTCCTTGCCGTGGACGAGGCTTTGTTTGGGGGAAAATGATTTGAAGTCCTCGTTCTTCTCAACCATGCGCTCGGCGAGGCCGTGGTTGGAGGCGTGCCATTTTTCAAACGCGGCGGCGTGGCACTTGCGGCAGGATTCGGAGCCGGCGTATTTCGCGTGGACCTCGTCGTCGGGTGCGAGGATGGGGGCGTTGGGATCGACCATGGCGACGACCGGCCTTTCCCGCGGGGTGGGGGAGTTGAAATGCCGGACAACGAAGAATGTCGCCGCGACTGATAGAACGGCCACGACAGCGAGGGCGAATGGCTTTTTCCGGTTGCTCATGTTCGTGCGGCTGAAATAAGGAGCGCGGACACTCCTGTCCGCGAGGCCAATGTGAAGGGAAAGGAGCGTCTGAAAAGGCAGTTCTTTCGCGGTCCATTGGCACCACGACAAGAGTGTCGTGGCTCCTTATTTCCTGCGTTGCAGGAAGAGATCAATGCCATCCACCAGCGCGAGCCAACTGGCTTCGATGATGTTGTCGGAAACACCGACGGTGCCCCAACTGGACTCGCCGTCGGTGGAGACGATGAGCACTCGGGTGCGGGCGGCGGTGGCGTCGTGGCCGTCGAGGATGCGGACCTTGTAATCGACCAGCGAGACGCCGACGATTTCCGGATAGAATGGCAGCAGCGCCTTGCGCAGTGCGAGGTCGAGCGCGTTGACCACGCCGTTGCCCTCGGCGACTGTTAGCTCGGGCGTGCCGTTGACGGCGAGCTTGACGGTGGACTCGCAGACCGGCGGATGGCCGTCGCGGAATTGGCGGAAGCTGGTGTGGTATTCTTTGATGTCGAAGGATTTCGTGTAAGTCCCCAGCTCGCGGCGGATCAGGATTTCCAAGG
Source organism: Akkermansiaceae bacterium (assembly GCA_031371325.1). Taxonomy (GTDB): domain Bacteria; phylum Verrucomicrobiota; class Verrucomicrobiia; order Verrucomicrobiales; family Akkermansiaceae; genus Luteolibacter. The sequence goes on along the minus strand of JANMJJ010000016.1, from coordinate 9,266 downwards.
AGCCACCGGCGGCTTCGTACGAGTAGCCGTCGTTTTCGAGTTCCTTCACGCGGCGCAGGATGGCGCTGGCTTCGGGTGAGCCTTTTTCCAACGCGATGCCGAGTTCCGCTGCTTTGACGAGAATGTTCGACTGGCCGCTGAGTTCGGAAACGAGGATGTTCTGCGAGTTGCCGACGCTGCCGGGGACGATGTGCTCGTAGCTGCGGGCGAGCTTTTGCACGGCGTTCACATGCATGCCGCCCTTGTGGGCGAAGGCGGTGCGGCCGATGAACGCGGCGCGCGCGAAGTGCGGGTTGTTGGAAACGTCGTCCACGAAATACGAGAGGTCGCGCAACTGCTCCAGGTGCGGGACGACCGGGATGTCCATCTTGAGCTGGAGGATCGGGATCACCGACGTTAGATTGCAATTCCCGGTGCGCTCGCCGTAGCCGTTGATCGTGCCTTGGACTTGGTTCGCGCCGGCTCTAACGGCGGCGACGGCGTTGGCGACGGCGAGCTCGCAATCGTTGTGGGTGTGGATGCCGACTGGGGTGTTAGGCAGGTGTTTCATCACTGCCTCGCAGATTTCAGTGATCTCGGAAGGCAGGGTGCCGCCGTTGGTGTCGCAGAGGACGAGACACGCGGCACCACCGTCGGCGGCGGCTTGCAGGGTCGCGAGCGCGTGTGCGGGGGAATCCTTGTAGCCGTCGAAAAAGTGCTCGGCATCGTAGATCACCTCACGGCCGTGTTTGACTAAATGGGCGACGGTGTCGCGGATCATCGCCTGGTTTTCCGCGACGGTGGTGCGCAGGACTTCGGTGACTTGGAGTTCCCAGCTTTTGCCGAAAATGGTGACCACCGGAGTCTCGGCTTCGAGCAGCAGCCGAACCTGTGGATCCTCCTCGACCGGCGTGTCCGCGCGGCGGGTGGAGCCGAATGCGGCGAGCTTGGCGTGGCTGAGTTTGAGGTTTTTCGCCTCGCGGAAAAACTCGATGTCCTTGGGATTCGAGCCCGGCCAGCCGCCTTCGATGTAGTCGATGCCGAACTCGTCGAGCCGCTTGGCGATCCGCAATTTATCCAGGCCGGAAAGTTGGAATCCTTCGCCCTGAGTGCCATCGCGCAGGGTCGTGTCGTAGAGAAATACAGGTTTGGGGCTCATCGGCAGGGGCGCGGAGACTACGGGCGGCGCGGCGGATGGGCAAGGAATAAGGGGGAATGGTCCCTAGGCATTGGGGCATGGCACAATCTTTGGCGGCATATTATGAAATATTGTTGGGGCTTGTATTCTCACTTTTTGGCCCCTCGTTCTCCAGCTTGAAATCCATGATTTGCTGAAGCGTACGGGGGAGATCCAGCTTTAGAGCAACCGCAAGTCTGAAAAATGTTTTTAGCGTCGGGCTATGAACTCCTTGCTCGATAAATGCAATGGCTTTGGGGCTAACTCCAGACATCCAAGCGAGCTTGTTGATGGATAGACCTTGGATTTTTCGAGCTTCAACGAGATGGAATACAAATTTTTCAGCCAAGAAATCAGAAACACCCTGATGCATTTCAAGATCTTGAAATGACTCTTGCCAGCCTGAGGTGCGTAGATTACTACGCACCTCTTGAATTTGCCGTTGCCCATGAAATCATCCCTTCATTTCATCATTTTTGCCTTTATCGGCGGCTCCCCATTCGGTTTTGCCGGAGATGAGCAAACGTCCATCGCGAAAGAGTCCGCTCCCGAAGTCGCCACCGCCCGAATTATCGGCGATCTCCCCGACGGGACGCCGCCACCGCCACAACCGCGGATACCCACACTCTCCGTCCGCGCCGGGGACGTTCTCGAGACCAAGACCCACCAGCAAGGCGGACGCCAAATCATCGTCCGCAAGCTCTCGCCCGTCACCGTGCCGCCGCCGCGCAAGCCCTCCGCACTGCCGGTGGACATCACAAGCCCCGCTCTGCAACAACGCATCGGGGACACGCTGGAAAAGCATCCGGATGTCGAACTCCTCATGGTGGGGGCCTCCGTCTTTCATGCCAGGGACGGGACCGCACGCTCGTTCGTAGGCGTCTGGCCCCAGGGCAAGGGCGAGCCGGTCACCTTCTGGTCCTCCGCCGATTTCGGCTATCTATCAGGCTTCTGCTCGTTCGCCGGGACCGACGGTGAGTCACGCAGCCTCATCATGGCATGGAGCATCGTCGATATCGGTGACCTGTCGGAACTAACTGATAAACGGGCGGCGGAACATGGAGTTCCGGCAGTCCCGGAATTTCCCGCGGGAAAGGCCGCGTTCACCCTGTCCTCCGGGAAGCCCGATGCCGAAACGCTGCGTTCCATCCAGTCCCTGCACGATCTATACAACAACGAATACCAGCGTCTCAAAACCGCCAGTGAAGGCCGCCAGCGCGCCGCCCGCGAGCACCAAGCCGAGTTGATAGCCAACCCTCCGCAACCCCGGGACATCATCCTCAACACCTGGCCCATCGAATCCGCCGCACCCACCAAGGCGAAAGGAGCGTCCAAGTGAAAACCCTCTCCAAAAATAGCTTGAGCATCCTGCTCCAGTCCGTCCAAGCAGCGTCCCGATCCTTCTATCTCTTCTTTTCCATTCTATGCTCATTGTTCCTTGCTCCCATCGCCTATGCCGTCGTCGATGCCAACAACAACGGCATGAGTGACGTTTGGGAAAGGCACTATCACGGTGGAGAGCTTTTCACCAATCTCGATCCCCAGGCCGACCTGGATGGCGACGGCTACAGCAACCACGACGAATCCCTCGCCGGCACCGATCCCGCTAACGGAACTCCGCCTGATGGATTTCTCATCGCCCGGATCACCCACGCCCCTGCCGTTTACTCCACGCCCGAAGGCGGCGGAGATCCCGTGCTCGAAACCTCCGAGGGATTTTTCGTCGCATTCCATTCATTGGTTGGCAAACAATACACCATCCTGTTCTCCCCCGATCTATCCGAGGGAAGCTGGAGTCCCGCCCAGGATCCTGTGATTGGCACCGGAGAGGATCTCCAGATGCCCGCCGCTCCCACCTACACGGACGGCACCATGGTTCCCGCTGGTTTCTGGCGCGTCGCCGTGACGGACACCGACACCGACGGCGACGGACTAACCGACGCCGAGGAAAACCAACTCGGCACTAATCCCCAATCCGCGGACACGGATGCGGACGGGCTGCCGGACGCATGGGAAATCGACCACGGCTTCAATCCCAACGACGACGGGAGCATCAACGTCAATAATGGAGCGGCTGGCGATCCCGACGGCGATGGCCTCAGCAATCTTGACGAGTATTGGTTCCTTACCGCTCCGCACCTGTGGGATACGGATGCGGACGGACTGAACGATTGGGACGAGTTATTTGTTTACTCCACCTACCCTGGAAATCCGGATTCGGATGGTGACGATCTGAACGACTATTTGGAGGTCATCACCTATGGCACCAATCCATTCATGTGGGATACGGATAAAGACACCCTTTCCGATGGAGAAGAAATCTTTAGTTACACCACCAATCCGCTAAAAATCGACTCCGACGGGGATTGGATGTCGGACGACTACGAAATCGACAACTACCTCGATACGACGGACGCCGCCGACGGCCTGCTTGATGCCGACTCCGACACACTGCCCAATCGGCTTGAGTTTGTGTTTATGGATCAGGGCTACGATCCATTCGTCGCGAATGACGCGTCGCTCTTCCCCTGGACCGAAGATCCCGATAAGGATGGCCTGACCACTCGCCAAGAATTCGATGGCCCGGCTCCTGTTGTTACTGGGGCAATGTACCTCCAAGCGGCTTCCACCACGGCCAGCACCCATCCACGGAGGCCCGATACCGATGGCGACGGAATGCCAGACGGCTGGGAAGTCGAACACAATCTCAACTCCAATGACGCCACCGGGGACAACGGCACTGCGGGAGATCCCGACGGGGACGGTCTAAGCAACTTCGACGAATGGCTTAATGCCACCGATCCCAACGACGCCGATAGCGATGACGACCTAACTAACGACGGACTCGAAGTTGCCCAGGGTTCCGATCCCAATGACCCGGGTGATGGTGGCGATCCGCCACCAGCCGCGCAAATGCTCGACGTGCCCTTCACCGTGAGCGACCCGAGCGGCAGCCATTCCGAAAAATGGAAATTGACCATCACGGGACTTGGCCCCGATGATCACCGGTCCTTCAGTCTCGCCAGCCCCGGTTACGGCCAGCCGGCCACCAAGACCTTCAAGCTGCGCAAATGGAACCGTTACGAAACCAGCATCAGCCACCTCGGCACCGACCCCGAATATCTGGAGCAAAACGACCACAAGCCCGACTACGACTGGGAAGCGACCGTGGACGGCAAACCCACCTCCGAATCCATGGAGCACACCGAAGAACAAACAGGCGTGAACAACTTCTTTATGGCGAAGGGCCACTGGCTCGTGGACAACCGCCAACCCGTGTTCACCACCGAAAAGCACGGCGATGACGAGGACATCGTCTCCGGCAAGAAGGCCACCCTCGTCCCCGTGGACATTGACGACAACACCTTCGCCACCGGTGTGGACGATGTTTTCATCACTGCGGACGAAGGCTCTGGAGGCTACCAGGACAAATTCTGGATCATGGCCCCGGCCGGAGGTCCAACCGATGAAATGCGCTTCAGAATACCTCTAAACCCAGCAATCAATCTCGAGATCACTTCGGATCACGCCACGCCCACTCCCGCCACCACCTCTTTGAGTGACGCGGATCCCGGCCCCATCGTCGGATGGGCGGGAACTGGTGCTGAGACCATTGACAACATAACAGTCTTCAAGATTGGCACCGCGCCAGAAGAAGAGATTGTTGAACTCCCCATCCTCGTGAAGACCATGAAGAAGCGGACCGTGAAAGTAGCACTTCACCCGGTTGCTTCCGTCATTGCCGGTAAAGCCGACAATACTCCGGATCTCCTACCCACGAAAGCACAATTGGAAGCTAAATTGAATAGGATTTTCCGCGACCAGATTAACGTCACGTTCGATGTGACGCCCTTAACCGTGGAGCCAATCGCCTTTGATGTGGCGACTGCTACTAGCAACCCTCCTTTCACTTTCAATAGCACGACCACGCCGATTCCCAGACCCGCACCTACCGCTGGTGACGGGATTATCCTGTTCCGAAACTGGCTCACGCCCGAAGCCGGCCTCATCGTGGCAAATCGACCCGGTGACTATGATATCCATGTTTTTGTAGTTGGAGGAGGGTCGCCGATCTATTGTTATCAGGTGGGACAGAATTTAGGTATGGATTTTGAATCGGCTGCCTTGGGACTGACGAATGTTGAAGCTGGCGCTAACTATTGCATTGTCGATGGGGACAGGGACGCGAAATCATACAATCTGAATGGCGTTCCGATAGGCCCATCGCTCTTACCAGGGCAAAGAACGTTGGATCATGTGATCTGGACAATCTGTCACGAAATCGGCCATGTAATGCTTGGTGCGGGACACCCTGATGAAAGCGACAATCCGACATACGGGGGAGTTGCGCCGCTCCCAGGCACGGACCGCACGAAGAGGCTGATGTGCAGCGGGCCTAATGCGAATCTCAATTCTATACTTCTTGTGAAGAGCGAGTGGGACAAAGCCGAGGAATGGTTGAAGAACAGACCGAAAGGAGATCGCTGAAATGAATGACAGAAAATTGATACTGATAACCTTTATGATTGTCTCGACCATGTGCCAAAGCCTCGGCGCTGCGGATGATTGGTCCAGATCGTCACGGGAAAATGAAAAGGACCAGGTAAGCATTTGGCGCAACAAGCTGGATGACTTGTCTATGTCCAGTGAAACGGAAACTTACGAACAACTGAGCCTAGGCTTGATAAACATGGCTCATCGGAGACAAATGGAAGGCCATTCGGAGGAAGTGGATAAGGTGTTTTCTGATATTCAGAGCCGGTTACTCCGTTTTTCTGGCCACGCGCAATATTATGCCGAAGAGATCAAACGCGGGCAAGAGTCGGTGGAGGGCATCCCAGGAATAAGCGGACCACGGGGTGACTATAACAGGCTACGGGAGCGCAATTTTCAGATTCTAGCTTTGCTACCCAGCCCGGAAACGATCCATGTGCTTGGGGAGTTCCTTGCCGATGATAAGGATCTGCTAGGTGTGGGTCGAGGCGGTTCTGTGATGGCGAATTCTTCTCTCGCAATACAGGCTCTCGATAAGATTGGTCTCCGCGCTTGTCCCCAACAGCGTCCCTTTACCGATCTTCCTAATGATATCATCGTTTGGCGCGATTGGTATGAGAGAGTGAGAGCCGGAACCTTGGTATTTTCATTCGAAGGGCAAAACGTGGAATACCGCTTCAATCCCGATGGCACATGGGAAACCAGTGCGCTCGCCAATGCGCCTCACGACGCGCGCCAGCTTCCGAATTCAAGTGACACGCTGAAAGAACGAGAGGTGAAGCGACCTCCGCAATCCGGGATAGCGGAAGATCTTCGGCCTCAAGGGAGTTTAAGTCCGTGGATTATTGGCGCTGCCGTCGCCCTACTGGCAGCGGCGCTTTGGATTGGTGTTAGGTCTTCCTCGCGTCCGGGTTGACCGGTGGGTTCCCATTGCCACGGATACGGCTGATTCAATCTCTGGGGTCAGTCCCCGCAGTCTCACAGAAGGATTGATGAATGAGGTCATTGCTCACGGGTTAACAATTTTTGACCGTCTAAATCTACCCCCCTATTTCAGGTCAGGTGTCGCACTTCAACATGATCGGTATCAAGCCACAGAATGGGGTCATTGCTCTCGGATTAACAATTTCGGCTGTCTGAATCAGCCATTAAATTACGACCTGACTGGAGTGGTTGGCGGAGTCCTCGAACTAGCGGAGTTCGTCGGGGTCGCCTCATATCTCGGCCAACTGGCGTCCGGCACAACGCTGGAGGATGCGACGTTTCTGGATGTGAAAATGCCCAGCGATGCCGGTGGCTCAGGCGGCGGACTGGTGGTTTTCCGACATCCGGGGCTGGAGCATTACCAACGACTCATCGAGGCCGCCCGCAGCCGCCTCGCGGATCTGGAGCTGGATTACGGGGTGGAGAAGTCCAAGGTGGACTCGGTGCGCTCGCGCTTGTTCGGTGCCCTGCGTCCCTACTACCAGGAACGCGACCGGCTGCGACTCTTGATCCAATACCGCAAGGGGAGCACCCGCGCCCTCGCTGAAATCATGCGTCGAATCACGAGGACGGCCTGAGCTGTAGTGCGAGCCGACCATGCCGCGAGGGCGCGACATGGCACACGCGAGGGCGCGTGTGCTCCCCGTGATCGACACCATCGCCGCCGCGCAGGAGGAGGAACTGGAGAGAGAGATCTCCGGCTTGCAGGCCGAGGCCGAGCGCGTGGCGGAAGAAGCGCGGGAACTGGCGGGCGAGGTGCCGTTTTGAAGGTTTGACAGAACGATGGGTCAGGCCGCGCCTACCGAGCGTTCGGCAGCTTCCTTGACCAAGTCAGGGTGCTTTTCAGCGAGTAGCAGAAGGGTGCGGGCGGCACCGCTAGGCTGGCTTGGTCCGATTTCCCACTTTCGCAATGTGGCAATCGGGATTCCAAGCAGCGCGGCAAATTCGGGCTGGGTCATTCCGAGCCTATGACGTATCCGCGCGGCCTCGGTCTTCTGATCCCATGCAGTGGACCGCATCTTGCGAAAGTCCTCCGCATCCACCTCAATCTCGGTGACATTTCCATCCGGCAATACCTCGATCCGCGTGACGCGCGCGGCCTTGATTTCTCCACGGCTCACCGCAGTGGCTTGGCGGGCGATATCTTTCAATTCGGTCTTTTTCATGGTTTGTCCCGTTTGAGTTCTTTTGAGATTCTTTTTAAATCAGCAGGCGTGGGCGTTTCTTTTTCAGATTTTCGGTAAATGTAGCACAGGATGATCGCATCGTCGGCCACTAGGTAGTAGAGCATTCTTGCCCCGCCGCTCTTGCCCTTGCCTTGAGCCGCCACGCGTAATTTGCGAATGCCGCCAGAGCCTTGGATGAGAGCGCCACGGGACGGATCACCTGTTAATTCGATTTTTACCCGGAGCAGCTCGGACGAAGTCAGCACTTTGCCAACCGCCTTTCTGAAGTAGGGCAATTCGGCGAAGAACATACGGCGACCATGCCCTTTTTTATCAGTAGCGCAAATTCAAACTTTGGAAGTTTTCATTCAGTCTAAGTGAATGGTTGGAAGAAGCTGGTGCGGATGTTCCACCCCGGATTGAGCGCGGGAACTGGCGGGGGAGGTGCCGTTTTGAAGCGGTCTCACTTCTTGCTGAAAATCATGGATGGGCGGCTGTTTCCAAAAGAGCTTTGGGGCGGTTCTTCGCAATTTGCAAGAGGCGCACGGCGGCACCGGATGGCGAGCGCAGGCCGCGTTCCCATGAGACAGCGGTCGCTTTCGGGACGTTGAGGAGATCGGCGAAGACGGCTTGGCTGACGTTCATGTGTTCGCGAATTGCCGCGATTTCAGTGGCGGAAATGGCCTCAGTCCGCGCCGTGAGTTGATGCGTGCGCGCGGTGATTTTTCCGGCGGCGTGATCCGCGCCCTGCTGCATGCTGGTAAGGAGTTCGTCGAAGCTGAAATCAGGGATTTTGTTTTTTTTGTGCATGGCAGGATTTGATTTGTCCGACGAGAAGGTCGCCCTGTTCCGGATTCCTAAGCAGTTCATTCTGAAACGCCCGGAATTCCTCGTCGTCAACGCACTCGGCAAGCTGGCGGGAGAAGACGGGTGTTTCGATGAAAGTCAGCGTCACAAAGAGAGGGATACAATGTAACCTATTAAAATCAACGCAAATCTCACGATGGCGTCAGCCCCGACTAACAACATTTGGATCAACCGATCAGGAGACGTGAGAGAATGCCGAGCTGAGGGCGTGGCCGGACTGGTGGTTTTCCGACATCCGGGGCTGGAGCATTACCAACGACTCATCAAGGCCGCCCGCAGCCGCCTCGCGGATCTGGAGCTGGATGACGGGGTGGAGAAGTCCAAGGTGGACTCGGTGCGCTCGCGCTTGTTCGGTGCCCTGCGTCCCTACTACCAGGAACGCGACCGGCTGCGACTCTTGATCCAATACCGCAAGGGGAGCACCCGCGCCCTCGCGTGTGGATTTCAGCGCCCTCGCTGAAATCATGCGTCGAACCACTCGGACGGCCTGTGCTTTAGTGCGAGCCGACCATGCCGCGAGGGCGCGACATGGCACACGCGAGGGCGCGTGTGCTCCCCGTGATCGACACCATCGCCGCCGCGCAGGAGGAGGAACTGGA
>JANMJJ010000112.1:0-9888 GCA_031371325.1 Akkermansiaceae bacterium | reverse complement strand
CGGCGGGCTGCCTCCGGCCCGCTCGTCGAGCTCGAGCTCGGCGGCGGCATGGTCCTGCGCATCCTTCCAGCCCGTCTCTAGCAGCCATGATCCTCACCCACAGCGTCAAGGTCTGCCTCGCCACCCGTCCCTGCGACCTTCGCAAAAGCTTCGACACCCTCAACCCACGTGGCCCGCCTTAATATCTTCACCATTCAATGTCACCATCCTCCGATTCCCCGGTCAATCCGCCAGAAATCCAAGCGAACCTCGAACAACGGATCTTCTTCCATGGCACCAGCAAACGCGCCGCCCGCAAGATCCTCGCCCACGGGCTGCGGGATTACTCCTGGACGGCGGAAACCCCGCTTCTCAAATACAAGGCCAAGCGAGGAGTCATTCGCTGGATGCACGGCGGCTCCTACGGCCGCGGCACTTACATCACCTGTAACTGGCGCACCGCTCTCTATTTCGGCCCGGTGCTTTTCCGTGTCGAATTGCAACCCGGCAGCCGCATCATCCGCCTGGGTGTTCCTCCCGATCCCACGGTGCTGGACACACTCAAGCGTGAATTCGGCCATGAAATCCTCAAAACCACTCCACGGAAAGTCATGCCGAAAAACAAACGCCTCACCCTCGAAGAAGCCATTCAACTGGCCCGCTACCACTGCCAGAAATACGAAACTTCCGGGTTCTGGAGTAGCGTAAAAGGAGACCGACACGAACGCCTGATGTTCGACCTCCGCAACATCCTCGTCCGCTACGGATTCCACGGCTGGGGCGAACCCACCGATCTCGGCGGCATCGTCATTTTCGCCACCGACCGTCTGAAAGTGAAAGAAATCGTGCTTTCGTTACCCACCCAAACATTGCGCGACGAAGCCTTTGATCCCAGCACCTCCTACTCCCGTTTCGATTCACTCGCTGCCTTGGTCACCGCCACCCGGGCCGCCCGCAATCCCGGAGCGGCTAACACCCTCGCTTGGGTGGATGCTTCGAATGCAACTTTGCTCCGCAATCTTTCATTCCCCACCGCATGACTTACCACGGAGCCGGCATCCTATTCTTCACTCGCCAGGAAGGGATCATCTCCGTGCTGCTCGCCCAGCGGAAGCGCTCCGGAGTCTGGAGTATTCCGGGCGGAGGAATCCATGATTCCGACGACAATCCGTGGGAAACCGCCAAGCGCGAAACCATTGAGGAATTCGGAAGCTCACACCCGTTCCCCACCAGCGAAGGTTTTCCCTGACCTATCCATTCGGAGCCCTTGGGTTCCAATGGGCCACCTTTGTGGTCGAACTTTCGAAACCTCCCGCCATCGACTTTTACCCGGACCGTCAGGCCAAGGATTTCACGAACGAATTCCGTTGCGCCACATGGTTTCCCATCAAGAGCCTGCCGCCGCGAACCCATCTACTGCTCTATCCTGCGCTCTGGAGGCTGCGGTTGAGCCCGCCCATGCCGAACCACTGACCCGGAGTCAAATTCGGGCATCCGTTGGTAAATACTTCACCCGAGAAGGCACGCTGCCTCCTCATCCGTCAGCAACGTCAGAGCGGATTCCAATGGCAGCCCGGCCGTTGCTATATCTTGTGCCGCCTGGAGACGGTTGTAATCCGTCTTCCGGAAATCAACCACGTTTTCATCGGAATCCCACAGCACCCATGCCGCCCGGCGGTCGGTCTCGTGGCGAGGTTGACCCACGGAGCCGACGATCACAACACAGGCCAATCCCGGCGGGATTCTCACCCGTGTCTCGTCCAACCACTCCAAGGCATCGCAGTCATCGGCGAAAATGGCGGGCACATGGGTATGCCCGAGGAATGCGACTTTGATCTTCTCTTTCCGAAGCAATTCCAATGTGGGTTTCGCGTGTTCGGCGTTCTCGATATAATCAAAGGCTTCCGGCTCGACCAAACTCCCATGCGCCGCGAACGCGCCGGGAATCTTCATCGAAAATGGCAATGCCGCGAGCCAATCCGCCTGACTTGCATCCAGGCATTTGGCCGCATGGGCCAGGCCTGCCTGATAGCCGCAATTCTTCCAATCCGGGTCACGGAACGAACCTCCCCGTTTGCGCACGGCGCGGATTTCAACGTCATGGTTTCCCATCACACAAAATCCTCCCAGCTTGCGGACCCATTCCACACACTCCGCCGGAGAGGCTCCGTAGCCGACAATGTCGCCCAGAAACACGACCCGCTCGGCACCACTGGCCTGCACGTCTCGCAAAACCGCCACGAACGCGGGAAGATTGGCATGAATGTCGGTAAGAATTGCGATCTTGTTCATGAACTTCGTTGGTAGCGTGGTTTGGGTGCGTTAGGCGGGGCTGAACAATTACGGAGATAGCTTCGGAACAATGATCCGGGCATGAACCGGCCACGATAACACTCCTGTCAAGGGGGGGATTCATGCGATTAAAAACTAACGATACCTAACAATATGCTCCCGGAGCATGAGCTGCGAAGGCTGTCATACCAACCGGCATCAGCGCCTCTTTGAACGAACGATTCGTGAATCAAGCGTGGCGGCGATCACCGGTCGGCGCGGATGCACCACCGGGTTCCCGCATTTGTAATTCCTCACAGCAGTCGTGGATCGACCTCCACAGGTTCCGGTCCCTCCCGCACCCATGTCAATTTGAAGTCGGGGTGCGCGGGATTCAGCAGGACATTGAATTCCACGGGAACAATCACACTCGGTACCCACAAGGCGACGGATCGTCCGTTAGCCAGCCACTCGTCGCCATAGGCACGGGTGCATTCCAGATTGGACTTCCAATCACCCGGCAAATCCGTCGGCGTCTGGATGAATGCTTCAGGAACCTCGATTTCCCACGCCACCATCGGCTGTAGCGGCCAGCGGGTATCCAGATGGGCCATGATTTCGAGCATCGCGAGGGAACGATGTGCCGCCGTGTAAACGACCAGCCGGCCCCGGTGGTGCCATCTCCCCGAGCCATAAATGCCTCCTTGGCCACCAAATGCGGCCTCCGCGCTCCCGGCAAAGCGGGCGGCACCCATCCGGTGAAGTCGCATGATCTTATTGGAAATTCCCGTAGGCCAGTCCCGTGATCAAGCCCTCCACTTCGGCCGTGCCGACATCCGTATCCAGCAAATCCAAAGGTGCCGCTTGATCCAGAGACGCCGCGGGGCGCAGCAACCAACTGGCGATCGCCTCGTCGCTGCCGAATAAAGTCCGGGCCCGGTTCCAAACCCGGACGACCCGCATGATTCGTTCCGATTCCTGGGCAGACAGATTTTCGTGCGCCTTGCGCTTGCGGTTGAGCGTGCGTGCGACCAAGCCCAGCTTCTTCGCAAGAATCTCTTGGGAAACCCCCAATTGCTCCGCCGCCTCCACAAAGCTCTCCGCCGGCAGGCCGTTGCGAATCCGCCGCATCATCACGGCAGGCGAATTCTGCGCAGGGTCAAACAGTGCCTTCATGGAACGCAAGATGGACAAAAGTCTGCAATTTTCAAGACAAATGTCCACAAGTCCGCCATCGAGGGAAACTCTCCCTTTTCCAGCGTTTCAGTTTTGACGGTGTCCAAGCGTTTTGTGGCTTTGCCGGTTTCAATGGATTTCGCGATCGCTCTCCCGGCGTCTATCTCCAAAACGCATTCTCCCTTGGCGGCGCGAATCAATCGGCTGGCCCGGTCTATCTGACATTGTTCCTCCCCTTCGGATGCGATCCCGAGTTCGCGTGTGGATGTTCGCGGGTCGTCGTGATCGTCGGATTGGAAAAAGGCATACCTTTACCTCGCCCGTCGGTGATATGCCAATACTCGCCAGTTTTCCTCGCCACCACTTCTCCGGCCGGTCCAATGATCGCGTTCGCCGTGTCATCGAAGCGCAACCACTCGAACGGCCCGAAGCGCATCCACCCCTCGCAACAGAGCCACAGATAGACGCTGCGCCGCTGTAGCGGCGGTCTGCGACCGTCGGACTGTTCTCCGTCGGACTTCTCCTTGCGGCGAGGAATATCATGTCTTGGTCGGGGAAACAATTCACCCGTGCCTTCGCCCGGATCGCTTGGAATATTCCGGGTATTTCCGGAATGGTCTGGTTTGGTATCGTCGTTCATGACTTTCAGTGTTTCAGTTTTCAGAATTTCAGCTTCTACCGTGTGAGAATCGTCAACAAATGCCGCGCCCTGGAACAAGCGACATAGAGATGTTCCTTGCGGAAATTTCCATCGATCCCCAGGACATCCACTTGCACCATGGCATCGGCGATGATTCGCTACGTTTGTTCCTTCCTTTGTCATCGCTTCGCTTATTCAGGAAAATGGCGGCAATTCACGTAACCGAGCACCCTGGCGTAGTCCCGGCTGGACCAGAATTCGTTGCCCGCTGGATTGGTGCAGCGGATCGCTTCAAATGAGGTGATTTCTTGGCTCATGATGCTGACGGCGGCGGGAGTTGCTGAATGGCGCGGTCGAAGTCGGATTCCAGTGTGCGATCCTCAGCTTTGCGGAATTCGGCGAACTCTCGTTCCGCATGTTCTTTCGCCAACTCTGCGGTGACCTTGCCCGCATTCTGCAAAACCTCGCGATCATTAAGAGTTAGAAATCCCTCCAGCTTCGTGGTCCAGTCCCGCATGGTCATAGGCACTCGCCGCTCCGCTTAGGATTGGGCGAAGATGAGATATTGCTCGACCAGATTGCCCAAGGCGCGGAGTTCCGGCTCGTTCAGGTAGTTCTTGGCAATGCTGACATCGGCTTTGCGGATACGTGCGTCCTCCCAGTTCGTCAGCCCCATGTTCGTCAGTCCGTGGTCGGCGCGGGAGACGATCACCTCAGCGGCGGTCTGGCCGTGGATGGCGTAGTGGACTTTGTTTTGGACGGTGGCGAAGAATGTCTGCGAGAGCGGGTGATCCTTATCGTAGTCGATGCTGGTGGCATAGATGTCCGTAATCTTTTAGTATTTTAATGAGATGCATAGTATTAGATTTCTGTTTTCAGGAAGGCGTAAGTTCGATTCATTGTTGACTATTCCAACTCCGACCAAGCTTGCCGGGTGGCGATGTCTTTCGCCGTGGCCGTGGACAGCAGTTGCGGATCCGGGGTGATGCCGACTCGGCCGAGGTCGAGGCGGTCGGCATCAAGGCAGACGGCCAGGGTGGGCTGGGGTGAGTTCGGATGGATCGAGCACGGAATGGAGTTTGTTGGTTTGCAGAATTGAGGAAAGAAGGATCGTGGGAATTTCCGCATCAATCCTCGTCTTCCACCTGTTGGTTCGGATTTACCCAGCAGAATTCGCTGCCATCGGAATAACATGGATTTGGTTTTCGGTGGGAGTTGTGGGTCTGTGGGAAAAATTCCCGGTCAATGGCTGAAGCGGCGATGCTCGTAGGTGTCCTTGAAGCCGAGGATGAAGGCGACGACCGCGATGATCCGGAGGGTGATTTTGATCCAGCCATCCAGGAGCAACGGGAAGTCGATGCCGGGGATGGTGAACAAAAGAAGAGGGCCGCTCCGCATCGCGAACAGATAGAGCAGGAGTCCGCCGATGAAGGTGCCCATCCAACCGATGCCATCGGAATCCAGCGGGCCAAGCAATTGGTAGGCACCGATGATGCCAAGGGCGCAGCGGAGGATGAGACCTGAATGCAGCCAGCCGTCGAAATCCAGGCAGCAGCCGATGACCAGCGGAATCAAGCCGAGGAAGCGGAGGGACCGGAACAGCCTGAAGATTTTGAACATGGAGTGGTTAGGAATTCGGAGGTGGTATCAAGCGGCAGGAACGATCTGGCTCACGCTGCCGTTCCGGCGTTTGCCCGGCTGGATGATGCCCGGGCGCGGGAAGGGGCAAGTTGCCTGTCGGCGGTGGGGAGGAAATTAACAGGCATGGTGGAATTCATTCAAAGGTTGGGTTCTATCAAACAAAACGGGGTGGCCGTCAGCCAGTCCTTAAATGTTGGCAAAACAGGCGTGATTTCCGCCGACAAGCCATCTAGCCGGAGGGCTGGGCGTCCTTCATCAGGGATCGGACCTCGATCCCGCAGTAACGGATCCGCTGTTCCAGCTCACAGGCATCATCGATCTCAATTTCAAGATAGGCCTCATGGACCGGTTCATACCTGGAGCCCAAGGACGGATCGACGTTTCCGAGAGGCAAGTGGATGACGGTTGACGCCCATTTCGCGAAAAGCGGCCTAGCGGATCTCAGTTCGTAACTCCCATCCAGACTGGCCAGGTGCAAACGTCCCGAGAAAATCGCCCATGTGAGCGTGTACCCACACCAGCACGCACTGCTTTTCTTGCGAGGTGGAGCATCGGTCGTGAGATCCCGGATCATCGGGTGGGGCATTGGAAATGACACACTGTAACGGGACGAAAACGGATCGCCTTCAATCAGCACCGTGTCGGAAATTTGCAGAGTCATGGTTGAAACAAGGGGATGTGGTGGTTCGGCGGCGGTGGAGGCTTGGGGCGGGACTTGGCTGGTGTTCGAGGCCGATGGTAACACCCGGGGTGGGACAAATACGGG
This sequence comes from Akkermansiaceae bacterium, assembly GCA_031371325.1. GTDB lineage: Bacteria > Verrucomicrobiota > Verrucomicrobiia > Verrucomicrobiales > Akkermansiaceae > Luteolibacter. The sequence continues at coordinate 3,415 of JANMJJ010000112.1, read as the reverse complement.
GGGATCCTCGAATGTTTCTGAAAAAATATTTCACCGTTCTGTCGTGAAACGTTGAGGGCGGACAAGCTTGTTGCATCCATTGAGCACCTCATAGATCGCCCAAAAATTATCCGCTCCGTCTGCAGGACACACTCCGAATAGCGGAAATTATTTTTGGCAAAGGGTCTAAACGCGACGGTCGTTCGGAAATTTCCCTTGGCGGAGGCGTGAAGTGATGTCGGTGAGTGTGGTTCCGAGTGACATAAGTGTTCTGAGCAAGTCTCTAGGAGGGCGTCCTATTCTGGACAAGCAGGGAATGCGGGGAAAGAGTAGCCGATTTCCCAAGCGCTGCTTGAGGACGGCTGGATCCCCTGCTCCGCCAACGAAGGATCCGCACGCCGATGTGAGCCGCCACGCGTTTCCGTGTGGCGTGCCTTTCGCCGCTGTGTTCTTCTCTTTGCGTCCCATGGAAACTCCCGAAGAATTCACCAAGATCGAATCCATCTTCGTCCGGCATCGCAACGCGCTGTTAGTACGCGGCCAGTTCACGCCGATTTACACCGACTACTATCTGCACCTGATGCAGCACAGCGTCCATCCGCCGGCCGAGCTGGACCAGATGCTCAAGGACACGCTCGCGATGCTGGCACTGCACCTCGTCGCGCGGCCGTGGGCGGAGTCCATCGCTTGGACGGCCAATCTCCGCGCGCCGCGGATCAATCTGTTTGTCACCGGCAGCTCGTTCGAAGAATCCATCACCGGGCGGATCTTCACCGAAGACGTCCGCGAGCCCGATCGGAATTTCTTCTACGCCCAGACGACGACCACCGAGAACAGCAAGCCGCGGCTCTCGACCTTGGAAATCGAAGGCAAGGACCCGATCGTCTGGCTCGCCCAGTATTACGACCAGTCCGAGCAGCGCCCGGCCCGCGCCTTCCGGTTGGAGGATGAGAATTTCGCCATCATCGCCGCCCAGCCGGACTGCGATCTGGAATGGTTGGCATCGCTCGATGCCGCCGCCGTCGGGAAAATCACGGCGACAGAGGAAACCACTTTGCTCGAATCGCGCCGCTTCCGTTTCAATTGCGGCTGCACCATCGACAAGATCCTGCCCATCCTCGGCGGCTGGAAAGACCGCCTCGATGAGCTCTTCGGCGACGCGGACTTCATCAGCATCCAATGCCCGCGTTGCGCGGCCAAGTATCATGTCACCCGGGACATGATTGTTTAGGGGAATCTTGTTGCCAACCCGGCCCTCCTTTGCTCCCTTCCCGTCATGGCCAATCCGACTAACGTGCTCTCCAGCGGAATCGAAATCACCGGTTCCATCCGCTTCTCCAACGACATGATCATCGATGGCAAAATCGACGGTGAAATCACCTCCGACAAAGGCCGGGTGACCATCGGCGAAAACGCCATCATCAAGGGCGACGTCACCGCCGGGGAGGTGAAGGTTTACGGCAAGGTGGAAGGCAAGATCACTTCCCAACGCTGCGAGCTGAAGGACAAGTCGAAGATCAACGGCGACATCAAGTCGAAGGTGTTCTCGATGGAAGAAGGTGCCCAGCTTTCCGGTCGCACCGACATCGGCGGCTGATTCCTGAGCTTTCGACAAAGGGTCCGCAGCGATGCTGGCCATTTTTATTTCACGAGGAAAGCCAACCCTCGAAGAAGGCTATCTGCCATCAGGGATCCAGCGTGCTCGCTTCCACTCGGTAGAAGCGCTTGGGCGTGACGGCGGGAGCGGTGCCGGTAATGCCGCCGTTGTCGGTCCAGCTCATGGTGGAGCCATTGCCGGTGAGCACCGGGCTGCCATTCAGCCAACCGAGCAGGGTCTGGCTGTATAACACCTGATAGGTCCGGCCGACCAAGGTCGGGAAGCTGACGGTGATATTTCCGGTCAACAGGTTGGTGGTGGTGGTCCAGTTGAATTTGTCGGGGACGTTGGCGGCTTGGCCGAAGATGTATTCGCCCAGATTGGTGGTGCCGTCGCCATCGGTATCGGTGGTGCCGCCGTCGCCGTTGCTGGCGCGGTTGAGGCCGTTGGCATCTTCATAGGCATCGGGGATATGATCGCCATCGCGGTCGGCATCGCCTTGCTTGATGATGGTGAACGTGTCCGGAGTGGTGCCGCCGGACTGGATGTAGGTGCCGACCAAGGTGTTGCCGTTGATGTCGAGGTTGAAGGTTCCCACGGTGTTCAACGAAACGGCCATGACCGGGTGATTGAGGGAACCTCCATCGGCCGATCCGGCGCTGCCGGTGACGGTGTAAACCGTGCCGAAGTGATCGCGCGGACCGTTGAGCGGCTTGATGTAGGCACCGCCGGGAGCGACGCTGTTCAATACTGCGGTGCGACCATTTCCCGCGTTCTTCTTCATCGCGAGGGTCATCGTGGAAGATAGGCCGTAGTGCCCATCCACCAGGAAACTGCGCTCGTAAACGTGGCTGTGGCCGAAAAGCACGACGTCCACGCCGCCCGCTTCGAGAAGCGGCGCGAAGTTCGTGCGCATCTGCACCATCTGTTGCTCGGTATCCGAATCGTGGCTGCCTTTCGAGTAAAATGGATGGTGGAATATCGCGATGGTCCAGATCCTGGTGGTGCTGGCCAGATCGGCACGCAACCAGGTGGCCATCGCGCCGTCGGCACCATTGATCTCGGTCACGCGGCGGTCGCTGGTCTGCGAGTCGAGGTTGATGATGTGGATGTTTCCATAGTCGAAGCTGAAATAGCGTTCGCTGCCGGATGCCACGCCGCCGCACTCGCCCGCCGTCGGGAAGGTGAACATGTCGTAGTAGGGGAACGTGGCGAAGTTGGCGACAGTGCCGTTCGAAGTCGCGGCGATGGCTCCGTTGTTCGCCTCGTGGTTGCCAATGGTGGACCACAGCGGCATCTTGCGGAAGATCGTCGGATAGATGTCAAAGAAGCCGGTCTGATACTCGGCATCGGTGCCGCTGTTATAGGCATTGTCGCCGAGCATCAGACACAGGTCCGGAGTGCGGCTGCCGGTGAAAGTATAATAAGCATCGCGGCCGCCCATTTGCGTGGTGGTGCCGCGTCCGCAATCGCCGAAGACCCAGATGCGGGTGTCCGTGGCCGCGCCCGGCGTGGGCGAGGTGCGGAAGGTGTATTCCGTGCCCGTGGCCAAAGTATCATAAGCCGAGCCGATGCTGTAGTAATAGCGGGTGTAAGGAGATAAACCGGTGATTTTCACTTCATGGTTGGTCGCGGTCGCGGCCTCGTTGAGGGTGTTCGTGAGGCTACCTGGCGAGGTGCCATACTTCACGCGGCCGGGGATCGACTGGCTGCTTCTCCAACGGACGACGATGCTGGTATCGCTGCTCTGGTTCAAATACGGGCCGCGAGTGAGCGTGCCAGAACTTGGCGGGACGGTGACAGTGATTGTCACCGCAGTGGAGATACTGACATTGCTAT
>JANMJJ010000194.1:0-3242 GCA_031371325.1 Akkermansiaceae bacterium | reverse complement strand
CGCAGTTCTTCCTCCTAACCTACCTCTCCAGCGAAGAATATCTCACGATGTCCGACATTGCGAAAAAGATGGGCCACTCGACCGCCGCTGCCACCGGCCTAGTCGATCGGTTGGAAAAATTGTCGTACGTTGAGCGAGTGCACGCCGCCGAAGATCGCCGTAAAATCATGGTCCGCATCACCACCAAAGGAATCGAACTCGTTTCGAAGATGCGTACGGAAATCGCGAACGATCTGGCAGGCATTCTGGCAGGTATGGATGAAGACCAGGCAGAAGCCGTTGAACACACCAAGCGTGCCATTCAAGGCCGCGCAATCGCGTGATCAATTAGGTTTCTCCTCTGAATAAACCAGCTTGGCGAATCCTCAGCGCCTCCGTTACCGTCCCCGGGTGACGGAGGCGTTCCCCTTTTTAGATCCATTGAATTCGATCCCCGGCGTCCGCGCGGCTTGGATCGGGCGTGTGCCGGATTTACCCATCAGCGGTGACCGGGATAAAGCGATGAAATTGTTGCGCCCGTATCACGAGTCAGCGGTTTCCGAGTTCGCCGGCCAATCCGCCGAGTGGTGGCGTGCGGAACAAGTGCATGGAAACCAAGTGGTTGCCGTCCCTGGAAGCCCGCAAATCTTGGCACCCGATGGACTGCCGGTCGTGCCCGGCTGCGACGGACTCGTCACTTGCCAACCCGGAATCGTTCTTACGATCTATGTGGCGGATTGCGGCGCAATCTGGCTCGCAGATCGGGTAACGGGTGCCATCGGGTTGCTGCATTCAGGGAAAAAGGGCACCGAAGGTAACATTTTCAAAGCCGCGTTAGGCATGATGGCGAAGCAATTTGGCACTCGGCCTGAAAATGTGACCGCAATGCTCAGCCCGTGCATCAGGCAGCCCGATTACGAAGTGGATTTTGCCGGAGAAATCAGCAGGCAAGCCGCCATTTCAGGGGTCGGATCTTTTCTCGACTGCGGATTGAATACCGCATCTGATTTGCAGCGCCACTACAGTTACCGCCGTGAACTCGGCAAAACGGGCCGCATGATGGCCCTGATAGTCCGAGACTTTTTGCCATGAACTCATTCACACTCAAAGCCCCCGCCAAGCTGAATCTCTCGTTGCGCGTGCTCGGCAAGCGCGATGATGGGTTCCATGAAATCGACACGCTGATGGTCAAGCTTCCGGGTCTGGCCGATGAACTCGAATTCACCGAGTCCGACGATTTCTCATTCAGATGCGACGATCCCAGCGTGCCCGGCGATCACGGAAATCTCGTCGTCAAAGCGACAAAAGCCTTCGAAGCCGCCACTGGCGTCCGTTGCAAATGCGCGATTTCACTCAAGAAAGTGATTCCCCACGGTGCCGGACTTGGCGGCGGGAGCAGCGATGCCGCAATGACCTTGCTGGGACTAAACCGGCTCTATGATCACCCACTCGGAGTGGAAGCTCTACAAAATCTCGCCGCCTCACTTGGCTCGGATATTCCATTTTTCCTCACCACTGGAGCCTGCCGTTGCACCGGGCGCGGAGAAAAAATCGAACCTGTCCCCTCCCCGCCCGCGCTGTCAGTCCTTCTTCTGAAGCCATTCTTCGGCGTTGAAACGCCTGATGCTTACGCTAGATGGAAACAATCGTTTGAGCTACTGGGAATTCACTACACACCACAAGAGCTTCAGGAGATTTCGCTGGTGAATGATCTGGAGCGTCCGGTTTTTGAAAAGCACCGTTTCCTAGCCGAAATCAAGCAATGGCTGCTAGAACGCAGGGAAACAGCCGCCGCCCTAATGAGCGGTTCCGGCTCCACGGTTTTCGCGGTGCTCCACGACGGCGCGGATGCAAATGCTCTAGCCGCCGCCGCCCGCGCCGAACTCGATCCCGGCCTGTGGCATTGGGTTGGGATGACGGATGCATCCTCATTTCTCTAAACCAAGCATCACGTCCGTCCAGACACTCTGAGGCGTCGGTGCTCGAGTAGTCAAGGTCCAGTGTGCCACCACTTTTGATCGATATTCTTGATGTAACCGCCATGTGTGTCACCTTGAGGATGCTGAAATAGTCCGTCTGTGGATTATCGAATTTAGCCGTTTGGGGGGGACTCCCACTGAGAAAGACCCGGTGAGTCCCATAAGCGGGAAAGCTGCTAGAGCCGGAATTGCCCACCACCTTCGAGTGGAAATCACCTTTGACCTCTGAGGGTGCCCGCCGACAAATTACTCACTCCAAACACGTTTGGATTCATGAAAAACTCCGCATTGCCCCGACTGAGGCGTTGGGATTCAAAATCGTCTCGAAAATCCATCGGGCGGAGCGGGAGTCCTACAAGCTGGACATAGAAATCCCCGGCGGGACGCAGATCGAGTTGTCCGAGGAGTGAGTGGTTGCCGCGTCTAGCTGCAACTGCGTAGGAACGCCGGGGAGGAGTTGCCGCGAGACGCGGCAACCACGCTCCAGATCAGTCCTCCTCGAACTTGCGGGTGATGAGATCCGCGATGGCTTCGAGCGCGGCGTCGGCGTCAGAGCCATCGGCACTGACGGAGATGATAGAGCCGTGACCGGCGGCGAGCATCATCAGGCCCATGATGCTCTTGCCATCGACTTCCTCGCCATCTTTTTCCACGAAGATGTCCGACTGGAAGCGATTGGCCGTTTTGACAAACTGCGCGGCGGGACGGGCGTGGATGCCGAGCTTGTTGAGGATGGTGAAATCTTGTTTGGCCATGGGTAGCGGCTTGCGCCGGGCGGAATGTAGAAAGTCAAACGGACCGCTCCAAGGTAAAAGTTCCGGAAGAATTTTCCTTGGCGGACATTCGCAAAAAACAAAGAGCCAGCCCGCTTTGCACGGACTGGCTCTTTGAAAAATCGGTTTTCCGGCGACCGGTTAGGGAAGCAGGTTGATCGCGCGGGATTGCTTGATCGCATTGTTGATCTTGCGATGGAGCTTGGCGGAAACCCCGGTGACGCGGCGCGGAAGGATCTTCCCGGTTTCGGTCGTGAACTTGGTGAGAAGCTCCGGGTTGGTAGCGACGACCTGATCGGCAGGGATGTCATGACGGCGACGCGTCATCTTGCGGTTCGCCTTGCGGAAATTGATGCGGCGCTGGATTGTTTTTGGCTCGGACATGGGAAACTGAAGCTGGTTGTTAGCGGAGTTCGCGGTGAAGGGTGCGGCGCTTGAGGAAGTGATTGAATTTCACTTTCTCGAGACGGCCCGGGGTGCGGAGGCTCTTTTTGTTACGGGTGGTGACGTA
>JANMJJ010000182.1:0-5488 GCA_031371325.1 Akkermansiaceae bacterium | reverse complement strand
GAATGTGTGTCGTTGGGGGGACGGAACGGCTTTGCTGCGGCGGGATCATTCGCTTCTCATTCGCTTCTCATTCGCTTCTCATTCGCTTCTCATTCGCTTCTCATTCGCTGGACCGCCCGGAATGCAGGGCGAGCACTAGCGAGATCGCATCAATCGCGAAGCGCATCCTGCATGGCCGTAGGCAACTCGGTCCCTGCCATCGGGTCGCCTGACGCAGTTCCTCTTTTGTCTTCCAGTTATTTTGCCCTGCCCGGCGAAAAACCGTGCATTCCGCCGCGCCAATCTCTAGCAGGGAGATGTTCGATTCACCCAATCCACCGATGCCCGCTCTCCCTGCCGAACCCATCACCGCCCCGCGTCAGATCCCAGGCGGCCTTTTCGCCGAGGGTGGCACCGTCCTCCTTCCTCTTCGCCCTTCCCTCTTCACTTCGACGTTCGATGTTGGGCGTTCGATGTTCGATGTTCATTTCCCGTCCTCATCGAATGGGAACGCCCGGAGGAATGCGAATCCCACTCCACCGTCCGCTGGATCGTCAGCAAATCCGGAACCGTCCTCAGACACCGGCACTGTCCGCCGCATGAGTGCTGAATCGAACACAGATATCATTCAACCGGATATTGAAATCTAGGCTGCCCCCGGTCACTTGTAGTCTGAAATGTTTAGTTTCATGAAAAAGTTACAAACTTATTTATATGGCATCGGAAAAGCATTATCAAGGTGATGCCGCACTATATGCGGCTTTAAGTCAGTTTCTAATAAGAGGTTATAATCCTGCTAAGCCTCTTTATGATGAAGCTGACTCTGATGATTTCTGGATAGATTCTCGCAAAAAGAATGGAATTTCTCGATGCCAGGCAAGATCTTCGGGATTTGGGCGAAAAGGATGCAAGAAGATTGGCAAGAAAAAAGAGAAGTGGGTGGAAAGCTTGAAGGGAGACGAAGCCGATGCCACAATTCAATTCCCTCAATCGATTTTGGAAGATGGCGTCGATCTCGTAGTCATGTGCCTCTTTCATAAAGACAGGTTCTTTGTCGGCCTCTTCGATTCCAAGGATATCAATGAACTACTTAATGAAGGGTGTGGGGGAAATACAAATCGTAAAGAAAAGGAAAAACAAAGACCAACCATTAGTTTTAGATGGTCGATCAAAACATCTGATAAAATCACGAAAGTATTCTTAAATAAGAAGGATGTTTCGTCTCACTTTGATCAGAGATGCGGTAAATGGGATGAGCTGTTTCCTTCAAAATTTGACTTTAGTGAAAGCCGCTGGAAGCTAACAAAAAGCAGTGGAAGCGCGCTGGGCGTTTTGCGATTGAAAGAAAGTGGAGCGATTGAAAGCCGTGAGTTTCCATCGGCTAAGTGGCTTTTAGCATCTGGAGAAACGAAAAACAAAAAACCGAAGAGGTTGGTCTTCCGTTTGGATCCTGATTCGAAACAAGAAATCGAATTCACATACAAAAGCTCGCTAGATAATATATTGACTAGTATTGATAATTGTCACTGTTTAGTTGCCGATCGGAGCCCCAACTAACAATCATTTTTCCTGTAATCGGAGCGGAAGGCAAAGAACATTGCCGAGGATTTCGGAGAGATCCGGCGGCTACAACGGCCTATCGCTGGGCTTTTGCGATGGAGTTACGGTCCCCCTCACGGTTCTCAGGTCCGCAGGAGTCTGGGCCAAAAACTCGGCGCGCGACATCACAGGGAAGGATGCCTTCGATCTCGCGGAACTCATCCGCTCCGCGAGTTTCCGGTGGGATTCGGTTTTGGCTACCATCGGGGTTCACGATAGACGGGGGGTGGATGCCGGTCGAGCCGTTTTCCATCCCGAAATCGATCCGCGGTGAACATTGAATTTCGAAGTCCTTGGCGAGGGTGAGAGCGACATTGCAAAGGCGGCACCCGCCCGGCAGGGACCGACCTCCGGGCGGTCTTGTGATTGAGATGAGAATGAGTGACGACGGTGTGACGGAACGGCCTCGCAGCGGCTTGGGCATTCGCGGTTCACTCGCTGGACGGCCCGGAGGTCCGTCCCTGCCTTGCCGTTCAGAACGGCTCATCGTCAGCCCACGGGTCGCTGTTTCCGACGTTCCATTCCTCGACCAGTTCGAAAGGGAAATCCTCCAGGAATAGTGAAGGGCGGCAGATGATGTCGCCGCTGTAGGACTTGGGGTTCATCATCGGATAAGTGAGGTAGAGTTCGTCCTTGGCTCTTGTTAGCGCGACGTAGAAGAGGCGGCGTTCCTCTTCGAGCATGTCGGCGTCGTCGGCTTCGAGGATGCGGCCGTTCGGGAACTGGCCGTTCACGAGCCAGATGAGGAAGACGACCTTCCATTCGAGGCCCTTGGCCTGGTGGATGGAGGAGAGGGTGACTTTTTCGTCGTCCAGATCGGAACGGTCGCCGGTGGGCTGGCCGTCGGTGGAGCTCATCAGCGAGAGTTGGGCGAGGAACTCGAGGATGTCGTCGAAGTTGCCGCCATATTGGGAGAGCTGCTCGATGTCGGCGCGGCGGCTTTCGGCGTTGTCGAAGGAGGCGCTGAGGTAGTCGCTGTAAACGCCTTCGAGGATGCTGAAGATCATCTGCGACGGCCGGGCGAATTCGCCTTCGGGCGTGAGTTCGTCGAGCGTGTAGCAGAGTTGTTCCCAGTGCTTGGCGGACTTTTTCGGGATCTTGAACTTGAGGAAGAGGTCGGACCATTTCGGTGGCAGCTCCTCTTTTTCCGCCCAGCCGGATTTCAACCACTCGTTCCACAGCTTGTCGGCGGATCCGGCGCCGATGCCGGGGAGGAGCGCGACCATGCGGAGGAAACTGACTTCATCGCGGCGGTTCACCACGAAGCGCATGAACGCGGCGATGTCCTTGATGTGCGCCTGCTCGAAAAACCGCAGCCCGCTGGTGATCGCGAACGGAATCCCGCGGACCGTGAGTTCCATCTGGATTTCCAAGCTCTGGAAATGCGCCCGATAGAGCACCGCCATTTGTTCCAACGGAATCCCCTCATCGCGCAGTTCCAACATCCGCTGCGCGATGAACGCCGCCTGGCTGCGCGGATCTTCCAACGCGACGAGCGCCGGCTTCACGCCGGTGCCGTCGCGCGACGAGCGCAGGTCCTTTTCAAACCGCCCCGAGTTCGCGCGGATCGCGGCGTTGGATAGATCGAGGATTTCCGGCACGCTGCGGTAGTTGGTCTCGATGGTGAAAACCTTGGAGCCCTGATAGCGGACCGGGAAACTCAGGATATGCTCCATGTCCGCGCCGCGCCACGAGTAGATCGACTGCGCGTCGTCGCCCACGGCCATCAGGCTGTTGGACGGCCCGACCAGCAGGTCGATCATCCGGCCTTGCACCGAGTTGGTGTCCTGATACTCGTCCACCAGGATGTGCCTGAATTTTTGCTGATAGAGTTCCAGCACGTCGGGCCGTTCCTCGAACAAGCGCACCGTCATGACTAGCAGGTCATCGAAATCCATCGAGTTGGTCTCCAGCTTTTTCGCGATGTAGCCGGTGCGGACGAGCTCGATTTTTTCCATCCAGTCGTAGAAATGATCGTAGCGGGCGGCGATCACTTCTTCCAAGGTCGCGCCGGTGTTTTCGACGAGGCTGAAGATCGAGGCGAGCACGTCGGCCTTGGGGAATCGGCGTTGCTTGGTGTCGATGTCGCAATTCGCGACCACCGAGTTGAGCAGGGATTTCTGGTCGTCGCGGTCGAGGATCGAGAACGAACGTTTGAAGCCGAGATCCTCCGCGTGGCGGCGCAAGATCCGGCTGCCGATCGAGTGAAAGGTCCCGGCCCACAAGTCAGACGTGTCGTGCGGCACCAACTCGCGGACCCGCTCGATCATTTCCCGCGCCGCTTTGTTGGTGAACGTGAGCAGCAGGACTTGTTTCGATTCGATCCCGTGATCCAACAGCCACGCCACGCGGTAAGTCAGCGTCCGCGTCTTGCCCGAGCCCGCGCCCGCGATGACCAACGCCTTCCCCGGCGGCGAGGAAACCGCCTCGTATTGCTCCGCATTGAGAGCCGCGACGTAGTCGATGCCGGACGCCGCAACGGCTTGCGGGCGATGAAGGGTGTATTGACGGGCCATGCGCGGCGCGAGACTGACACCGGATTTTCCAACGGGCAACCGGTATGGTTCCGGTGAGTGATATAGGCATTTCTGCCTGTTCCTCGTCTTTCACCACGAATGATGAGATCCGCGCAGTTCGGCATTGGGGCACCCAAGTGGAAGATCCACGGGTGTTTCCAGTGGCCAACCCGGTTGCTCCGCTTGCATCGTCCGGGATGATGTGGCCTTGGGTGACCTTTGTCGGATTCGTGTTAATGATGTTGGCGCTGGATCTCGGCGTGTTTCACCGGAAGTCCCATGCGGTCAGCTTCAAGGAATCGCTCGGCTGGACGGCGGTGTGGGTCACGCTCGCGCTGGCGTTTTCGGTGGTGGTCTATTTCGCCTACGAAAGCCACTGGTGCGGGCTGGGAATGAACGTCGATGACGTGGACGGACTGATGAACAACGGCAAGCTCGCCGCCACCAAATATCTAACCGGCTATGTGGTGGAGGAATCGCTGAGCATGGACAACATCTTCGTGATCGCGATGATCATCGGCTCGCTGAAAGTGCCCGCGCGATACCAGCACCGGGTGTTGTTCTGGGGAATCCTCGGCGCGCTGGTGATGCGCGGCACAATGATCGGCGTGGGCGCGGCGCTGGTCCATCATTTCCACTGGATCCTCTATCTGTTCGGCGGCTTCCTGGTTCTAACGGCCATCAAGATGCTAGTCATGAAGGAAAAGGAAGAGCCCCCGGAAAACAACCCGCTCATCCGTTGGATCACAAGGCGCTTTCCCGTCACCCGCAACTACCACGGCCAGCATTTTTTGGTGAAGGCCGGCGGCAAGCATTCGCACGAGGCGGCGGAACCCGGTGAAGCCGTCACCGCAGACCCCGTCGTCGATGCCGCGCCTAACGGCAAGTGGCTGCTCACCCCGCTGGCGGTGGCGCTGGTGCTCATCGAGGTGACCGACCTGATTTTCGCGGTCGATTCGATCCCCGCGATTTTCTCGATCACGGCCGACCCGTTCCTGGTCTTCACCAGCAACGTCTTCGCGATTCTTGGCCTGCGATCGCTGTATTTCGCGCTCGCCGGAATGCTCGCCAAGTTCCACTACCTCAAGCCCGCGCTCTCGCTGATCCTGCTGGTAGTCGGCGTCAAAATGCTCGCCGCGAAGTGGCTCAAGGTCTGGTTAGGCGACTCGTTCAATGTCGTCATCCTCGCCGTGATCCTCGGCATCCTGGTGACCGGCGTGGTCACTTCGTTGCTGGTTGGGAAAAAGGAAGAGTAGCCCTCTTCGCTGGTAGTCCCGCCATCAGGCGGTCTCCTATTGCCACCAAGAACGCCAGAAGGCGGGGCGAACAAACGGGGGAGGCGGGACGACTTTGGGAGACGGGCCATAACCCCTTGTTTCCGCGCATTTCGCGCC
>JANMJJ010000177.1:0-10066 GCA_031371325.1 Akkermansiaceae bacterium | reverse complement strand
ACGGCGTGGCGGAGGGCGCGGAATCCCGTGTGCAACGGGTCTTGCAGCGCTTCCTCTAAGCTGGCGAGCTGGCTGGCTTTTTCCCGGCCGATCGCGTCGTTAGGGAGCGCGGGCGAGACGATGACTTCGGCGAACACGTCGGCGATGGTGGCGAAGTCCGGCGCGAGACCGGAGGCCTGGATGAGGATCGCGTTGTTGCCGGTGTTCGCGCTGATCGAAGCGCCGAGCGATTCCAAGGTGACGGCGATTTCCTGCGCGGTGCGGGTGAGGGTGCCTTTGGAAAGCGTCGAGGCGAGAAGCTGGTTCAGGCCGTTGGTGGCCGGGGTTTCGGCTGGGAGACCACCACGGACGGCGGCTTGTAGGTGGACGAGCGGCACGCGGTGATCCGGGATGAGCGCGAGGGTGAGTCCGTTCGCCAGGGTGTGGACCTGGATTTCCTCGCGGGTCCTAGCGGCCTTGGCGGTGCGGGCGGGAGCCGGGGCGTCGAGCGGATCGAGAATAGTTAGACTCAGCCGTTCGTCGGTCAGGGTGGCGGCGACGCGGCGGACGTCGGCCACGGTGACGGCCTGGGTGGCGGCGAGGTAGCGGCGGGTGAAATCGAGATCGCGGGCTTCGTGCCAGTTCGACGCGAGGTCGGCAGCGCGGCCCGAGGCGGTCGTTAGCCCGCGGAACTGGCTGGCGGCGATCTGGCGTTTGGCCTTGGCCAGGTCGTCGTCCAGCTCACTGCCGACGACGGCGGCCACCTCAAGCAGGATCGCCTCGATCAGCGCGTCGCGCTTGGCGGGCTCGGCGTCGGCGGACGCTGCCAGGAGCCCCTCGCGGCCGGGGCCGGTCCACGAGAACGCGGAAATTTCCAGCGCCAGTTCCTGCTCCTCGCGCAAGCTGCGGTGAAGCCGGGACGCACGGCCGCGACCGAGGATGCCGGCCAGCACATCGAAGGCGGGCGCGTCCGGGTGATCGAGCGCCGGGGATTTCCAGGCGAGCGAAATCCGGCTGGTGGGCACGGCGAAAGTCTCTCTCGCGCGGCGCGGCCCGAGCTGCGGCGGATCGACAAGCACCAGCGGCTCACGACCGCCGCCGGGAAGGCAATCGGCGGTGAGCTCGGTGACGATTTTGCGCGCCTCTTCCGGATCGAAATCGCCGGAAATGACGGCGAAGCAGCGGTCCGGCGTGTAACGGTCACGGTGGTAGCCGGTTAGATCCTGATGGCGGATCGCATCGAACAGATGGCGATGGCCGATCACCGGATGGCGGCGCGGATCATGCGTGAAGACGGTGGAGAACAGCAGCCGTGAAGCCGCGTTGTCGGGATCGTCGAGGCCCATGTCGATTTCCCGGCGGATGACGTCCTTTTCCTTTTCGAACTCGGATTCCGGCAGTGTCGGATAGAACACGAGGCCGGTCAGGGTTTTCAGGAAAACGGGCAAGGACGCCGCCGGCCCGTCGATGTAATAGACCGTGCGGTCGAAGCTGGTGTAAGCATTCCAATGGCCGCCGGCCGCTTGCACGGTGGCGGCCAGGGTATCGGCATCCCAATCGCGGGTGCCCTTGAAAACCATGTGCTCGAGGTAGTGGGAAATCCCCGCGCCGAGGTGCGCGTCCTCGTGCATGCTACCGCTGGCGACCCAGATTTGCACGCTCACGACGGGCGCGGTGGGATCGGGGTCGAGGATCAGGGTGAATCCGTTGGGAAGGGTCTCGGCGGTGGCGGCGGTGGCTGGATATTCCATGAAATTCTGGCTTGGATGGGCGGGTGGATGACGTATAACCCGAAAAGATGCAACGATGGATCGTAACGGGTTTGGTGGCGATGGTCCTGCTGATCGGCGGCGGCGGGGTTGCCTACTGGAACTACAAGCAGAACCTCCCGCATCCGGTCTGGGTTCCTCTGCCGATCAATCCCCAGTTGTCCGACGAAAAACGCGAGGAAATCGCCAACGAGCTGAAAGCGAAGTTGGGCACGACGGAGACTTTGGCCCGGGTCAGCAAGGATTTGAACCTGCCGACACGGTGGCACATGGCTTCCGACGACGAGGTCGCCGGTGAGCTTGGCAGACGGCTTTTCGTGGACGTCGGCGAGGCGGATTCGCCGATGGGCAAGGTGCCCGCGATCAAGATCGGGGTGCATGGCACCCGCAGGGACAAAGTGATTTCCGAGGAAATCGCCATGCACTTGATCAAGGATGTTAGAAAGCTTCTCGGAGTGGATTCACCGCCGAAGAAGGATTTCTAAACGTGCGCGATGATCCGCGAGCGGTCGAAGCGGGCCTTGGGGATGGTGGCAAGCCGGTCATCCGCCGAGCGGTAGCCGAGCGCGCAGGCGACGACCGTCGCATAGCCGCTGCTTTCCAGCCCGAGGACGTGGTCGTAGCCCGCAGTGCTGATGCCTTCCATCGGACAGGCGTCGATTCCTAACAGCGCGGCGGACGCCAGCAGTTGGCCGAGGGCGATGTAGGTTTGCCGGACGTTCCAGGCGTGGCGCGCTTCGTGGCTCATTGCCTGGGCGAAGCCTTGGATCATCCCCTTGAGCGGTGCCACGGTTTCCAAGCTGCCGCCTTGGACCTCGGCCATCCGTGCCATCCAGGCGTCGATGTCGGTGGAGTCCAGATCGGCCCGGGCCGTTAGAACGACGTAGTGCGACGCTTCGGTGACCTGCGGTTGTTTCCAGGACTCCGGCGATAGCAGCGCCCGGATGCCGGGATCCTGGATGACGATGAATTTCCACGGCTGGAGACCGAACGAGGACGGTGTTAGGACGAGCGACTCCTCGATGGCATCCCAAGTCGCGGCAGGGATTTTGCGGGCAGGGTCGAAGCGCTTGGTGGCATAGCGCCAGCGCAAGGCGGCGAGGAGTTTGTCGGGGGAAATCGTCATGTGCGGGCGACTATTGCCCATCCATTTCCAATGGCAAGGAGACCGACGGGAAATCCTTCAAGGTCAGGCTGAAAACGACCCCGTATTCGTTGGCAAGCCGGTTGTCCCGGCGGGAGAGGCCCATGCCGGCCACCCAATTCCCCAGATCGCGGAAAATGGTGTATTGCTCGAGTTCGAGCGTGTTGTCGTCGAGCTCCACGGTGTGCCGCGAGCCGACGCCCCAATACTCGTTGAGCCGGGTGTAGGTTTGGATGTCAAAGCGGTTGGAATCGACCAGCACCGGGTGACCGTTGAGCATCCGGTAGCCTAACGAAAACTCGAAGCTATCAGTCGGCACGAAGCGCAGGATGCTGGCATATCCATTGAAGCCGGAGCCGCCGCTGACGATGGGGAACTGCGCTTCCAGATCCAATCCCAGCCACGGCAGCGGCTGCCAGCGGACGTCGTTGTAGAGGTTCGAATAGTTCCGCTGGCCCTCGGGATCTTCGATGAATGCGTCGATGTAAGTGTCCAGATAGAGCCATTCGAAACTCTGGTTGTCGCGCTGGGTCAGCAAGTGGTTGCGGGTGCCTAGGCGCAGGACGTTCCAACTCTGCATCTCGTCCACCGCCGTGAAGCGCGTGGGATCGAGCGGCCGCGGGCGGGTCGTCGGGGTGAGCCGGTCCACCAGCGGGCCGTCGGGTTCGAAGTCGTTGGTGGAAACAACCGACCAGTGGGCGTAGGGCTGGAAAATGTGCTTCAGGCCGTCGAGGCCCAGCGCGTGGTTGCGGTAGCCGCCGAATTCCTTGGAAAATTTCACCGAAGCTTCCACGCCGGTATAAATGGAGGTGCGGTTGGAACTTTCCACCGGCCCATCGACGGCTCCGTAGTGAGTGTAGCCGAGCCCGGCCTCGGGAGTCAGGTTGAAAAACCCGGCCAACGTCAGCGGCATCGAGAGTTCCTGATAGGTGTTGAAGCGGGCGTAGCTGGAATCCAGCAACTGGGTGGCGATGGCCTCCCGTTTCGGGTCATTGAGCGGCAGCGCGAGGATCCGCTCGGCGAGTTGGCGGTCGAATCCACTGAGCTGGTTGAGCAAGGCCTGGGCGGCGGGATCCCCGGCGGTGAGTTGCAGCAGCGGGTTGATAATGGTGTCGCGGGCAGGGTCGGCGGCTTGCTCGCCAATGATCCCGAACGACGTGCTGCCCTCGTGTAAAATCGGCAGGCCGAACAGCGGTGCCCGCACCTGGTCGAAGGCAACCTCCGGCGAGCGGGTGTCCGCCCGATAGAAATCATTGATCCGGAATCTCCCGTAGAGTGATAGCAACGAACCCTCGTCCCGCCGGTAGAGGCCCAGCGTGTTGTCCGGTGCCGGATCGGTCCGGTAGAGTTTGGTGTCGAAATCCTGGAGGTAATACTGGTCGCTCAGCAAGGTGAGGTTCGAGTCGATCCGCCAATCCGCGTCATCCGGGAAATCGAGCTTCAGCCGGTGCTTGAGCTCGATCTGATAGCGGTCGCTACTGACGTAGCCGCGCGGCACGCCGGAGCGGCTGATTTCCGGGTTCAGGTCGTCGAGGTAGTAGAGGCTCAGCCCGGTGATCTCCTCCTTGTTGTCCACGCCCGGTTGGCTGAAATCGACGCCCGTGCCGACTCCGCGTCGCGCCCGCAGATCGAGATGCCAGCGGGAAAGCAGCCACGCGTCTTCCCTTTCGCCGGTGGCCTCGTTGTACTTGCCACCGAGCATGATGCCGTAGGTATTGAGGGCGTAGATGCCCCAACTCGAGCGCGAGCCGGGAACGAAATGGTAGCCCAGGTCGGCATCCAGCGGCTGGCTCAGGTAGGGCAACCAGAACACCGGGATGTCTCCGGCGTACAGGCGGAGATCGTTGAAAACGACCTTCTCGCCCGGATAGATCGTGGTCTTTTTCGCGCGCACCCAGAAGTTGGGGTCCTCCTCGTCGTCGGTGGTGATCCCGGCGTTTTCCCCGACGTAAACTTTCTTGCCGCCGCGGTCCTCGACGGTGAATTTCCCGGCCTCAAGCAGGATCGGGTCAAGCGACGCCCGCAGCCCGCTGGCATCGAGGAATTTCTTTTGATAGAAATACACCGCCCGCTCGCCGCGTTGCAGGATGTTTCCCTGATAGACGCTGACGTGGCCTTCCAGCGTCACGGTTTGCGCCTTGATGTCCCAGAACGCACTGTCCGCGTAAATCTCCATCCCGTTGTCGCCGGTGACCTTGATCCCCGGCCCCGCGTAGCGCACCCCGGTGTCCTTGCTGCCGGCGATGGTGCCGCCGCCATAGTTGTCGATTTTCAGGTTGTCCGGCATCGCGAACTCCGCCGCAGCCGGCGAGCCGAACGGGATCTCCGGCGGCGGCACCGGCGTGATCGTATCGACCGGCGGCGAAACGGCGGCACCCTCCGGCAGAACTTGAGCCTCCTGGGCAGCGAGCGGCAGGGAAAGCAGCAGTGGGGAAAGGATCCATGCACCAAGTTTAAGCATCGCCGTGATAAGAGAACCCCCGGCCCGTGAAGTAAAGGGCGAAAGCCTCCCCGGCCGATGCCTGAAAATCCGCTTTTACCTCGCCGCATCCCGCGCCAATCTTCCGCCATGGACCTAACGAAGCGCGCCGCCATCGTCGGAGTCACCGGATTCCTCGGTCGCGGTCTGCCCGCCCTGCTCGCGGAAATCGGCATGGCCACCACCGGCATCAGCCGCGCCGGCCAAGGATCGCTGCCGGGCGTCGATTGCTGGCAAACTCCCGACACCCTCGACTTCGCCGGCCACCACGCGGTGATCAATCTGGCGGGCGAACCCATCGACCAGCGCTGGACCGACGAGTCGCGCCGGCGCTTCCACCAAAGCCGCGTCGGCCTGACCGCCCGCGTCGCCGAGGCCATCGCGAAACTCCCCGACGGGGACCGCCCCCGGGTGCTGGTCAATGCCTCCGCCGTCGGCATTTACGGCGACCGGGGCGATGAAATCCTCAGCGACACCGCCCGCCCCGGCCGCGGCTATCTCGCGGAACTGTGCAACGATTGGGAAGACGCCGCCCGCGATGCTGAGACGCTCGGCGTGCGCGTCGTCCGCCTACGCATCGGCATCGTGCTGGGCCCTAACGGCCCGGCCTTCGGCAAACTGCGCCGCGTGTTCAAGCTCGGCCTCGGCGGCCCGCTCGGCTCCGGCAAACAATGGATGCCGTGGATCCACCTCGCCGATCTCCGCGCCGCCATCGTCCACGCCGTGATGTCGGAAACCCTAGCCGGCCCTATCAACGGCACCGCCCCGAACCCCGAGCGCAACGCCGACCTTACCCGCAAGCTCGCCGCCGCACTGCACCGCCCCGCGCTTCTTGCCGTGCCCGGCTTCGCCCTCAAGCTCGTCCTCGGCGAGTTCGGCGGAGCCCTCCTCGCCGGCCAACGCGCGCTTCCCGCCGCGCTGGAGGCCGATGGCTTCCGTTTCCGGTTTCCCACCTTGGAGGCCGCGCTGGCTGACTTGGTTTGAGCATCGACGATGACGTGGATTGACTTTTCCCGGCGTCACAACCCCGCGCACGCCGCCCTCACCGCCGCCACCTGCGCCGCGACCCGCCGCTCTAACGGCGCGTGGCTCGGGGTCTCGAAGGTGAAGGAAACCGGGCAGCCCATTTTCGCCAGATAGATCGCTTCCGGCCAGCCTTCCGGCAGATCCGGCTCGGCGGCATGATAGATCCAGCCGGGCTCGCGGGCTTCATGGCCGTCGATCTCCGGTCCCGGCTCCGGCGGGAACCACGGGTTCACCGCAGCGAGGATGTGCTTCGCCCGTTCCGGTTGGTCCTCGCGCAGGTTGATTTCATAGAAATAAAATCCCGCAGTTTCCCAATCCTCGTGCAGGGAAATGAACAGGTCCGGGGTGGCCAGCGCGTCGAGCCACAGCGCGTGGGCCACGACTTCCGGCGTGCCGCGCAGCCAGTAGTCGCGGTTCAGATCCACGCCGCAGGCATTTTCGCGGGTGGCGGCGGCCAGCCCCGAAGGATTGAGCGCGGGACACAGCAACCAGTGGAAATCTGCGGCGAAAAATCCCGCCCGCAGCAATTCCAGCAACGCGAGCGGTCCGGCCGGTTCATCGCCGTGGATGCCCGCCGAGAGATAGACGCGCGGCCCGGTTCCCGGCCGCTCCCAGGCGATCAGCGGCCCCGCGCCCAGCTCGGCCAACACGGTCGCCGTGAACCCCGCCGCCCCGGCGGCCTCACGGAATGCGGTTTGGTAACCCGGGAAATCGAACGCGACGCTCATCGCCGGGAGCATGGAGTCGATCCGCGCGTTTGAAAAGTCCCGTGAACGGCCTCGTCCCGCGCGAACAACCGCCTGGACCGGGCACCGAAAAGAGGCTTCCAACTCCGCAACCCGGGAACCACCCTTCCGCATCACCCCGTTTTTCCAGCTCCATCTGCTCGTCGTCATCTTCGCGGCGACCACCATCCTCGGACGGCTGGCATCTGTCAGCGCACCCGTGCTCATCACCTGGCGTTGTTTGCTCGCGGCTGCGGGAGCGTTTCTATGGGTCGCTCTCAAGCGCGATCGTGAAATCTGGCTCGGGCGCAAGGCGGTCGCGAAATTGCTCGGGGTCGGCGCGGTGATCGGCCTGCATTGGCTCTGCCTGTTCGGGGCGGTCAAGCTGGCCAACGTCTCCATCGCGCTCGCCGGCCTGGCGACGCTTTCGCTGTTCACCGCCTTCACCGAGCCTCTTCTCACCCGCCGCAGGATCCGCCCCTTCGAGGTGGCGCTGGGGCTTCTCGTCCTCGCGGGAATCGGCCTGATCGCCGGTGTCGAATCGGGACATCTCCCGGGCCTCGGTATCGCCCTTCTCAGCGCGCTGCTGGCCGCCGTCTTCATGGTCCTCAACCGCGCCATCGTCGTCGACGGCGGCGACCCGATGGTGATGGTCGGCTGGGAGATGCTCGCGGCCACCGCCGTCTGCTTGCTGGCGATCCCGGTGTTTGATCCCGCCGGCCTCTCCGCGCTTGCTGTCAGCGCTGCCGGGGACTGGCTTTGGATCCTCCTGCTTGCCTGGGTCTGCACGGTCTTCGCGCAAGCGCTGACGAACCGCTTGCTGCGTTCCATCACCGCTTACGATTTCAATCTCGCCGCCAATTTCGAACCGGTCTACGGCATCATCGCGGCGGCGGTGATCTTTCGGGAAAACGGCAACCTCAAGCCCGCCTTCTATCTGGGGACGCTTGCCATCGTGCTCGCGAATTTTCTCCATCCGCTGCTCCACAAGCGATTTTCCCGAAGCGCTTGACCGCTTCGATTCCCTACAATCGTAGGTGGCGAGCGGGAAGCCCTTGAGGGTGATGTCCGAACTTCATCTTGGTGACCCTGTAGCGTCGGTCTATGACCGTCGGCCCTTGAGATGATGGTGAGCCGAGCACCTCCTCCACCGCCACGCCGGGATGACACGCCACGGTCTCGTAGTTCAAATGCCAATGGGCAAGATCGCGGCCGGCTTGGGAGAAGGCGCGGAAATCCGCAAACGTCTTCACGGCGGGGATGCGCGGGAGTTCCTTGCCGAGGTTGTCGGCGTAGCGGCTGCGGTAGTCCGGGGAATGCAGGAGACCGTAAATGTAGTAGAAGAGGTCTTCCTTGCTCAGACTCTCCCCTTCGCCTTTCGCCGGATACGCGCGCTGGAAATGCATGAGGCCCGCGTCGGTGATGGCATCGCGGCGGGTGTATGTTTCTGTGGCGGTTGTTTTAGCCGATGCGAAAAGTTCGCCTTCAGTGTCTTCCTCGTCTTCCCCAGCTTTATCGTAGAGGTAGAGTGGGAAATATTGCGATCCAACCATGTCCACCGCATGAAGACTCGCGACGTGATCACTGATAAATACTGAGAACGCACTGCGAGACTCGGATGCGGAAAAGCCAAGCACGATATTCTTAGCTGCCGCTTCAGGAAAGAAACGTGGCATCTGGTAAACCATCTCATTGAAACGCCGGTTGAAATACTGCCATTGCTTGGTGAATGGGCGATACAAGCTGCGGGTAAGGCAGCTCTCCTCGAATTCGAACTGACGATCTTTTGCCAGATCTTGTTTCAGTGCACGGGTCCAACTGATTTGCTCCGGGTTGGTGTCAATGAAGTTATCGACGGCGGCATCCCTGCTCTTCCTGTCTTGTCCCTGATGCGCTTGATTGAAGCGTTGAACCTCGCTGTTATAAAATTCGATCATGCGCTTCATGTTGGCTTCCACGTTACTTTTGGAAGCGTTATAGCACCAAGCATCACGCTGAGTTTTAACACCGCTTGCTGATGATGGCAAGTTTTTCGGACTCGATGAGATAGTCTCCAATGTCGTGCCAGTAAATCTGTCCGTGTTGCTTTGCATCAGGATTCTTGACGAGGAGAGTGATCGCAATCGGTGTGCGCGTGCCTTGTCCAAAGACATTGTCTTTCTCCTTTCGCCGCTGCTCGCCTGATGTTCTTGCGTTACCCCGAAGATGAAAGACGTAGATACTGCTGAATTCTTCGGCGAGGGATTTGCGGAGCCCGTCGGCAGTTCTTGCTTCCAAGAAACCAGCATTGGTGACGAAACCAAGTATGCCGCTTTTGCCTACCCGGTCACTGGCCCAGCGGATGGCGCGGATGTAGGAATCGTAAAGAGCGTTGTTGTTTGTTGCTGCGGAGTGCGCGGCGTAGGTTTCACGGATTCTGCGATCAAGATCGGGATAAGCGACGTTTTGATTGTTGTCGTTAGCGCTGTCTTGTCCCGCCGAATACGGCGGATTGCCCATGATGACGCGGATGTCGAGGGCCTTCTGGCGTTTGCGGCGGTCGCTGTTGTTGGTGAGGAGATTGCTGATGAGGTCGCCCTTTTCGTAGAGCTGGAAGGTGTCGGTGAGGCAGATGCCTTGGAAGGGTTCGTAACCATGGGTCGCCCCTTCAGGGCTGGGATTCTTTTTGTCATCGGGACCCAGGGCGTTGCCCTGGGCTGGTATGGTTTGCCCCGTTGGGGCGGGAGAATGAAGGGCATTTTGTGCCGTTCGGGCCGCAGAGTTGGCAGAGTTAAACGCAGAGCAAGACGATGCGGGTATTCCGTCTTCAAGGCCAAGGGCCTGATCCATCCCAGCCCAGGGCATCGCCCTGGGTTCAGTGCCATCAGAAGATTGAGCCCCACCGGGGCGGCCTAATGCGGGTGATGTCGCGCCAGGGTCTTTCATGATCGAATGATAGACGGCC
>JANMJJ010000165.1:0-6215 GCA_031371325.1 Akkermansiaceae bacterium | reverse complement strand
GCACCCCAGCGGACGAGGTTGCCCCAGAACCGGTGATGATAGAGATCGCCCGCGCCCTCGCGCAGCCGCCAGGTCCGGTCGGTTAGGAGCAGCGCCACCTTGCCCTTTCCCGTCTGGCGGGTCACCAGTAGCGCGGTTTTCGCTTCACGGTCGCGCCGCTTCGCGAGGTCGTCCAACGCGCTTGTTAACCCGGCTCCGCTCGTTACCCCTTGTTTCGCGTCGGCGGTCACCGCGCTTAGTAACACTTCTGCGCCTTCCTTCAAGCCGGTCACCGGATGTCGCCAGTTCAATTCGGGAAATCCCGACCACACGCGCTCGTTCACCGCGTCGCCGATGCTTTGCTGAGTCACCGGATGCCGCAGGCCCTCGGCGGTTAGTGCGAAGTGGAACTCATCGCCGCCTTCGTTGAAATAGTTGCGATTCCCGTAATCCATCTCCGCCGGCACCAGCGCCCGGCCCGCCTCCGCGTCGATGGCATGCGGCATGAAGCGCGGTCCGGCGACCATCACTAACAACGCCGCCCGCTCGTTCACGCAGCGCGAGACGATTTTCCAAGTCGCTTCGTCCATCGCCTTCGGATCGACATCTCCCAGGATGATCACGTCGAATTTCCGCCACTCCTCCTCGTTCGCCGGCATGCGCGTCGCCAGCGCCTCGCCGAACGGCCGCGACGCCGAGGCCGCCACCGCTTCATCGCGCTGACCCTCGACCTCATCAGGATGCAGCAGCACGTATTGCAATTGCACCGACTTGTCGCGACCGTAAAACAGGTTTCGCAAGTAACGGAATTCCCAGCGCGGATAGCTCTCGACGATCAAGACGTTGGTGCGCGCGTCGGTGATCGAGGTCTCGAATTCCCATAGATTGTTGTCCTTGAAACGCTCGCCCTCCATATCGGCAATCTCCACCTGATAGTCGCCCACGCCGCCCTTGTCCGGCACCTGCGCGAACCGCACTTCCTCGCGATGATGATCCTGCGGGATGGAAATTTCCCGCTCTTCCAACAGCTTCTCGCCACGCCGCAAGCGGACCTTCGCCTGCTGTCCCTTGTAGCCGTCGAATTTCAAATCCACCGCCACCCGCATCCGGTCGCCGAGGTGGATCGCCTCGGGTGCGCGGACTGATAGAATCGACGCGTCCTGCGGCGGCACCGCGCTGCCGACCGCCACCATCCCGACCGGCGCGTCGAGAATCCCAAAGCGCCGCGCCACGTCCTCGACCCGGTCCGGCCGGTTGTGCTGGCCGTCGCTCACCATCAGCACCCCGGCTAATTCGTCCGGCGGCACCTGCTCTAACACGGTGCCCAGCGCCGATGCCAAATCCGTCGCGTCGCCCCATCCTTCGGCCACCGCCTCGCCCTCGGCCCGCACGCTGCGCGCCGCTTTCACCATCCGCACCCGCAGTTTTTCGCCGAGCTTTTCCACAATTTTCGACTTCGCCAACGCCGCCTCGCCAATCGCGATCCGCGTTGCGTCCGTGCCGTCGTCCTTCAATTGCATCGACCCGGAATCATCCAGCACCACGACCACCTCGCGCTTGATCTTGCGCTCCACCTTCCGCACCCACACCGGCTCGATCAAAATCCAAACCAGCACCGCCAGCGCCATCAACCGCAAGCCGATGATCCACCGCGCCCGGCCCGCCGTCACCGCGCCCGCTTCGTAGCGATACAGCCAGAGAATCAACTCCACCGCCGCCGCGATCGCCAGGGCCACCGCCCCTAACGGCCAGTCCGGCGACAGCCTGATTATCCGCGAAAGGCCATGCAGCAACCCTCCCGCCACCAACGAAACCAACGCGAATCGAATCAATGATTTCATCTGCCGGCCCTCCACATCGTCGCTTCACCGAACTCGACGCGCACGTCTTCCGCAGTGCGGCGGGAGCGCGAGACCCAGCGGGCGAGGAAGCTTTCCAACAGAAACAGGCTGAACGCCGCCACCGCTAACAGCCTCCAGATTTCCCGTCCGAAGCCTTTGCCTTGCAGGACGCCGAGCATGTCGGCGACGGAATGCGGTTGCAGCAGGTCGATGCGCTTGCGGACGAGCGCGAGGTCTTCTGCGGTCATGTTTTCGAAGCGGCTTTCGGCCGCGTCGCGGGTGACAGCCACCGGCAGCGTGCCGTTCTCGATTCCGGGAATGACTTCGTCCAAGGCTGCGCCGGTCGAGACTTGATAGATCCCCGGCAAGGCGGAACCTTCGATCAACAACTCCCGCCCCCGGCGGCCGGAATGGATCGATGCATTTCTCTCCAAGCCGCGCGGGTCGATGGTTTTCATGGTCACGGCGTCTGCCGATCTAGCCGGAAGAAAGGCGGAAGACGGGATGATCTGCCGCTTCTTGCCGGGCGGGGTCCAGAACAGGCGGACATAGGCTTCGCCGCCCTCTTGCTCGAAGTTGACCTCGATCGGGACGGGTTTACCGGCTTCTAGGGTGACGCGCGCGGTTGCGGGTTCAAGGGTTTTCGCGACCATCGAGGTGCCGCTGCCGATCGTCACGTCCGCCTGGTCGTCCGCTTCCGCCTCGATGAAATACCCGCCGCTAACAGGCGCGACCAAGCTGCCGGACCAGCGCACCGTGATGCCGTCGCGCGGGATCTGTGGTGCGGCTTTTTTGGTGGACCAATCGAAGTCGATGGCTGGATCGATTCGCTCCAGCAGGGGGGATTCCTCGCGGTCGCGGGTGTGGAAATACTTGGCGGATAGCCCGCCGGCATTGGAATCGAGGGCGAAATTCGGACTCCAGGCGGAGTCCACGTTTAGCTCCACGCCCCCACCGGCGGCCCAGGTAACGAGTTCGTGGACGAGCGGCACGAACGACCGCCGCGCGGGTAGATTTCCCGAACGGGCGTCGAAGGCACAGGTCGCCACGATGCTGCGGCCGTTGCCGTAGTTGCGAGTCGCGAGGAAGGCGTCGCCGTTGGAAAACGCCGCCGCTAGCACGGTGCCGGTGACGGGTTGGCCGGTTTTTCTCCAGCGCGTGATTCGGGTGCTTTCCAAATCCGTGTCCTTCACGAACCCCTTCAACGACTCGTGGACAAAAGTGGAAGACGCGGGCGAAATCCCGTCGGCATCCGCAGTCTCCTCGCCGAGTGGAAGGGGAACCAACGCGCCGTCCATGCCTTCCCATGTGTTGTAAAAGCTGGCGTCGGCGCGGGGGCCGGCGATGACTACCAAGCCCGCGCCGCCCGCGATTTTTCCGGCCAGCTTGTCGGCGAGGCGTTCGGGCAAGCGCGAGACGTCGGCCAGCACGATGACGGCGGCATCGTCGAGGTCTTCCTCGCGCAGGGCCGTGGCGGAGACGACCTGCGGGGCCATCAGGAATTTGTCGCCCGCCGGCTTGCCGCCGATGAGGCCGGTGGACGGAGCGAGCGCGAGCGCGGAATAACCGGCGGCGCGTTCGAAGAAGCTGCCCGCCGGATTGCCATCGACTAACAGGACCGGCAGCTTGCCGCAGACGGTGACCACGCGTTCAAGGCGGGTGTCGGCGGCGAGGTCGTCCTTGGCGTCGATTCTAGCAGCGATGACGCATGGGCCGGGACGAGTGAAACGATGGCGGAACTCGACGGTTTCCTTTTGTCCGGCGACGAGCAGGCCGACTGGGGATTCGCCGGTTTGTTTGCCTTCGATTTCCATCACCACCGGGCCGGGCGTGATGGCTTCGGTGCCGGTGTTTTCGACGGTCACGCGCAGCACCAGCTCGCGGTCGGTGCCGACCAGCGGGCGCGAGAGTTCGAGGCCGGAGAGTGATAGATTGCGGTAGGATTTGGGAACGCCGAAGTCGCGCAGCAGCAGTTTTGGCTTCGACGGCATTGCCTTCCATGCGTTTTCAAGACCGTCCCAGGCGGCGGGATTTTCGAAGCGCCAGCCGAAGCGTTGCGAGTCGGTGAAAACGGCGATTTCCTTGGAAGCGTTGGTGCCCTCGGCGAGGCCGAGCGTCGCCATGCCGAGCGCGTCGTGGGCGCGGAACGTGCCGCCGACGGGTTCCAGCTTGTCGAGTACGCCCAATACGTCGGCGCGATGGGTGAGGGGAGCGGCGGTCTTGGCCTCCGGCGCGGGGCCGCCGAGGACGACAGAGAAGGCCGTGCCGTTAGGAGCTTGCTTGACGAGTTGTTTGGCTTCCTCGATGGCTTGCTGGAAATGGGTCTTGCCGTCGCGGGTGAGTTCCATCGACGCCGAGGCATCGATGACGAGCGCCACGTCGCGGCGGCCGCTGGCTTCGAAGCGTTTCAGGTTGAGGGATTTCTCCAACAGAACCAACCCGGTCGCCGCGAGCAGCAGGGCCACGGCGATGCTGCGGACGATCCAGCGCGCCTTCTTGCTGCCGAGGACGAACGACCCTCCGAAAAGGGCGATGCCGGCCAGGCCGGCGGGCAGGACGAACAGCCACGGGATGTTGGAATCCGGCGGGATGAAGGGCCGGGCGAGCGCGAGCGCCAGCAAGGCTAACAACAGGCAGCGCGCCGCCATCAGCAGCAGATCCTCCCACTCCATTTTGCGGCGACGGACGGAAATGGTGTCGAACAGGAAGCGCATGGCTCCCCACTCGATCGGCATCGCGGCTTGTTGGCGGACGAGGTGGATGATGATCGGGATCGTCGCCCCGACCAATCCTGCCAGCAGCCATGGGTTGAGGAATAGCATCTGTTATTTTCGCCCTCCCAGATAACGCAACAGGGTGTCCCGCAACGGGACTTTGGTGTTCACCGGCACGTAGTCGGCGCGCATTTTGCCGCAGGCGGAGTCGATGCGTTTGACGAAGGCGCGGAGCTTTTCGAGATAGGCGGCGCGGACGGCTTGCGGGTCGATCCGGAGCATGGCCTCGATCCCTTCGAGGTCTTTGAAACGCTGGAAGCTCTTGAAAGGGAAGGTCAGTTCCTCTTCGGCTAACAGGTGGAAGACGACCAATTCATGCTGGCGGAAATCGAAGTGATGCAAGGCTTCGACGATTTTCTCCGGGTCGTCGAACAGGTCGCTGATGAGAACGACGAGGCCGCGTTTCGGGATGCGTTCGGCGACGTGATGGAGCACGCCGCCGACGTCGGTGTCGTCGCCGGCCTGGGTGGTGTGGAGTTCTTCCAAAATGCGCCGGACCTGGCTGGGGCGGCTGCCCGCGCGGATAAAGCCGCGGGTGGTTTTGTCGAAGGTGACGAGGCCTGCTGCGTCGCCTTGTTTCACGAACAGATAGGCGAGGGCGGCGGCGAGGTGCTTCGCGTATTCGAGCTTGGAAAGCGCGTGGCCGTTAGTGATGGCGGCGGAGTCGCCGGTGTAGTTCATGGAGCCGGAAACATCGACGGCGATGGTCGCCCGCAGGTTGGTTTCCTCGATGTATTGGCGGATGACGCTGCGGTCGCTCTTGGCCATGACGCGCCAATCGAGGTTCTTCGGATCGTCGCCCGGCGAGTATTCGCGATGCTCGGCGAACTCGACGGAGAAGCCCTTGTCCGGCGAGGTGTGGCGGCCTGATAGAGTGCCGACCATCCGGCGGCGGGCATACCACTCGAGCCGACGCATGATGCCCATGGTCTCCTCGGGCAGGAGGCGCATGCAGTCGGGGAGTTTGAGGTGGGCGCTCAAAGAAGTTGAGAGTTGAGAGTTGAGAGTTGAGAGGTGAGAGTTGAGAGTTGATGGAAAGAGAAAGAGGAGCGCGGGTATTTTTCTTCGCTATCAACTCTCAACTCTCAACCATCAACTTCGCGCGGAATGAATTCCGCGCTCCAGTGGGTTAGAGCACGAATTCCTCTTTCGGCGCTAGCAGTTTGATGAGGCGTTGGATGACGTCGTCGCTGGTGATGCCGGCGGCTTCGGCGTTGAAGGTGGTTAGAACGCGGTGGCGCAGGACGGGGGCGGCGACGGCGGCGACGTCGCCGGTGGTGGCGTGGTAGCGGCCGCGCAGGACGGCGTGGGCTTTGGCCGCGGAAATGAGGCTGATGCCGGCCCGCGGACCCGCGCCCCAACTGACCATTTCCTTGACGAAATCGGGCGCGGAAATGTCTTTGGGCCGGGTTGCGCGGGCGAGCTTGGCGGCGAAGTCGATGACGTGGTCGCCGACCGGGACGCGTTTGACGATGGCTTGGATCTTGAGGATTTCCTCGGCGTTGAGCAGGGGCGTGACCTCGGTGTCGGCCGGGCTGGTGACGCGGCGGATGATTTCCCGCTCTTCGGATTCGGACGGGTAATCGACGATGATGTTGAAGAGGAAGCGGTCGAGCTGGGC
>JANMJJ010000157.1:0-15419 GCA_031371325.1 Akkermansiaceae bacterium | reverse complement strand
GAGCTGTTCGCCCTTGCGTCCGAAGAGCTGCCGCTTGAGCCAGTCGAGCTGCTGGGTGAGGATCAATATCTGATCCTTCAGCTGCCGGTTCTGCTCTTCTAATTCTTCGTTGGTCAAAGCGCGGATAGATATGGATACCATATCTCCGAATGCCAAGCGGGAAATGCATTTCTATATCAATTAATCCGGCAATTCATACCAGGCACGCTGCATGCCATCCTTGAGATCGATGCCGCTCAATAACATTTCGAGCGCTTCGGGTTTGAGGGCGATCTTGCACCCGCCGCCGGTGAGGCCACATGGTCGGCAGAAGCGGCCGCGTTCAAGGCGTTTTGCCAAAATCCAGAGTCCCGTTCCATCCCAGTAGAGGAGTTTCACGCGGTCGCCGTGGCGGTTGAGGAATACGAATACTTTTCGCGAAAGCGGGTCTTCGCGCAATTCCTCGCGGACGACGACGCTGAGGGTGAGGATCATGGCTGCTAGAGACGGGCTGGAAGGATGCGCAGGACCATGCCGCCGCCGAGCTCGAGCTCGACGAGCGGGCCGGAGGCAGCCCGCCGGTCGGCCGTGGCTCCGAATTCAAACTCGATGAACTCGGGCGGCTCTTCCTTGCTCGCGAGGGAGGCTTCGCTCCGGCGTCGCCAGTTAGCGAAAGTCTGAGAAGAAATCCCGCGTTGGCGGCAGAAGTCCGCCGTGCTGCCGTGGTGATTCTCAAACTCCCGGATGATGCGGGCCTTCTCTTTGTCGGTGTGGCGTCGGCGTGACATTCCACGATCCTCGCCAGGAGATCGCGGCGACCGAGGCTTTTCAAACGGCGGACGCTCGGGGGCTTACGATCAAAGTGTTCTCCGTCCAAGCCAATGCTTGTCAGTCGGGACTGATACCTGACGACGTGAGGAGGAAGTTCTCTACATCGGTTGCATCAGACCCCGCGGCGCCGCTCATTGAGGATTGCAAAACTGAATTCGCCCCTCAACCGCTTCGAGCAGGATTGCCTGACCTGCTGTGATTTTGCCACCCAGCCGCTCTTCCAGCGCCGCCGTCTTCTCGGAATTGATCGGGTTCTGCACACCCGCAACAAGCCTGGGTCAGCCCGAAATGACAAGGCCTGTGAGCACCATCCACTCAAGGAGCGTGGGCGTCTCGCCCACGAGTTTGCCGGAGCCACCGCCTCGCGGGCGATGAGAATAGAGCCTCCTGCCTAAAGACCTATCCCGCCGGGAACCCGAGGGCGATCAGCTGTCAAATTGAATTCTGAAGTCTCTCCGCCGTCGCTACCCCAAGACACTCACAGCGTGTGCCCCATCCGCGTCCGCTTGGTTTCGAGATATTTCTCGTTGTGCGGATTGGAGGGCAGGCTGATCGGCAATTGCTCGACGATCTCTAGGCCGTAGCCTTCTAGTCCGACGACTTTCTTCGGGTTGTTTGTTAGGAGCCGCATCTTGCGGACGCCGAGGTCGTAGAGGATTTGCGCACCCATCCCGTAGTCACGCAGGTCTGAGCCGAAGCCTAGCTTTTCGTTGGCCTCGATGGTGTCCATCCCTTCTTCCTGTAGCTTGTAAGCATGGATTTTCGCGGGCAGGCCGATGCCGCGGCCTTCCTGGCGGAGGTACAACAGCACGCCGCCTTCGTTGGAAATGTGCTCGAGCGCCGCCGCGAGCTGGCCGCCGCAATCGCAACGCCGGGAATGGAAAACATCGCCCGTCAGGCACTCCGAGTGGACGCGGACGAGCGTCGGTTTCTCCGGGGCGATGATGCCCTTGCTCAGCGCGAGGTGGTGGCTGCCGTCGGTGGTGATCCGATAGAGATGGCAGTCGAACTCACCGAAATCGGTCGGCATTTGCACCGTTTGTTCGCGCAAAACCAGTTTCTCCGAGCGTCGGCGATATTCGATGAGCTGGGCGATGGTGCAGGCCTTGAGTCCGTGGCGCTTCTGATAGTCGCCGAGTTGGCCGACGCGGGCCATGGTGCCGTCGTCGTTCATGATTTCACAAATCACCGCCGCCTGCGGCAGCCCGGCGAGTCCTGCCAGATCCAGCGATGCCTCGGTGTGGCCCGCCCGCCGCAGCACTCCGTCCGGCACGGCTTGCAACGGGAAAACGTGGCCGGGATGCACGAACGCGTCGGCCTTGGCCGTCGGGTCGGCTAACAGGCGAATGGTCAGCGCCCGGTCCGCTGCGGAAATCCCGGTGGTGATGCCGTGAGCCGCATCCACGCTCACGGTGAAGGCGGTCTTGTGGCCCTCGCGATTGCGGCGGGTCATCTGCGGTAGTTCGAGTTCTTCCGCGCGTTCGGCGGTGAGCGGCGCACAGACCAATCCGCGGGCGTGAATGGCCATGAAATTGACCATTTCCGGGGTGCAGAGCGATGCCGCGCCGGCGAGATCCGCTTCATTTTCACGGGACGGATCGTCCGCGATGATGACGAGGCGACCGGCGGCGAATTCCGCGATGATTTCCGGGATGAGGCTGAAAACGAGAGGCGAGTCGGACATGGGTGCGAGGGGAAATTCAGTTCAGCGTCGGGTCGTCCGGCGCTTCGGCGAGAATGCGGTGGAGTGGCGAAAGATGGCGCAACAGCTCGGCCCACAAGCTGCGGTCGTGCTCTTGACCCAGCAAATCGGCTTGCGGGCGGGCGGCGATCCACGAGTTCCGGCGCAGTTCGTTTTCCAACTGCCCGGCGGTCCAGCCCGAGTAGCCGACGAAGGCCCGGACGATCCGCCCCGGCCGGTGGGCATGGTCCACGGCGTCTTCGGCGGAAATCCGGATCGCCCAGCGCAGGCCTTGTTTTTTGCTCCACCAGAACGACGAAAATGTCAGTTGGTCCTGCGCCACCGGCCCGCCGGTGTGGACCGCGAGCTGCCGCAACGGCACGAAATCGTCGCCTTGCAGGAAATCGCCGACCGTTTTTCCCGTCGGCTGGTTGAGGATCAGTCCGAAGGCTCCTTCGTCGGCCTTGTGCTCCGCGAGCAGGATCACGGAGCGGTTGAACGTGCCATCGCGCAACGACGGATCCGCCAGCAGCAATTGCCCTTGGAGCTGGATCGGGAGATCGAAATTGGATGGATCATCGGCCACGGGGAAAATCCTAATGCCAGCACCGGCGTTCGCCAATCGCGGATTGCGGGAGATTTCCGCCGGTCATTCACGGGGCCTGGCCCTTGCCGGTTAGAACCACGTCGAAAGTCGTTTCATCCGCATCGTTGCTCTTGAGGTGAAGGGCCGCGCTGCGGGTGCCTTTGGCGGTGGGTTTGAAGGTGACGGTGAAAGTGGTGCCGGTCCCGGGTGCCAACGACGTCTTGGCGGCTTGGATCACTTTGAAATCCTTCGCGTTCACGCCGTTGCGGGTGACGGTCAGGCCGGTTAGATCGCCGTTGCCGAGGTTCCTGATCGTGAATTTTTTAGCGGGGCCGCTCTTGCCAACGACGAGGGTGCCGAAACTCACCTTGGCATGGCCATCCTCAAGGCTGATTCCGGCGGGCTGCTGGACATCGATCTCGGGAATCGTGGGAGCGACTGCGGACGGGTCAGCCAACAAAGGTTGTGCCGTCAAGCAGAGCGCCATTGGCAGAGCGAATGAAGATGCGAGGAAATCCTGGAAGTTCATGGTGGTGGGAGCGTGTGCCAGGAACAGGAAATGGCAATTCGCAAATGCCGGAGTCTTTATGAGCCACCCGCCAGCGCGATCACTGGGGGCTGCCAATGGAGAGTCGTCAGAGGATGGGTGGCGTCACTTCAAAACGTAGCTGAGCTGGTTGATGGTTAGTCCGCTGGCGGTGAAACCATCAATCCGGTATTTGAGCACAGACGAAAGCCCGCCCGCCAGAGTGGTATTTGGCATTGGAGAGCAGTTCTCCCGCCGCATACTGGAGCATACGGAAAACATCGTCCTCAAAATCCACACCAGGCAAGGTGCAGCCCGAGATTTCGGAGGCGATCAAGATGCCGTTTGCCGAGGACAGGAAAAAGGGCAGCGTGGGAGGAGACGCGGCAAGAGTCCATGATGAAGCTGCGGCAGAGCGGCTCGTCACGACGGCGTTGAGCGAGCTGGGCCTGCCGGGTGATGGGGCTGAATTGACGGGCAGGGGAAAATGGAAGGATGAAGCGGAGTTGGTGGCGGCGTTTGGGACCGGAAGCCGAGTGACGGATTTGTGATAATCAGTCGGATCGGATGGATCCGGCGGATAGATCACTCCGCCGACTTCACCTGCCGGAAAATCCACAAGCTCACTAGACTCGCACTGATCGCCAGCCAGCCGAGACGCTCGAAATGCAACAGCCGCCCGTCCGCCCCCTGTGCCACAATGCGACCGCCGACGTAGGCTGTTAGCCCGGATGCGAGATCGCGCGAACACGCCACCAGGCTCATGTAGGCTCCGCGCCGGGTGGACGGGACGGCCATCGAGATCACCGCTTGTCCCGGCACGAAGCGGCCGCTGGCAAAGGTGAAAAAGAACGCCGCCAGCACGAGCGTTTGCCAGACGGGCAAGGGACCGCTCGAGGTGAGCAGCCGGATCACCACGCAGGCCCCGGCAATTAGAAAAACATACACCCGGAACCGCCCGTGACGGTCGGCCAGCTTGCCGATCAGCGGGCCGGTGAAAATCGTCACCACTCCGCCGGTTAGATAGACGAGGAACAGACTGGTTTCCGGCAAGCGGATATTGCCGACCAAGTATGGCGACAAGAACGGGATGATCGTGAAATGGCCGAAGATCATCGCAACCATCAAGGCCAGCCCCATCCAGGCGTTGCCGTTGCGGAGCAGCTCGAGGAAATCTTTTCCCGAGGCAACCTTCTCGCCGGTTAGATGGCCGCGCACCGGTGGCAGGATGCGGAACAACCCGGCCCACACCACCGCTGCGACGGTGGCGACGACGAGGAACGGTGCTTCCCATTTCCACCACTGCGCGAGCTTGAGTCCGAAGGGAACCCCCAGCGCGGCGGCCACGGAGAAGGCCGTCATGATGATTCCCATCCCGCGGGCCCGCCGCTCCGGCGGCACCACGTCGGCGACGATGGCCATGATGGTGGCACCGCTGACCCCGCCGAAGGCTCCGCAGACGGCGCGGGCGACCAACAGGGCCGCGGCATTGTTGGATAGGCCGCAGGCCAGCGTCCCCAGGGTGAACCCGGCATAACAGAACAGCAGTAGCTTGCGCCGGTCGAAGCGGTCGGTGAACGGAGCCACCGCCAGCCCGACGATCCCGGCGGTGAGCGCGAACGAGGAAATGAGCCCGCCGAATTGTTGGGCGGAGATCCCCAGCTCGCGCATCAACTGCGGCCCGAGCGGCATCATGATCATGAAGTCCATGATGTGGGTGAACTGCACCGCCGCGAGGAGCAGCAGGAGGCGTCGTTCTGAAAGCAGCGGTTTGACTGCGGCCGTCACTTCAGCCATACGGATTTCAAATAAGGCTCATCCGTGAAATCGGCCGGCATGTTGGAATGACGGGCGCTCAGCGGGCGGCGCGTCGCGTTGCGGAGTTGTTTTTGAAATTCATTGAGGCCGAGGTTGCGGCAGTTGGTGGAACACAACAGCCAGCCATCCGGTGTTAGAAGCTCGGCGGCGAGCGCGGCCAACTCGCCGAAGTTTTCCTCGACGCGGAAGACCTTGCCCTTTTCGTCCCGCGAGAACGTCGGCGGATCGAGCACGATGCCGTCGAAGGTGCGGCCCTGTTTCGCGAAGCGGCGGAGCCAGTGGAAGGTGTCGCCCTTGCAGAAATGATGTGCTGCGGGATCGAGATGGTTATGGGTGAAATTGCGTTTCGCCCAATCGAGGTAGGGTTGTGATAGATCGAGCGTGGTGGTTTCTGCGGCGGCCATCGCGGCGGCCACCGAGAAGGCCCCGGTGTAGGCGAAGGTGTTGAGCAGGCGCAGGCCGGGTGCCATCAGCCGGCGGACTTCGGCGCGGTTGTCGCGTTGGTCGAGGAAAAGACCTTGGGAGTAGCCGGACTGGAAAGAGATTTCGGAAGCGATGCCATTTTCCAAGATCAGGAATGGCTCGTTCACTTCCGGTCCGGACAGATGCGTCGGCGACTCTTTCTGATGCTGGTCCAGCCGTTTCCAATAACAGGAAACCGCTTGGTCGCGGATCCATTCCCGGACTTGCGGCGGGAGATGATCGCCGGTGGTCGAGACCAACCAGCGGCCAGCGTAGGTTTCCAGAATCAGGCCGGGTAAGCCGTCGCCACTGCCATCGATGAGGCGGACGGCGGTGGTGCTGGAATCTAGCAGGCCGGCCCGTTTGGCGACGGAGTTTTGAAGGAGGCTGAGCATGGGGCGGCGGATCCTACGCGTGGCCCGTGCCGTCGGCTAGGCTGTTGTTTTCAAAACCGCGGGGCATCTGTCACTGCAGCTTGAAGGAGCCCCAAGTGGTGGCTGCGGTGAAGGTTGTCCCGCCCCACAAGGTTCCGGTCACGATGCTTTTGTAGGTCCCGTAGTCCGGGCCTTGGAAGAACAGGCTGACCGTGTCCGTGAAGGAGGGGCGATCATTGTCGCCATAGGTCAGGACCAGTTTGGCATACGACACTTTCTTGCCCTTCAACGTGATTTTCTGGACCGAGTAGTCATAGCGGACGGTGGTATCCCTGGAGTTGTTGGCGAACTGCATTTTGCCCGAGCTCTTTGCCGTCAGCGTGATTCTTTCCCGCCAACCTATCGGGAATTTGTTGAATTCCCCGGTCGCCCGCTCGATCAATTTGATGACGTCACCGGTCACGATCGACGCCGGTGGCGCGACCACCGGGGCGATCGGGAACAGCCATTTCGCCTGGTCCACGAAGTTGCCATTGTAGAGCGCCCGGGTTCCGGTGGGCACCCACAAGACGTTTCTCCAGCCCGCCAGTGTGTATTCGACAACGGCGATGGTGAAATAAAAGGTCCCGTTGACGAATGGCAGGTTGGACTTCGTTTTCACCGTGAAATCACTGAGCTGGGAGCCCGCCGGAATCTGTCCGAGCGTGTATTCGCCGACGTTATAGCCTGCCGGCGGGTAGGGTGCGGGGGTTGCCCAGAGGACCAATTTGATCGTGCCCGTGCTCACCCCGCTGAGATTTTGAAGGTCGCCCTTCAGCTTGAATCCGCATTGCGGCACGGTGACATTCCACGTCAAATCGCCGTCGAGCCTGAGGATCGAGGCGTCGAGGCGGGCTAGGCAGAACAGCATGGCGACCAGGCAGAGGATGGTTTTCATGGGTGCTTTCTCGATTTGCGGGTGGTGCAAGTCAAGCGGAAGAATCGGGCGGGCCTGCGTCAAAATCCGCCACGGCCGGGATTGCCATGAACCGGATTTCTCTTACGATCCGGTTTGAAATGAGCGCAATCACCGAAACCCTCGCCACCGCGGTTGCCAATGGCAGCCTGCTGGAATCCGCAAAATCCAACATCGCCGCCCTGCTCGGCGGCACGACCAGCACGATCGCGCCGCTGGCGGTGCAGGAATTGGTGGACGCCGGCGCATGGGAGGAACTCAACGACCGCTTCTTCAAGACCCTCGCCTTCGGCACCGGCGGCCTGCGCGGACGGACGATCGGCCGCGTCGTGACCCGGGCCGAGCAAGGAGTCGGCGGCCCTAACGGCCGGCCCGAGCATCCCTGCACCGGCACCGCGACGATGAATTACTACAACCTCAGCCGCGCCGTCCGTGGCCTCATCGCCTACGCCAAGCAATTCGCCGGACCGGACCGCAAGCCGGTGCTCGTCTTCGCCCACGACACGCGCCACTTCTCGCGCGATTTCGCGGAGTTCTGCGCCAAGGTGACCGCCGACCTCGGCGGCGACGCCTATCTGTTCGAGGGCGCGCGCTCCACGCCGCAGCTTTCGTTCGCCGTGCGCGAACTCCGCGCGGATGCCGGCGTCGTTCTAACCGCCAGCCACAATCCGGCGCACGACAACGGCTTCAAGGCTTACTTCAACGACGGCGCGCAGATCGTCGATGCCCATGCGGACGGCATCATCAAGGAAGTGAACGCGATCACCAGCGAGCGCTACGAGAACGTCCCGAACTGCGGCACCATCACCATTCTCGGTGCGGAAATGGACGCGCTCTATGTCGCCCGCCTCAAGACCTTGCTGCTGAAACCCTCGCTGCTAGAGGGCGCGTCCACCAAGATTGTCTTCACTAACCTTCACGGCACCGGCGGCCACATCAATGTGCCGATGCTCCGCGAGTTCGGCTTCGACGTTTTAACGGTCCCTGAGCAGGACATTCAGGACGGCCGTTTCCCCACCGTGGAATCGCCGAATCCCGAGAACGCGCCCGCGTTGAAAATGGCCATCGACCTCGCCGAAGGGTCCGGCGCGGAAATCGTCATCGGCACC
The DNA here is from genome assembly GCA_031371325.1 of Akkermansiaceae bacterium. Taxonomy (GTDB): domain Bacteria; phylum Verrucomicrobiota; class Verrucomicrobiia; order Verrucomicrobiales; family Akkermansiaceae; genus Luteolibacter. The sequence continues at coordinate 7,098 of JANMJJ010000157.1, read as the reverse complement.
GATCCAGACGCCGACCGGATGGGCGTGGCCGTCCGCGATGCCGCTGGGAAAATGGTGCTTCTAACCGGTAATCAGATCGGCTCGCTGATGGCCTGGTATCGCCTGCAAACCTGCTTCGAGCTGGGCTGGCTGACCAACGCCAACCGCAACCGCGCGGTGCTGGTGAAAACCTACGTCACCACCGAACTCCAGCACGCCATCGCCGATGGCTTCGGCGTGGGAATCGTGGACACACTCACCGGATTCAAATACATCGCCGCCAAATTGCGCAAATACGAGGAAGCCATCCCCGCCGACAAGAAGGGCGACTACCGCTCGCTAACGGAAGCCCAGACCCGCGCACTGCGCCTCGAATACTCGCGCTTCTTCGTCTTCGGCGGCGAGGAAAGCTACGGCTACCTCGGCTCCGACGCCGTCCGCGACAAGGACGCCAACGGCGCGACGCTGATGTTCGCCGAGGTCGCCGCTTACGCGAAGTCCGTCGGCAAGATGCTGACCGAGCTGATGGACGACATTTACACCGAGTTCGGTTACTACTTGGAAATCGGCAAGTCCCTCGTCATGGAAGGTGCCGACGGCGCGGCGAAGATCGCGGCCCTCGCCGGTTCCTACGCCGAAAACCCGCCGGTCGTGGTCGATGGCTCCGCCGTCCTGCGCGTCCGCGATTTCGCGAAACAGGATTTGTTCGACCAGGAAGGCGATGTCCTGCCAAAGGAAAAGATGCTGTTTGTCGATCTCGAGGACGGTCGCTCGTTCGCCGTCCGTCCATCCGGCACCGAGCCGAAGATCAAGTTCTATCTGTTCGGGAAACACGCCCCCGGCGGCGATCTAACCGCAGCGAAGTCCGCCGTCAAAGCCGGCCTCGCGGATCTCTGGTCCTGGATCGAAGCGGACGCGGCGAAGCGGTCGGTTGGGTGAGCGTGGGCATCGACCATGACACGGCGGAATTCGCGGTGGATACCTTGCGCCGCTGGTGGAGAGAGATGGGTAAGCCCCTCGAACCCGAGGCGACCCGTTTGCGGATCACCGCCGATGGTGGAGGCAGCAACGGAAGCCGAGTGAGGACTTGGGCGTGGAGTCCGTCGAAGGATTACTTGGGTTTCTTGGGAGCCGGTGCAGGCGCTGGGGTCGGCGCAGGCTTGGCTCCGGCAGGGGCTTTCGGATCGGCGGCTTTGCCGGATTTCATGTCTTCGAGTTGCTTTTTGGCTTCGGCCTTTTGCTTGTCGTCGAGCTTGGCCGCGATCTCCGCGAGCATTTTCTTGGCGGTTTCTTCGCCGCGTTCCTCGGCGAGGGAGGCAAGCGCCCATGCCTTGACGGGGTCGGCCTTGGTGCCGATGCCTTCGTTGAGCAGGCGGGCGAGCGCGAGGGTGGCGGGGCCGTGGCCTTGGTTGGCGGCGAGCATGTAAAGCTGGCCGGCGTTTTCCATGTTCTGGGTGACTCCGGCGGCACCGCGTTCATAGAGAGTGGCGAGGTTGTTCTGGGCTTGGGCGTAGCCGCCTTGGGCGGCCTTGGTCAGCCAGGCGACACCGGCCGCGCCGTCGGCGACGGCTAGCTTGCCGGAGAGATAGAGCAGGCCGAGTTCGTTCTGGGCCTCGACGAGGTTGCCGTTGGCCGCCGAGAGGAGGTGCTTGTAGCCGACAAGGAGGTCGGGCTTCTCGACGGACAGCGATTGCACGGCGAGCCGGAAATTCGCGGCCGGGCTGCCAGCTTCAGCGGCTTTTTCGAGCAACGCCATGCCGCGAGCGGGATCTTTCTCGACGCCTTTGCCTTGGATATAGAAATCTGCGGTGCGCAGGATGCAGTCGGTTTGCCCGGAATCTTTGCCGCGTTCGTATTCGGCGAGGGCGGCCTTGAGGTCCTTCTTGATGTTTTCCTCATAGTCGCCGAGGGCGAGGAAGGCACTGTATTCCTTGGCGGCGATGGCTTTCTTGAGCCACTCGCGGCCTTTTTTCTCGTCGCGGGATTTTTCATCGCCGCTGAGGTAGCGCGAGCCGAGAGCCGCCATCGCTCCGGCATCGCCGAGACCGGCGGCCTTGCCATAAGCGGCGAGCGATTCCTTGGCGTCCTTCAGTTCAGGGAAACCAAACTGGCCTTCATAAAAGCGGGCCATCAGCAACAGCGACGGGATGTCACCCGCGTCTGCGGCGCTTTTCCACCAGAAGATCGCCTTGTCGGGATCGGCGGTCGGGCTGAGCTTGCCGCGTAAATACGCTTCGCCCAAAATCCGGGCAGCGACCGCCGGATCATCCTTGGCGGCGGTTTCGAGAGCTTCGCGGGCTTGGTTGCGCTCCTCTTCTTTTTCGGAAGCCAGTAAAATGAAAGCTAGGTGGTAAGTCGCGTCCTTGTGTTTCAGGGCGGCTGCCTTGCGGTAAAATTCGAGGGCTTTATCCTTGGATGCCTCTAAGCCTTTGCCGGACTCGTAGGCGAATCCCATCAGGTAGAGGGCCTCCGCGTTGCCTTGGTCGGCGAGGGGTTTCGCGAGTTCAACGGCCTTGGCGTGGCGTCCCGCTTGGAAGGCTTCCATGGCCTCCTTGGATGGACCGTCGGCGGCGGCGGGAACGGTGGCGGTGTCATCCGTAGGCACCGAGACCGCAGCCTGGAGGGAGACGGAAAATGCCGAGAACAGCAACAATTGAGTGAGTGAGCGGAGACGCATTCCGAAATGCTAGGCGGGATTTTCCGGGGAATGCAAGCGCGATGACAGCGCCTCAACCGCGGCTTTCCCAGCGGGTCCGCAGCTCGTTGATGCAGTCTCCGAGCAGGACTTCGTCGAACTGATGGACATCGATCCCCTTGCCCACATCCTCCAGCAGCAGGACGGTGAGTCGGCCGCCGAGGTGCTCGCGGAATTCATCGAGCCCGTCCAGCACCCGCCGCCTGCCGTTGTCATCGAGCCAGTCGAGCGCGGGGTGATAGATGGCGAGTTGTAGCCGGTCGAGCATGCGCAGGACTTGATCTGCGACGGAGAATTCCAGCAACCCGGCCCGCGCCGAATACAAGGTGTCGAGTGCCAGCCCGACCGCGACGGCCGGCGCGTGGGAAAGCTGATAGTGGGTCATCGTCTCCAGCTTGTGGGCCGCCCAGTGGCCGAAATCCAAGGGCCGGCTGGAGCCGGTTTCGAAAGGATCGCCGCCGCTCGCGATATGGCGGGCGTGGAGCAGCGCGGACTTTTCCACGCAGGCTTCCAGCGCGTCCGGCTCGAGCGCGGCCAGCGATGCTAGATTCGTTTCGATCCATTCGAAAAACCCGCGGTCGCGCACCAACGCCACCTTGACCGCCTCGATCAGCCCACCACGGCTCGTCTCCTCGTCCTGGCTGTGGAGGAAACTGAAATCATTGATCACCGCGTAAGGCACCGAGAACGAACCCACCCAGTTTTTTTTACCAAAGGCATTGATCGCGCATTTCACGCCGACGCCGCTGTCGTCCTGCGAGAGCGTGGTGGTGGGAAACCGGACCAGCCGGACCCCGCGGTGGGCGGTGGCCGTTGCATAGCCGACGGCATCGAGAAACGCCCCGCCGCCGATGACCAGCGCGTAGGAATGGCGGTCGAGATGCGCCGCGTCGATCGCCGCCCAGACCTCGCGGACCAAGTGATCGTCCGCTTTCACCGATTCACCGCCGGGAAAAACCGTGGTTCCGAGGAAATCCAGATCGAGCTCGCCGAAATACGCCTGGATCCCATCCACCAGATCCGGCCAAAATGCGGCGACGGTTTCCTCGACGAAAACCATCGCCCGGCGTCCGCCGCCCTCGGCTAGGACCTCGGCAAGCGCGGAATTTCCCAGCGAAAAGGCGTCTCGCGTGAAAACAATACGGTGCTTGAAGGTGACGGGAATTTGGAAATCGTAACGGGACATCAGGGCGCGGGAGCAGTATCGCCCTTTACGCCCGGACGCCACCGTTTCTTGCCCTCATTTCACCTCATGCCCACTCCCGAAACACTTTTCGAAACCCGCTGGCTCGGACTCTATCGCATCGGCCGCTGGGACTTCGTCCGCCGCCCGAATTCCGATGCCGCCGTCGGCATCCTCGCGATCACGCCCGATCAGGAAATCATCCTCGTCGAGCAATTCCGCATCCCGATGCAACGCCAGGTGATCGAGATCCCCGCCGGTCTGGTCGGCGACGAACCGGAATTCGCAGGCGAATCGCTCGCCACCACCGCCAGCCGCGAGCTGCTGGAGGAAACCGGCTACCGCGCCGGCTCCGTCGTGCAACTCATCGCCAGCCCGACTTCCGCCGGGATGACTTCGGAATTCACCCACCTCTTCCATGCCACCGATTTGGTCCGCGAACACGGCGGCGGCGGCGTGGCGGGCGAGGACATCATCGTCCATCACGTCCCGCTTGCCGGACTGCGCGAATGGTTCGCCAAACAGGAAGCCGCCGGCAAGATCGTCGATTTCAAGATCCACGCCGCGCTGTGGTTGGCTGGCATCGTCGCTTGATTGGTTGCAAGTTTTCCCGGCGATCCGAAGTTATACCATCCTGATGTCCCGCCAGTTGCCCATCTCGCGCCGCCGCCTGCTCAAGACGCTATTCTGCTCCAGCGTCGCCCTGAAGCTCAACCTCGCGCCCACCGCGCTGGCGCAAGAGCTGGCGGCCGGCGGCTCGCTGGATTTCCTGGTGATCGGTGATTTCGGCTCCGACGATGAAGATCAGACGAGCGTCGCCCGCGGCATGGCCAGTTACGCGGATCGCCTCGATAAACGCCCCGAAGGCCTGCTCCTGCTCGGCGACAATTTCTACGGCCAAATAAAGGACGGCCTGAAATCCAGTCGCTGGCAGACCGGTTTCTCCAACGTCTTTCCGTCGAAAACCTTTCCCGCGCCCTGCTGGGCGGTTCTCGGAAATCACGACTACAGCGACACTCCCGGCGGCGATCAAATCCAGCTCGGTTACGCCGCTTCCCTCACCCGCAAGACCCGCTGGACGATGCCGGGGAAATTCTATCGACTCGATCTCCCGGCCGACAATCCGCAGGTCACCTTCCTGATGATCGACACCAACTGGGAGTCGATCAACCGCCCCAGCCATGGCGACTCTCCCGCCTGCTGGATGACTGGCGACGAACAAGCCGCCCAAAAACTCTGGCTGCAAAAACAGCTCGCCTCTCCGCGCGCGCCGTTCACCGTCGTCGTCGGCCATCACCCGCTTTACTCGGACGGCGCGCACCGGGACACGCCGGAACTCGTCCAGGAACTCGGCCCGCTCTTCGAAAAATCCGGCGTCCACCTTTACCTCTGCGGCCACGACCACGATCTCCAACACCTCGAACTCGAAGGTCTGAAGACCACCTTCGTCATCTCCGGCGGCGGCGGAGCCCCGCTTTACAAGCATGAGCCCCCCCGCAAAGGCTCGGTCACCCAAGTCCTAGACGTGCATGGTTTCACCCACCTGTCGTTCGTCGAAAAACGCCTGCACGTCCGCCACATCGACCCCGCCGGGAACATCCTCCACGCCTTCAGCAAGGGCGTGGACCACGATTGGAAAATCGAAGAAAAGCGATGAGGCCCCCGGCTATGGCTCCTGTGATGGTGGCCTTTATGATTTGAAGAACGGGTTGAATGGCCATCGGCAGAGCCTTACGCAAAACGCCCGGCTCCGGTGGCGGAGACGGGCGCTGGTGAATGAAAGAGCAGGCAGGAATGCCTGCATCACTTTTTATTCGCCGAGGCCGAAGCGGACGAAGCGGGTGACGGTGAGGGTGTCGCCGAGTTCCTTGCCCTTGGCTTCGAGCAGGGCGGAGACCTTGATGTCGGAGTCTTTCACGAATCCTTGTTCGAGGAAGCAGCTTTCGGCGAAGAACTTGCCGATTTGTCCCTTGAGGATGTTCTCGATGATGTTTGCAGGCTTGCCTTCGGCGGTGAGGCGGGCACGGAAGATGTCCAACTCGTTATCCACCACGGATTGCGGGATGTCATCGCGGGAAAGGCCTTTCGGCGCGCAGGCGGCGATGTGCAGCGTGAGATCCTTGATGAGTTCCTTGAAGGTATCGGTGCTCTTGGTTTCCGGCTTGGTGGTGCCCACTTCGATGAGCACGCCGACTTTGCCACCGAGGTGGATGTAGGAGGCGACAACACCGCCAGAGGCTGCGTCGTAGCGGACATACTTGCGGAACTGGAGGTTTTCGCCGACTTCGCCGACTTTGGATTTGATCGTATCTTCGATGGTTTGTTCGCCGTGTTGATGGGCGAGGGCGGCGTCGTGATCGGCCGCTTTGGAAGCGGCAAGCGCGTCTGCGATGTCGCCGACAAAGGCTTGGAAGCTTTCGTTTTTCGAAACGAAGTCGGTTTCGCAGTTCACTTCAAGCAGGAGGCCGGAAGTGGCATCCGCGTTGATGCGGGCGGTGATGACGCCTTCGTTGGCGGCGCGGTCGCTCATTTTTGCGGACTTCATGATGCCCCGCTCGCGGAGCAGCTTGATTGAGGCTTCGATGTCGCCGTTGGTTTCAGTGAGGACTTTTTTGCAGTCCATCATGGGGGCGCTGGTTTTGTCGCGGAGTTCTTTGACGATTGAGGCGGTGATCATGTTAGGAAAATGTGAGGAGTGGAGAGACAAAACGGGCGGCCCGTCGCGAGACAGGACGCCCGTCTGCCGGAAGAGTTAGTTTTTGCGGCCTGCGACCATCGCATCGACCAGATTCTGGAGGATGAGACGGATCGAGCGGATGGCGTCGTCATTTCCAGGAATCGGGAACTGGACGAGCGCCGGGTCGGCGTTGGTATCGACGATGGCGATGATCGGGATGTTCAAGCGGCGGGCTTCGGCGACGGCGATGGTTTCGCGGGCGGAGTCCACGATGACGACAGCGTCAGGCTTCTTGTCCATGTCGCGCACGCCGCGAAGGTTGCGGAGGAGCTTTTCGCGCTCGCGGCCGAGGGCGGCGAGTTCCTTTTTCGACATGGCCTTGAATTCAGGCTGCTTCTCGATGTTTTCGAGATACTTGAGGCGCTCGACCGACTTGCGGACGGTGAGGCTGTTCGTAAGCATGCCGCCCAACCAGCGGTGGTTGACGTAGTGTTGGCCGGTGGCTTCTGCGGCTTCGCGGATGGCGTCCTGGGCCTGGCGCTTGCAGCCGACGAAGAGGACTTT
>JANMJJ010000147.1:0-5530 GCA_031371325.1 Akkermansiaceae bacterium | reverse complement strand
GGCCCGCTTGAGTCGCTGAAGGACAACGTCCAGCGCCTGATGGAATCCAATCGCGAACAAACCGATTTACGTTTGTCCCAATACCGGGCGGAAACCCAGCGGCTTGCCGTCCAGATCCAGCAGGTCGCCGCCATGAAAGCGAGTGAACCCGCGCCTCCCTCGATCAACCAGCTTGAGCGCAGGATCGGCAATTGGCTCACGGACTGGCAAAGCTCCATCCACGTCCATCTGCATGACCGCGACAAGCGCATCACGACCCACCTTCGCGACGAAGTCGCCGCGCTATGGGCACGCACCGAATCCCAGCTCACGCGCCTTGAAAGCCAGACCATCGATCGGGACGCCCTCGACGAGCGGCTCAACCGGATCGCATTCGCCGCCCGTGCTCTCGCCGAGTGTATGTCCCCCCCTCCATTTAACCCCGGCTCCGCCGCCCGCTGAATGTCAGTCGATCTCACGCCACTCCCCAGCCCAAACCCGGGACTTGACGCACCCATCGTCAAATCACCGGCTTGGAGCCGGCTGCCCTCGCCGGTTTCGGGCGAGCCGGCAACCGACCCTCCGTCGGCAACGTCGTTGCCGCCATGGCCTGTCGAAGCGCTAGCGGCACCTCCTGTGATTCAGCCGTCATGGTGCTCGCCGGTGCCTTCGGCCGTTCCCGGCATTCCGTCTCCTGGTGAAGCCCCGTCCCCTTTCATCCAAGCCGAAGCCCATGCCCCTCCACCGCCTGCCCTCCCACAGGGTGGAATCGTCCACCCGCAGGAATCGGAATTCACCGATACCGACCTGATCGAAGCGTTCGCGCCGATCGTCGAGCATGCCGTTCACGGTGCCATTTACACCAAGGAGAACGTCGTCGATACCTATCTGGAACCGATGCTCCGCGCCACGATCCGCCGTGCCCTCGCGGAAGCCACACCCGGCTCGCGGCCGTTCCACCCGCCGGGTGCGGTGGATCGTTTTATCTGGCATCTCCAGGCGCTTTTCACCAGTCGCACCTACGAAGACATCTTTTTCGAAAAAACCCACCGTTTCCAAATCGGCGAGGTTTTCCTGGTCGATGCAGCCAGCCTCGCCCTCGTCTCGTTTGCCAGTTGCGATCCGGCCCGTCATTCCTCGCCGCGCCGCGTCGAAAGCTCGGTGCAGCGCCTCGCCCTGCAACTTCGCGACGAAGCCGGAAAACTCCGCAACTCCTTCGAACTCCCGGACCAGCGCCACGTCATCACCCGCGCCGGCCGCTTCGTCACCCTGATGGCCGTCGTCCGCGGGCACCCCAGCGACCTCGTCATCGCCGATCTCGAATTCGCCCTGCGCCGCATCGAAGACCGCTTCCGCGATCAATTCCAGCAACAAGGCTCGGCACTTCTCTACACCCTCCAGCCCTTTCTCGAAGAATGCCTCCTCATTCAAGCCCCCGCCAGCGCGGCGTGAGGAACACCCGGCTAACAGCACCAAGCCGGACCTCCCACCTTTCACTCCTCCGGCTTACCCAGCGCCAGCAGAACGATGGCAGGCACCGGCAGCGGCTTGTCCACGAGTAAATCCTGCAACAGATTCTGCAACCACAGCCGCGAAGCGGAAACCTTTTCCACGACCAGCGCGTGCTCGCCGCTCTTGCCGGTCGTCCGGTAGCGCTCGACCTGGATGCCGACGGGGATTTCCTCCCCTTCCAGCAACAGCTCGAGGGCGATCGACTTCTCGCTGCTGCGGATCCTCAGCTCGGTGAGCTTGCCGTAGCGCTCAAGCCGGGAAGCCAACATGGATTTCGCCGCCGCAGAAGTGAGACTGTCTTTGATACCGCTGAACATGGAATCACCGTAAGGGTTCGCGGCGGCGTATCAACCCTGTTTCACGGCGGCGGCAATTTGCGGACGGCTAACAAATAGGCGAGCACCGCCTGCGCGTCGGCCGGCTCCAATTTGGCTTTCCTCGCCATCACCGGCATGATCTCGCGGGTGAGTTCATTCACCTCGTAGTCGACGGGGTTTTCAAACGGGTGGCATTTGGCGCACTTCGCCTGATGGAGCTGGTAGCCGCGTTCCAGCCGCGACGGTGGCGCGGGCGAGGTTTTCACGAGCTGCGGGCTAACAGGCGGAGCGGTGAAGCCGGGGGCGCACGCGAAAACCAGCAATGAGACCGCCACACCCGCGAGGGCGTGACGGCCGAGCATCACTACCGCTGGAAAATGACTCGTTAGTTTCACCATCAAAAATTCACGGAGAAGATGGTCCGGAGTTGGAAGTCCGGCTCACCCTCACGCGAGGTGACCTGCCAGAGTCCGGTGAGCGTGAGCGAGATGTTGTTGTTCCGCCAAGAGACATTCGGGCCGACAAAAACACCGCTGCCGTCGAAGGTCTCCACGTCTGGAACGTAGATCTCGTGAAGGAGTTCGGCACCGACGGACCAGCATGGGTTGATCGAGTAGCTGACTCCGGCGGATTGGGCCAATTCGGCATTGTCCTCGGTGTAGTCGTTTTCCCAAACGATCTCGCCGCCGATGTTGTAAACGAACATCCAGGCACCGAGGTTTTTCTGAAGCAGAAGCTTTCCTTCCAATTCGATGAAATCGTCGCTGCCCTTGATTTCACCGTAGATGGCGGAGCCGAACGGCGTCGTGTTAGGGTCGGTGAGGTTGTAAATGGCCTCCACCGCCACATCGTTGAAATCGGTTTTGGAATCCCCCGAAGAATGCTCAACCGACCAATCGGCGAAATAGAAGGCCAGCTGGAAGCGATCGGTCACCCCGTATTCGAATTCGTGGCGCATTTCGAAGCTGTCCAAGCCGGGTTCATCGGCTTGTTGGGTTTTCCAGGTGACCGAGCTTTCCAACTCCATCGCGCCCTGGGCCATGGTGGTGGTTTCATAGCTGTAAGTGAAATGGCGGCTGCCGGCTACCGCCGGACTGGCGAGAGCAAGAGCAGCACCGAGGCAAGGAACAAGGCCGCGCAATACGTTCGGGAGGTGATAGATGTTCATGGTCGTTGTCGAATGGCGAAACCCGCTCTTATTGCGACTGAGTCTCACTTGCGGGCAGGAAAGTAAGAATCGACACCTACGTCAACCAAAAAATCCGCGCAACCAACCACGCCTTAACCAATCATTGCGCACGGTCATCATGACCCGCCGATTTATTCGTTTGCTCCCCGGACGAGGCCTCCTAATCTCCCGCCATGTTCAGGACCACCGTTCTACTATCCGCCCTCGGCCTCGCGAGTTCCCTGTCGCTCCACGCCGCCCCCGCGCACAAGCTGTTGTTCTTCACCAAGTCCAGCGGCTTCGAGCACGACGTGATCTCCTGGAAAAAAGGCCAGCCCAGTTTCGCGGAAAAAATCTTCACCGAACTCGGTGCCAAGCACACTTGGCAATTCGAGTTTTCCAAGGACGGCTCGAAATTCTCACCCGAATACCTCGCCGGCTTCGACGCTGTCATCTTCTACACCACCGGTGATCTAACATCACCCGGCACCGACAACCAACCGCCGATGACCCCGGCCGGCAAGCAGGCGCTCTTCGACTACGTGAAAAGCGGCAAGGGCTTCATCGGCCTACATTCCGCCAGCGACACCTTCCACACCGCCAACGAGTCAAAAAAAGGCCCGGACCGCTTCGCCAACCATGGCACGGAAGCCGATTCCTACGTCTGTTTCCTCGGCGGCGAATTCATCATCCACGGTGCCCAACAGGTCGCCACCAACAAAGTCATCGACAAGAAATTCCCGGGTTTCGCCGATGCTGGCGACAGCTTCGCCTTCAACGAGGAATGGTATTCGCTGAAGAATTTCAATCCCGACATCCACGTCCTCACCGTGATCGATTCCCCGGCCATGCAGGGAGCGCCCTACCAACGTCCCGCCTACCCGACCACTTGGGCCCGCGAGGAAGGCAAAGGCCGGATTTTTTACACCGCCATGGGCCACCGCGACGACGTCTGGACCAACCCGACCTTCCAAAACATCCTCGTCGGCGCGATCCGCTGGACCACCCGCGACGTGGACGCCGCCGTCCCGCCGAACCTCAAGGCGGTGGCCACGGAAGCGATGAGCAATCCGACTTTCCCGGAGCCGACAAAATAACAGGTTTGCACCAAACCTCGGGGCCGAAACACTTGGAGCCGCCATGGCGCGACTTGCGCGATGCCCTCGCTGAATGCCTGGTCGGTGCCCTCAGCATTGCCTGATCGAAAGCGCAAGTTGGGAAACCGCTCCACGAGCCTCCTAGCCGTGAGTGTGGCAAGGGCGGCATCGTGATCCGGGATGGACCTGCGTCCTTCCAAAAGAACGACGGCCTCGGAAGAAGCTCCGACAATAGAAGTGAATTCTGAAAAGGTCATGGCGTGCGGCGGTGATTTCAAATCAGGAGTAATGCTTCGAGGATCAAGCCACGGCCTCTTGCAGCACTTCGGGATGTTTGAGCGCGATGGCGATCAACATGCGGGCCGCGCCGGAAGGTTCGCGCTTTTTCTGCTCCCAACTGCGGAGCGTGCTGAGTCCGATCCCGAGAAGATCGGCGAAGGCTTCCTGGGTGAGGTCGAGGGAATGGCGGACCTTGGCGACCTCGCTTTTGGCCTCCCATGCCTTGGCCGACTTGCCGCGCTGGGTTTCGGGATCCACGACAACGCGGGAGAACGTGCCATCGGGTTGTTTCTCCATGCGGAAAACCCTAGAGGACTTACGCGCTCCCCGCTCCAGCGCGTCTTTTTTTGCCTTGAGTGCGGCAGCGGCCGGGGCGCGGACGCCGGCCTTGGTGGTAGCTTGGATGGCTTTCATGGTTTCTTGCGTTTGAGTTCCTTCAACTGAGCTTGGCTGAGATTCTCCGATTCGTTCTTGGCGTAGAGGTCGAGAAGCAGGATGCGGTGATCGTCGGTGATCCAGTAGTAAATGACGCGAGCGCCGCCTCGTTTTCCGTGGCCTTTGGCGGCCCAGCGGAGTTTGCGGCAGCCACCGGAACCGGGAATGATGTCTCCGGCGTCGGGTTGCTCCATCAAATACATCTGGATCGCGAAGATCCCATCGTCACCGATCAGGCGGAGTGCTTTTTCGGTGAAATCGGGATCTTCCTCAAAGGTCACGGCAATATTCTACGGATGATTTCAAGGCGATCAAGGTCATACTAAGTATTATTTTTTAAAAAATGGCTATGACGTTTCAAAGCACCTTCAACTGAGCTTTGGTATCCACCTTCGGAAGGGCACTGGTCAATTGGGCGGCGCTTTCCAAATCAAGCGCACGGCATCGACCCGCACGCGGGCGTTTCCAATCACGGCGGCAAGGTCGGCTTCCCGTTGTTGCAGCGCGGCGATTTCTTCCGGTTTGATGTGGTCGTTCACTTCCGCCAGATCGCGCAGCCTGGCGATTTCCGCCGCCATTTCGCCGCGCATCAATGTTTAGGGTCGGTCCTCTTGACTAACTTGTTGTCACTGCGGGGTTCGGGAGGACTTGGAGGCCGAGTTTCTTGGCGAGGGATTGGAGCTGGCGGAGCTGTTTCTGCTGGGTGGCGGGCGTTGACGAGGTAGCACTCGATGCCGGCAGCT
>JANMJJ010000092.1:0-6020 GCA_031371325.1 Akkermansiaceae bacterium | reverse complement strand
GCTTCGAGGAAATTGTTGCAGCAGTTGAAGAAGCATTGGGAAAGCTGCCGGTTTCGGACGAATAACTTCGGCCGCCAGCTCGCCGCCCTGCTCGATCCCGAAACATCCGTCCCCGGCGTCACCGATCTCAAAGTCCGGGAAGATCTTAAAGGCCTCGGCGAACTCACCGTCTGTCACCGGTCAAATCCCCCGACCTCGCCATCGCCGCCCGCTGGGGATACAGCGGCCTCGCCGGAGCCGTCATGCCCGGCCCCGGCAAAACCACCTCCGGCACCCGAGGCCAAGGTTTCCTCGACATCCACCTCAACGCCACCACCCGCTGGAAAGACGTCCCCGAACCGGTCTGGACCTACACCCTAGGCGGCTACCAAGTCCTTAAAAAGTGGCTCAGCTACCGCGAGTCCGCCCTGCTAGGCCGCCCCCTCACCAGCGACGAAGCCCAACAATTCACCCACCACGTCCGCCGCATCACCAGCATCCTCGCGCTGCATGGGGAATTGGATGGGCATTACCGTGCAAGCACCGGGGAGATGTTGTGATGCCGGATTGCAAGGAACCCGCAAGACCATCTATCAGGGGTCTCAGCGCTCAAGTGCGCCGGTAAACTGCGCCGTAATTGGATGGGACAATGACCGGCGACGATTGATCGTTCGTCGAGATCGTGACCGGCGGGCGGGTGCCGTCGATCTGCTCCACCCAGGTGCCAGAGAAGGGAAACTGAATCCACACTTCCGCGTCCCGGTCAGAGAAGTTCAGGACCACGATGAGACTTTCCGCAGGTAGCACGCCCGCTGCGGGCGCTTGGCGGCGATAGGCGATGACGCCCTGGCGGAGGTGGTTTTGATCGAAGAAGTAATAGAAAAAGCCAAGACTCCGGAGGGCGCGGCTCGTGCGTCTGACCGCGCCCATCAGGCGATGCAGCCGCACCAGCGCTTTGCCCGGCACATCGTAAAAATACTCCCAGTGCAGCGGCCGCTCGAACAGGTTTCGTCCGATGCCAAAGCCGGGCACTCCCCAGTTTTCGCCGAATTCCTGCCCGTTCCACAGCATCGGGATGCCCTTGCCGGTGTAGAGTGCGATGATGAAGGGCTGCATTTTGTAAAAACGCTCGCGGTCCCCGTAAGGCTGGCCGAGCAGGTCGCGGAGGCCGAACTCGCCGAATTGATTGATGAAACGAGGATGATCGTGCGACTCGAGATATTGAAAGGGTGCGACGGGGAAGGTGTCGCCGTTGGTGGGATTGTGGTATTCGGTCGGGTAGCCGGAGAACTGCGGATCGAGGCGGTGCGCGAGCCGCTCGGTGACGTAACCCCCGCGCGCCATGCCGCGGGCTTCGTCGAGGAGGCCGTTCTGCCAGGTGCAGTTCGAGTAAGTCTGCGCGAGGATGCCCTGCGGATCTGGCAAGTGCTCGGCGCATTGGATGAGCAGGCTGCGCCCGCCGAGTCCGGCAAATTTCGGCAGCGTTTTCGAGTGCTGGTGGGTATCGAAGACTAGGGTCGCGTAGCCGACGCCCGCAGGACCGTCATACATACCGGGTACATAGTCATAGCGGAAGCCATCGACATGATACTCGCCGAGCCAGTAGCGATTGAGCTCGGCAAAGAAATCCCGCGTGAACTGCCTGGTATAATCGGTGCCGGGGCGGCTGAAGAATTCGCCGGCGAAGAAGCCCATCATGGGGTTCGGCTCACCGGATGTTTCATAAACGAGGTTGTAACAAAACTCCGGATGCGCATGGGCATAGACGGCATCGACGATCACGGCGATGCCTTTGTCGTGGCAGGCATTCACGAGCTGTTTGAGCGAGTCCGGCCCGCCGAGGCGTTCGTCGGGCGAGTAGAAATTGAGCGGCGTATAGCCCCACTCCACGTCTTCCTTCACATTGGTGATAGGCATTAGCTCGATCACGTTGATGCCGAGGTCGCGCAGATAGTCGATCTGATCGATCACGCCCTGGAAGTCGCGGTTGAACTCGCGCACGTTCAACTCATAGACCACCATCTCGTCCACCTCCGGCGGCTTGAAGGCTTCGTCTGTCCACACAAACGGCGGCGCATTGATGGTGAACGCGGAAAGCGTCCCGATGCCGGCATCGCGCCCGAACGGGTCCGCGAACCAGAACGTGACTTCGCTGCCATCCGCGCGCTGGAGCTGGTAGCGATAGACATACTTTCCATCCCGCCCGAAATGGCTCGCCGGATCCGCCGTCAGCGGCACCAGCGCTTCCCACAAGTCGAGCGGGGAGCCGTTCACCCAGCTCATCCAAAAGTTCTTCGGCTCGATGCCGCGGATGAATTGGTCGGCCTCGTGAATGATCCGGACCCGGAGCCGGTAGCCTTTGTTGAAGGTGATGCCCGGCAGATAGACGCCGAGCTTCACCCGCCAGTTGCCGACACCATCCGCCTGTGGATGCGCGCCTACTTCGTTGAGGTTGATCATGGGTCAAAGGCGGAGGTTCACAGCGGCGTCACGATGATGTTGCGGAAGAACACCACGTCCTTCGGCAGGTGGTTTTGCAGACCAATGAATCCGCGCGCGGAGCGGTTGCCGGTGAAGTCGGCAATCACCGGAGTTCCATTCAGCGTCACGTTGTAAGTCTGCCCGACGACGCGGATGACGTAGTTGTTCCAGGTGCCGGGCGGGTTTGAAGAAAGCGCCAGCGGCGGCTCCACGTCGTAGATCGCGCCGGTCTTGTGGATCGGCGCGCCGTCGGGATTTCCGATGTCGTCGATCTGCACTTCATAGCCTTCGCGCACGGCGTTGAAGGGGTCGCCGTTGGGATCGGGGAAGCGGACGAAGATGCCGGAGTTATCGCCGGTCTGGGTGATTTTCCAGTCGATGCTCAGCTCAAAGTCGCGGAACTGCGCGGGCGAATACCACAGCATTCCGAGGCCGCCTTGCGTGCGCAGCATGCCGTTGTCCACGACGAAGCTTCCCGGCCCCGCCTGCACCCAGCCGTTGAGCGTCGCGCCGTCGAAGAGTGTCACCGGGGCGTGCGGCGCGACGATGATCGGCTTCTCAAACATCCGCTCCGCCGCGCGCCGCGCGAGCGCCACGCCGGTGAGCATCGGATTCGGCGAGCCGACCGATGGGAAGAGCGCCGGCCCGGCGATCCACGCGTTGGGCACTTCATGGACGCGGCCCCAGACGTCGGTCACGCCCTTGTTCGGGTCCGCGTCCATCCAGAGCGTGCCAGCTTCGTGATGGGTGGTGCCGAGGTTGTCGTGGCGGGTTCCATGCGGGAAAACGTCGAATACCTCCTTGCCAGCCTGTCCCGGCACGACCTGCTTGTAGCCGTTGAAGAGCACCTCATATGGCTGCCCGCCAGCGAGCACATTCGCGACTTCGTCGGTCATCGCATCGAGGTCTTTCCACAGCAGCGTGTCGGTCGGCGACTCCGCCAGCGCCACCTGCGCCTTCTGCGTCGGCGCACCCTGGGTGCCGCTCGGCGCGGTCACGAGATCGACGCGGTTCTTCGCGCCCGCCGTGCGCTCCGGCGTCATCTCGCCGATGCCGCGCAGCGTGATCACCACGAACTCGTCGTTCAGGTCGAACTGATCGAGCGTGTCGAGATCGGGCACTTTGCGGAAGAGTTCCGCCTCCGAGTTGGTCTCGTTCGGACCCGCAGCGCTCGCGGTGATCTGCAAATGGAAGTGGCCGTTGCCGCTCTTGCCCTTCACGAAAAGGGTCGAGGCGTAAAGCCTGTCCGGCGGCACCGTGAGCGAGCGGCGCGGGATGCGCATCGTGAAATTGCTGCGCAGATGCGCCATGAGATTGCACCCGATGAGGTGATTCGCATTTGGGAAGGAGCGCAGCGCCAGCCGCGTCGATTCGATCGTCCCGAGCGCGATCACCACCGCGCCATTGGTCGGCACCGTGATGTCGCCCAAGCTCGTTTTCACGAGCGTGACTTGATTCCCGGTCAGCTCAAGTTGTTGCACGGTGCAGTTAGGGACAATCATCAGGCGTTTGTCGCGATCGCCACCGCCGAGCTTAAGGGACTCGACGAACGACTTGCGCGCCGCGTCCATCAGCAGCGGCATCGCGCTGAACTTATTGATCGGAAACGTGCCCGCGCGCTCCGCCGCTGAGACGACGGCGAGCGGCGCTTCGAGGTCGTCGGCGGCGTTGATCCCAAACCGATGCGTCACCCCGCCGATGCCAGTGAAAAGGCGGTCGCGGAGCTTGTCGTGCAGATTGCCGAAAATGAAATCGTTCGGCGTGTCCGTGCCGATCTGGCGCCGGGCCTCGTTGAAATAGGCGTCGTGAAAGTCCTTCACGACTTCCGCAGGCCATGCCGCCAGTTCACTGGTCGTGAGTTGCGGCGACCAGCCGCCCCAAAACAGCGAACGACCGGCCATGCAGAATGCCAGTCCGGGAAAGGTGAGCCCCGGCGTGGCCGGGGCATTCTTCCAAGGGACCTTTTTCACCTCGGGAAAAATGTCGCCGATGGTGGGCAAGTTTTGCACATGCTCCGGCACGAGGAACGGCCCGCCCTCGAGCACGAGGATGCGGTGCTGGCGCAGCCGCGAATCGAGATTGAAAAGCCGGTGGGCGAAGACGCCGCCGAATGAGCCGCCGCCGATCACGATGACGTCGAAGGGCTTGCCGCCGCCGGTCGTGCTATCGAGCGCTTCCTGGAGCGTGTTGGAGATATAGCGTCCGAGGACGTCGCGGGTGAATGTGGTGGTCTCAGTGGTGAGGGGCATGGTCGTGAGTATGGCGGGAGAAAGGGGGGCGGTCGGGGAGGGGCAGATGATTGGATGTGGGTAGGAGACAGTTGTCATCCCATCAGAAGTGATGTGGGGGAAGCAAGAGGGAGAGTTGATCCAATTCGGAACTGTGGTTAGGGATTCCTAAATATTGAAAATGCCGGGCGGGCATGGATTAGCAGTCGAAAAGTTAGGCAGGAGAGCGAGTTACGCCGGGCGTCCGTTTCGGGGACTCGATTGGCTTGCTAGATGCGACAGGCTACGACAGGAACCTTGGTTAATGAGAATTGTCCGATCGGACCAAAGTTGGTGCGTCTTCCTGCCTTCGCGGGGGGAGCCGCTGTGCCTGCAACAACTGGCGCTGCGGAATGGCTACCGGGTTGGTGAGCTGGGCGTGGAGCTGGAATGCAGCGCGAGGTATCTTCACAAGGTTTTCACCCGGGACGTGGGGCTGCCGCCAAAGGAATGGATGCGATGGGAGCGGATGGTGGAGGCCAAGCGGAAACTGATAGGCGGGAAGTCTCTCAACGAGGTGGCGGCTGATTTGGGGTTTTCCTCGCAGAACAATTTCCGCCGGGAATTCTTGTCGATTTACAAAGTGCCGCCGGTTCAGTTCCAACTGGAGAGCTGGGGATTGGGAGACGAGTGGCGGAGAACGGCGAAAGATCCAGCGGATGTGATCGTGAGGATGCGGGTTCCAATACACGGCCACGCGCGGCTGGAGGAACGGGGAACGAGAAGATGGGCGGAATGAAATGTCGGGGCTGTCAAGGAGCGGCGATATCTGATCGCCGAAGCCAATGAGAGGCCGCTGAGGTGAGACAAACCGCTTTCCAGCGACTTCCCATTGGCATGGGCGGACGGATTCCGCCCCTCCGTGTTGGAAACTATTAACTCAAGCTCGTCGGGAGAACCTCTCCGTCGCCGGGGTGGGGGATGTATTGGCTTTCCCGCAGGACGATGGCCTTGCGTTTTGATAGTAGCAGCCAGCATTCGCGGGCGGTGCCGAGGACGATGATGGTGACGAAGAGCAGGAAGGTGGCGGTGATGGCGATGTCGATGCGGGCGTTGAGGAGGGAGGTCTTGGCGGCGGCTAGTGTTTTTCCTTCAAGTCCTGTGGCAATCTTGGCTTCCAGTGCGTGGATGGCAGGGATGAAACCGGCGGAATTGGCATCGAAGATTTTCAGGTAACCGGCGGTGAAGGTGACGGCGGTGAGGAAGAGCATGGGGATGACGGTGACCCCACAGTAGCGGGCCTTGCCCATCTTGATCAGGACGACGGTGCCGAGGCAGAAGGCGATGACGGCG
>JANMJJ010000076.1:0-25977 GCA_031371325.1 Akkermansiaceae bacterium | reverse complement strand
ACAACTCGAAGACTGGCACAACGCCAACACCTTCTACAGTTGGGCCCACTCGCTGAGCAATGGCGACGTCGCCCTCGCCACCAAGGCCGGCGCGATGAAAGACCGCGCGCTCGAGACCGACCTCAAAACCCTCGAAGCCGGCGTGGCCGCCGATCCTGACAATGCCGAACTCCGGGCCGCGCTCGACGCCCGCCGCGCAGACCGCATCGCCGAACAAGTCGAAGAAGCCCAGAAGCGCGTCGAACAAAACCCGACCGATCCGCAACTCCGCTTCGAACTCGGCACCGCCCTATACAACTCCGGCGACCACAGCGCCGCCATCCCCCATCTCCAACAGGCGACGCGCAACCCACACATCCGCACCAAGGTGCTGCTATTGTTAGGCCGCACCTTCCGCGCCAAGGGCATGTTCGACATTTCCATCAAACAACTCTCAGACGCCCTCGCCGACCTCGTCGCCATGGACAACACCAAGAAGGAAGTCCTCTACGAAAAAGGCCTCATCCACAACGAAATGGGTGACAAGGTCGCCGCGCTCGATTGCTTCAAGCAAATCTACGAAGTCGATTACGGCTACCGCGACGTCGCCCAACGGGTGGAGTCTTCCTACACCTGATGGACCGCCGGCACCTTTGATACGACGATCCCGCCGCCCCTTCCAACGAAGGGCGCGGCGTTTTTTTGCCCGTTAGCGGCGATCACACAACCCATCGACGAGATGGGTTGTGTTATGGAAGTTTCATGCCATGGTTGCCGGATAGTGGGTTGGATGGGCGCCAGCGTGCTTCCGCCCCGCATGAAAAGGAGGCAACGTGAACAAAACCCTGGAACAAGAATTGCAACTGGGAGAACCCCGGAGGATTGCGGTCGTGGTTGCCCATCCCGATGACGAAACCTTATGGGCGGGAGGTCTTCTCCTGAGCCACCCGGAGTGGTCCCCCTTCATTGTGACCCTTTGTCGCGGCAGCGATCCGGACCGGGCTCCAAAATTCCACAACGCCCTACGGTGCCTAAATGCGAACGGACGCATGGGTGATTTGGACGATGGGCCCGACCAGATCCCCCTGCCGGACATGCTGGTTCAGGAGGCGATCTTGTCCCTAGTGCCGCAACTCGACCACGACCTCATTTTGACCCACGCGCCGGACGGCGAATACACCCGGCACCGGCGGCATGAGGAAGTTTCTCGGGCGGTTCTTGCCTTGTGGCGGGACGGTCGTCTCCCGGCCCGGAGAATGTTGCAATTCGCCTATGAGGATGGGAAGGGCACCCATCTGCCCCGGCCCCGCGAGGATGCCAGCTTCCATCTAACTCTATCCGATGAATTGTGGAGCCGGAAGCACGGGATCATCTCCCGGATTTATGGTTTTGACGCCACCAGTTGGGAAGCACGCGCGGTGACGCGGACGGAAGCCTTCCATGACTTTCGCGAGGCAACACCGGCCTCGTAGTTATATTAACCCATACCCCCCCATGAAAATACTCCTCCTCTATCACTATCCGCCCGCCCCCGGCGGCTTGGCCACCCAGGGAGACCTCCTTTACAAAGGGCTTCTGGAAATCGGGGTGGATGTCCGCGTCGCCCACCTCAAGTCCGATCTGGAAAAGGAATGGTACTACCGTTCGTTCCGCCCGGATGTGGTGGTGGGCGTGGGGTTCTGGGGCGACGTGCCCGATCTCGTTCTCCACCCCCGGCGCTTCGGAATCCGCGCCGTGCCATGGCTGCTGGCCGACGGCTATGTCGCCAACTACCGGGACATTCTTGACGAGATGCCGCTCATCTTGGTGACCTCGGACTGGGTCCGCGAAACCTTCGTGCGGGACGGCATCCGGGGGGACCACACCGTGACGCTGCCCGTCGGTTGCGATACGAATGGCTTCATCCCCCGGGATCCCGACGACCCCAAGATCAAGGCGGCGCGGGACACCCTCGGCATGCTTCCCGGGGAACTCATGATCCTGACGGTGGGCGGCGATGCCGCATCCAAAGGCGGACGCGAGGTGATGAAAGCCTTGGCCAACCTGGGAGACGAGGTGCCGCCGTGGCGCTATATTTGCAAGGTGTGGCCGCAGGAACGAACGGACGTCCAGAACTCTCTGGATGTGCAGTTGGCCCATGACCTCGGGATCCGGGACCGGGTCAGCTTCCAGACCCACCAGATTTCCCGCAACTTCATGCCATACCTCATCGCCGCCTGCGATGTCTATGCGGGTCCGTCCCGGCTGGAGGGGTTCGGAATGCCGCAAGTGGAGGCCGGGGCCTGCGGCAAACCGGTTGTCGGCATCCGGGCGATGGCCATGCTGGATACGCTGGTTCACGGGGAAACGGCCTTTCTCGCCAAAGTCGCCCGGGAAATCCGTATCACGGAAACGGTGCTGGGACCGGAGGCCGGGTTCGAGCCGGGCCATCGGGTGGTATTCGAAAAGCCCCGCGTGGCGGATTACCGCGCCTGCCCGCAGGACATCGCCACCTATTTGAAAATCCTGCTCAACGACGCCCCACTCCGCCAGCGGATGGGAGACGCGGGGCGGCGCAGGGTGGTCGAGCGCTTCGATTACCGCCACGTCGCACGCCGACTGATGGAAATACTAACCGACAACCCCTGAGATGAATCCACTGGTCGAAGAAGCGAAAAACGCCGCGCTGGAAGTACTCCTGCACAACCTGAACGGTCCTTATGAAGGGCTCCCGCGAACCGCAGCCTGGGGCTATCCGGAGCCTTACACCCGGGATCTACTCATCTCCTCACTCGGGATATTCGCCTCGGGAAACCAAGAACTGCTCCTCTCGCTGCGCCGTGTGCTGGAAACGCTGGCCCGCAACCAAAGTCCGCGCGGGCAAATCCCTTCGCTGGTCCATGATCCGGAGGATCGCGGTGCCAGCGATACCACCCCGCTGTTCCTCCTAGTGTTAGGGATGTTCCGGCGCTTCACCGCGGCCCCGGCGTTTTTGGAGAGCGCGGCGACGGAAGCGCTCCGCTGGATGGACTATCAGACCAGCGAGGACCGCGAGCTGGTGGGCCAGCAACCCACCAGCGATTGGCGGGACGAACAATGGGTCCTTGGCCACGGACTCTATGTCAACTCGTTGGTCCACGGCTATCAGAAGCTCCTGGGCCTTGAAGAGCGGGCGGAGGCCCTCCGGATCGCCGCCAACCGGGAGGACGGCAGAGGCTTCGTCACTCCCGGCCAGCCCACCTATGCAATATGGTTTTACAAGGTGCTCAGGGATCCGCGCTGTGATGTACTCGGGAACAGCCTCGCCATCCTAACCGGCATGGCGGATCCAGTCCGGGCCCGCGACATCGTGGCTTCGATCGAGACCCACTGCGCCGCCCTGCGCACGAGCGGCGAACTCGCTTTAGACCTTCCGCCCTGCTTGTTCCCTTTCATCCAACCGTCCGACCCTGACTGGCACGCCCGCTACCAACTATATAACCTCCCCGGTCACTATCATAACGGTGGAGTCTGGCCTTTCGTTTGCGGATTCCACATCGCCGCAGTCGTGGCCGCCGGCCAACAGCGCCTCGCGGAAGAAAAGCTCCTCGCGCTTACCGCGCTCGTCCGGCATTCACGCATGGTGCCCCCCACCCCTCCTCGCTCCCATGGCTTCAACGAATGGTTCCGGGCCCTGGACGGCAGCCCCGCCGGCGAGGATTGGCAGACCTGGTCCGCATCCATGTATCTCTATGCCGCCCACTGTGTGGAGAATGCCGCAGCACGGTTTTTCTGATGGGCTGGACGCAACACACGGTCACACCAAAACCTGGGATCAGTTGCTCGAATCGGGCGCGGACCTTGATTCCGCGCTCCGGTTCAGCCACCGGATGGGTCTTGACCATTCGCCCAAATCGCCGGACTCGCGGTTAGAGCACTCTGGATGCGGGCCTTGGTGAAACAGGATGAAGACGACAGGCGTTAGACCAACCTAGAGAAACACGCCCGCAGTCCGGCGTGCCATTTTTCGAGGAAGGCCAGGTTTCTCGCCGCTTGCGAGGCTGCCCCGACATCGAGGTCGGGGGATTTTTCGAAGCCGTAAAATGCCGCGCACTCGTTCGTGATTCCCAATTCCACCCGGGAGATGACCCGCTCCACGGCCTCGCGGCAGACCTGCGTCTCCCCCTCTAACATCGCCCGCACCAGCGCGGACTTCGCTTCATCGCGCTTGCGGACGAGCGACTCAGCCTGCTGGGTGACCGCGCCGACTTCGCAAAACATGTCCATCAGCGAGGGGGCGATGGTGCCTCTAACATCACCTGGCGTGCCGCGCAGTCCGAGCCAATGCCTGAGCCGCCGCGACGGGCTGGAAATGATGGCGAAGGCCTCGCGCAGCGCGGAGAACTCCCCTTCCCCGCCCCCGGCATCGGGGTGGGTCCGCCTGCCCGCTTCGCGGAATGCTTCGCGCAGGGTCTCGTCGGATAAAATAAGCGTGGGGTCGATTCCCAGGATTTGAAAAGCATCGGTCACTGGCGGAAAAACTGGTCACGTTTCGCCGTGCCGGTAAAGCTCCGAGCGGAAACCATGACAGCTCCGCGCAAAATCGGCCTCTTCGGTGGCACCTTCGATCCGGTCCACCTCGGGCACATCCATCTGGCTGCCTTGGCGCGGGACGCGCTGGGACTCGATGAAGTCCGTTTCCTGCCCTGCCCGATTTCCCCGCACAAGCCCGACAGCGCACCTGCCAGCGGCGAGGACCGCCGCGAGATGCTGCGGCTTGCCACCGCCGGTCTGCCGTGGGCGGTGGTCGATGATTTCGAACTCCGGCAATCCGGGCCGGCCTACTCGCATCTAACCGCCGAGGCGCTGACGGAACGATTCCCCGCGGCTCGCCTGTTCTGGATCATGGGCGGCGACCAATGGGACGCGCTGCCCCGGTGGGAAAACCCGCAGCGACTCGCCCGCAGCGTCGAGTTCGCCGTCCTCGCCCGCAGCGAAACGCCGCAGCCGCGCGATGGCTACCGGCTCCACGTCGTTAGAGGCGATCACCCGGCATCCGCCACGGCGATCCGCCAAGCGATTTCCAATGATGCCCTCTCCCACGAATGGCTCACGCCCGCTGTGGCAGCATGGATCGCGGCAAAGGGACTCTATCGACCGTAAGCGGGGATCCGCTTCTTGCCGTTGATCATTGGGCCTTCGGCTTGCCAGTTTCGATTCAAGGTCTATCAGCGGATGTAACTGAAAGTGGTGAGCAGCGGTATGGGCACCAGTAACGGGGGCTGACATTTTTGTCCGCCCGGGCGATGGGAAACGAAAGAGATGAGCCTCGCGCTACCGCTTTCGCCGCGCACCGGCAAGTGGACAGAAATGTCCACTCCTCCTATTTTGCCACCACTTTCAATAGCCGTTGGAAAGGCGCGAGACGAGGGCTTCCCCGGCGTGTTCGAGGGCTTCGGGGAGCGCGTTGTTGCGGGCGGTCTGGAGGTTGGAGGAGACGAAAAGCTGGCTGCTGCCGGATGATTCACCCGAAGCTAGAATCTTGGTGGGATCCTTGGCATCGCGGAGGGTCCATTCGATGGTGACCGTGTTGGCAAGTTCCTCCGGCAGGAGTGTGTCGCGGCGGGTTCCGCGGATGGCAGTGTAGATGATGCTTCGCAGATTGCCTTCCAACACCGCGTCGGCATGGTCCGTTTTCGCGAGCCGGTAGGTGCCGTCCTGGATGAAGGCATCGGCCACGGCGGAAGTGGCGAGGGCCTCGGCGCGGGGATGCAAGGTGGAGTTGGCAAACATCGGCACGGCGATGGTTTGCACGCGCTGGAGTGACGCGGGTTTGGTGACTCCGAGCTGATAGCCCGCGCAGGAAACGAGCAGCAATGCGGGAGCGAGCAGCAGAAGTGATTTCACGGGCCGATGGGTGGTTGGATCACTCGCCGAGTTCCTTGAGGCAGGCGGCGGCCTTGTCGTGCAGGGCGCCGGATGGCGCACGTTTCACGATGTCGCGGTAGTAAACCTTAGCGGATTCGGTCTTGCCGGTTTTTTGATAGAACTCGGCGATGTCGTAGGTGCGTTGGAGATCCTTGCCGCCGACGTTGGCGATAAACTGGCGGGCCTCGGCATTGCGCGAGTGGCCGGGATACTGGATCAGGTAGTCGTTGAAGGCTTCTTTGGCGAGGTCGAGATTCGCCTGGTTCTGGTTCCCGCGGTCGGCTTCGGCGGTTAGAATCAGGCCGACCCGGAACAAGGCTTCGGGAGCTTCGGCGCTGCCGGGTTGGTCGCGGACGAGCTGGCGGTAAGCGGCGATGGCTTCCTTGGACTTTTTCTTGCCTTCGTAAAGTCGGCCGATGGTGAACTGGGCCTTCGCCGCAGCTGCGGACTTCGGCGCGTTGTCGCGGACCTTGCCGAGCATTTCGACGGTTTTGTCGAGGGAGAGTTTGGTCTTCAGACCGAGCATACTTTGTTTCACATCGCCGTCGGCGGCGGATTGCGCCATGGCGATCTGGCGGTTGAGGGCGGTGGTGTAGAGGCTGCTGCCTTGGAAACGGGAGAGAAACTTGTCGTAGGCATCGAAGGATTTCACGATCTCGCCCTGCTGTTCCAGGAGCTGGGCCTGGCGGAAACGGGCCTGCGCGGCGGACGGCGCAAAGGGGTAGCGCGTCGCGGTTTTATCGTAGAGATCGATCGCTTTGCCGACTTTCCCGGCATCGTCGGCCTGCTTTGCCTTCTGATAGAATTTTTCGCCCTCGCTGGCGGCAGCCTGGGTATTTCCCGCCATGATCGGCAAATCCGGATCGGTCCCGCAGGAAACCAGATGAAAAGTGGAAGCAGAAATCAGCGCGAAGGCGATGAGCCGATAGGTCATGCGGCGGAGCATAGGAGGCCGATGGGGCTGGGAAAGCCCAAAATCCATCACTTGCCAAGTTCGGTGGCACGCAGGACGGCGGCACCGACGGCCTCGATCAAGGCGGACCGCAAGCCGTGGCGTTCGAGTACGGCCAACCCGGCGATCGTGGTCCCTCCCGGCGAGGTGACCATGTCCTTGAGCACTGCGGGATGTTCGCCGGTTTCCAAGACCATCGCCGCAGCGCCGAGCACCGTTTGGGCGGCGAGACGCACCGCATCGGCGCGGGGGATGCCGGCCCGGACGCCCCCGTCGGCGAGGGCGTCGATGACGACGTAAATATAAGCGGGCCCGCTGCCGGAAAGCCCGGTGACCGCGTCCATCAAACGCTCGGGGACTTCGACCGCCAGCCCGACTGCACCGAGAAGCGCTTGGGCGGTCTTGGCGTCTTCGGGCTTCGCGCGGGTTCCGAGGCAGAAGGCGGCGGCTCCGTGACCAACTAGTGCCGGGGTATTCGGCATGGCGCGGATGATTCGGAAATTTTCCGAAGCCGCGTCTTCGAGTGCAGTTAGAGTGATACCTGCCGCGATGGAAATCACTAGGCGTGGCTCGCCAGCACTCATTTTCGCGGCATCCGCCAAGGCCACCGCCACATCGTGGGGCTTGGTGCAAAGCAGGATCACGTCGCTGGCAGCACCCAATTCCGCCAGGTCCGCAGTGACCTTGGCACCCGTCGCTAGCGCAAACGCCTCGCGGGATTTCTCATAGGGATCGCAGCCAATCACCTCGCCGGCCGTGACCACTCCCGCACCAATCGCCCCCTGAATGAGCGCAGTTCCCATTTTCCCGCATCCAATGACTCCAAGCTTCATGGCCGGAGACTACGCGACACCACGCGGATGACGCCAGCGTCATTTTACTTGGAGGTGTGGCCAGCGCATGGCCATCTTCCGCCCATGAAATTGCGGTTGATGGCGGCATTGCTGGTGAGTTGTGCGTTCGCGGCGGGCGAAACGCCTGAAGCGGAAACGACATCCAAGCCACCGCCGGAAACGAAGATCGCCGAGAAACGCGTCATTCTAGCGGATGCAAAGACGCTCCCGGCACGGGAAGAAACTCCAGACGTGGAAGCCGCAATCCCCGGCCCCGTCAAAGAACTTGGCGAACCTGCGATGATGAATTTCCCCGACGGGATTCAAATGGCGGTCACCGCCGCCACGGATAAAGCACAAGCCCACGTCAACCAAGGCATGAACCAGTTGCACGGCGGCTGGGAATTCGAGGCCAGTCGCCATTTCGCCGCCGCGATGCGCGAGGACCCGGAATGCCTGCTCGCGCATTGGGGGATGCTCATGTCTCTGCTCACCCCGTTGCCCGAAAATGACCGCGCCCGCGTCGCAGTCACGGCTCGCTTGCTCGACCTGGTCGATGCCGGAAAAGGCAGCGTGCTTGAGCGCGGCTACGCATACGGACTCATCAAATACATCGAGGAAGGACCGGCCGGAGCCGCCATCGCGTTTCGCAAGGTCGCCGATCAATTCCCCAACGACCTGCAAGCGGGCATCTTCGCGGCGCTGTTCGGCAGGAGCGGATACGATGAATTCGGCGGTGCCACTCCCGGTCAGGAAGCCGCCGAAAAGTGCCTTCTCGCAATGATCGACAAAAACCCGCAAAGCCCCCTGCCCCTCCATGCCCTCCTGTCGATCCGCGCGGAAGGTCCGGACCTCAGCACCTCCGTCGATCTCGCACGCAAGCTCTGCCGGTTGTCCCCTGACTACGGGCCCTATCACCACCTGCTAGGTCACTATGAGTGGCGCAGCGGCCAGCACGGCAATGCCGCCGCCGCCTTCGGCCACGCTGCCTCCTGTTTCCAAACCTGGATGAAGGAAAACAAAGCCACCGTCGCTGATTGCCCCGAGTGGGTGAAAGCCGAGTGCTACCGCATCGTCGCGCTGGTTTCAAAAGGTGATTTCGACACCGCCTACGCCGCCGCCCGCCAAATCGCCGCCACGCCGATTCCCGGCAAGAGATCCGGGTCGCCCGGCATGCGCCTCCTGCTGTGGGACGCGAAAACCCTCCCCGCCCGAATCCTCCTCCACCGCGGCCTGCGCGGAAATGCGAATGAAGCCCAACACTGCCTGCCCAAGCCTGGCGACCTCATGGATAGCCACGAAAAATCCCTCGCCTACTGGTGGATTGATGGCGTCCGCCTCGCGCTCGAAGCCCGCCGATTGATCGATGATGGAAAAGTCAGCGAGGCCCGGGAGGTGGTCGCCGCCATCACCAAACATGGCGAGGCCATGAGCAAGACCCAAGCCGCAGCCAACGCCAGCGGCGAGCGCTCCGCTTGGAACCGCTCCTTCCGCGCCTTGGAAGTCCTCGCCAGCGACCTCCGTGGCCGTCTCGCCCTCGCCGGCCCCAAAGACCGGATCGGCCCCGCTTACAACTGGTTCGCCTCCGCCGTCGATCGCCAACATCCCGCGCCGATGATGTTCCCACCGATGATCCTCACGCCCATGGCCAACCTCCTCGGCGAATACTACCTCGCTGTTGATCAACCGACGGAGGCCATCGAGTCCTACCAACGTGCGCTCACCGCGTTTCCCAACGACATGAACGCGCTGCTCGGACTCAAATCCGCCTACGGGCAAGCCAAGCTGCCGCAGGATGCCGCCGCAACTGAGCAAAAAATCCAGCAGCTCCGCGACCAATAGTCGAACCTCGCCCGTTGCATCAAAGAAGCCGCCGGGGAGTCCCTTCCCCGACGGCTATGAATTGTCATGCCAACACCCACACCCGTGGAATTGGCAGACAACTGTGCTGTTCACCCTTACAATGAAGAGGGCGATTGCTCGCCGCTCTCCGGGTTATCAGACCCCTAACTGTTATGAGTGTTCAAAGCGAATCACAACTTTCCTCAGAATGTTAGGGCAGCTTTCCCACTCTGCCTGTCCGCAGATGGGAAATACCGCCTTCCCCCGCGAAAAAAAAAGGCCGCCGGGGAGTCCCTTCCCCGACGACCGAGATTGTCATACCCACCACACCCGTGGAATTGGCAGACAACTGTGCTGTTACACCCTTACATGAAAGAGCAATTGCTCGCTGCTTTCATGGTATTAAGACCTTCAA
Organism: Akkermansiaceae bacterium; assembly: GCA_031371325.1. GTDB lineage: Bacteria > Verrucomicrobiota > Verrucomicrobiia > Verrucomicrobiales > Akkermansiaceae > Luteolibacter. The sequence continues at coordinate 16,070 of JANMJJ010000076.1, read as the reverse complement.
ATTCTACAAACGTTCAAAGTTATTTTAAAACTTCCAGAGCCGCCTTTGCGACTCCATCCGCATCGTGGAAAATGGCACTTGGAAAACTCCCGCCATTTCTGGACGCTCCCGCCCATGCCGCACAGCCACATCGATGTCCGCTACGTCGCCAATCTCGCCCGCCTCGAACTCACGGATGAAGAAGTGGCCACCTTCCAACCCCAGCTCGAAGCCATCCTCGGCTACGTCGAGGCCCTTTCGAAGCTTGACGTCTCCGGCGCCGACTCCAGCTCCCAAGCCGACGTCGTTTTCGGAAAAACGCGCGATGACGTCCCCCATGAAAGCCTGTCACAGCAAGCCATGCTTCAAAACGCTCCCGATCAAGCCCAAGGGCAAATCCGCGTCCCCAAAGTCGTCACCGACGCTTGAGAGTTTTAAATCTCAAATCTCAAATTTCAAATCGGCCCTCCAATGACCATCACCACTCTCCGCCAGCAACTCCTCGCCGGGGAAACCACGCCCGCCGCCATTCTCGAACAACTCGCCGGAGAAATCAGCGCCCGCGACGACCGCACCGGCGCTTACCTCTCCCACAACCTCGAATCCGCCCTCGCCGAGGCCGCCAATGCCGACCTCAGCCTGCCCCTCGGCGGCATTCCCATCGCCATCAAGGACAACATCAACGTCCTCGGCCAGCCCTGCACCTGCGCCTCCAGGTTCCTTGAGAATTTCATCTCACCTTACGATGCCACCGTCATCCGCAAGCTCCGCGCCGCCGGGGCCATCCCCTTCGGCAGGATGAACCAGGATGAATTCGCGATGGGCTCCTCCACCGCAAACTCCGCCCTCCAAACCACCCGCAATCCGCACGATCACGACCGCATTCCCGGCGGCTCTTCCGGTGGCTCCGCCGCCGCCGTGGCGGATCTCACCGCCATCGCCGCCCTCGGCTCCGACACCGGCGGCTCGATCCGCCAACCCGCCTCGCATTGCGGCGTCGTCGGACTAAAACCCTCTTACGGCCGCGTTTCCCGTTACGGACTTGTCGCCTTCGCCTCCTCGCTCGACCAAATCGGCCCGCTCACGCAATCCGTCGAGGACGCCGCCCTTATCCTCCAAGCCATCGCCGGTGGCGATCCGCAGGATTCCACCTGCCTCGACGCCCCCGTCCCGGATTACCTGTCCGGCCTCAACGACGGCGTGAAAGGCCTCAAACTCGGCATCCCCAAGGAATACTTCGGCGAAGGCATCGATCCCGGTGTCCGCAAAAACGTCGAGGCCGCCATCCAAGCCCTCGCCGCCCAAGGTGCGGAGATTGTCGAAATCTCCCTGCCCCACACCGAGCACGCCGTCGCCACCTACTACATCATCGCCCCGGCCGAAGCCTCGTCGAATCTCTCCCGCTTCGACGGCATCCGCTACGGCCACCGTGCCGCGAACCCCGCCGACATCCTCGATCTCTACAAGAAGTCCCGCGAGCAAGGCTTCGGCCCCGAGGTCAAGCGCCGGATCATCCTCGGCACCTACGTCTTGTCCTCCGGCTATTACGACGCCTACTACAGCCGCGCGCAAAAAGTCCGCACGCTCATCCGCCGGGATTTCGAAAACGCCTTCACGCAGGTCGATGCGATCCTGTCACCCGTTGCCCCCAGCCCCGCCCGCAAGATCGGCAGCATTTCGGGCGATCCGCTTCAGGAATAGCTCTCCGACATCTTCACCCTCGCCGCGAATCTCGCCGGCATCCCGAGCATTTCCATCCCCTGCGGCACCACCGATTTCGACGGCGGGAAAAATCTCCCCGTCGGCCTCCAGATCCTCGCCCCGCATCTTGGCGAGGCCCAACTCCTCCGCATCGCAAAGGCGGCGGAGCACCCCCCCGCTATTTCTCCAAGAACTAGATGCTAACCGCTATGACCCAAAGATGAATGATCTCTCGAACCGCAAGCCATCGCTCCATGGCTGTCTCGCGGCGTGCTTGCTCATGTCCATTCTCCCATTGGGTGCCGCGCTAACGAACCGCTGGTCATTCAGCAACGCGAACGGCGCGGCCCCGGCGGGATCGGTGATCGCCGATTCAGTGAGTGGACAGAACGCGGTGATTGTCGGCAACGGTGCTTCGTTCAACTCGGGATCGCTCACCCTGCCCGGCACGACCACCGGCAACCAGACACCTGCGACCATCTCGGCCTATATCGATCTTCCCAACGGTCTCCTCTCATCCAAAACCAACTTCACCTTGGAAATCTGGGCAACGCCCGTCGCCGACAAATATTGGCAACGGCTGGCTGACTTCGGCCGGATGGATCTCACTGGCAACCCGGCTGTCCAAGGGACCGGAGCTGCCCCCGGCGAAATCCTCTCCACCGCCACCGTTGCTCCCGGCACCGGCACCGCAGCGAGCGACAATCTGATGCTGGCAATCAACCGCGGCGGCCTCGCCAACAACCAGCAACTGCAGGGGCAACTCGACGGAGGAACCCAATCCTCTAACATCACCGCCCTGCCCCTACCTCTAGGGGTCGGAGTCCCCTATCATCATTTCGTCATCAAATTCACCGACAGCCCCACAGGCGGCCAGATCGCCTGGTATTTCAATGGCACCCTAGCGACGACGGTGGGTGTTAATTTCCACCTCTCGTCCATCGAGGACGTCAACAACTGGCTCGGGCGTTCCCAATACAGCGGCGATTCGCAGTCAAATGTCATCTACAACGAGGTCCGGCTCTACAACCACGCGATGAGCCAGGCTGAGATCACCGCCAGCTTGGCAGCCGGGCCCAACCCCGCCTATCCGCTGCCGGTCACCGCAAACGACGCGGTCACGATGCATCGCGGCCAGAAAGCCCGCATCGCCGTGCTGGCGAATGACACGGGTGGTCTCATCAACCCGACCAGCGTGACCATTCTCCAAGCGCCGCAATTCGGGACCGCAGTCCCGGATAGCACCGGTAAAATCCTCTACACCCAAACCGGCGGCATTCCTGCCAGCGACAGCTTCACCTATCAGGTCAGCGGGCCGGGGGGAACTTCATCGCCCGCGACCGTGGCCATCACCTTTGCCAACACACTCCGCGTGGCAAATGGATCGTTGAACGTACCATCGACTCCGCCGCCGGTGTCGATCCAGGCGATCGACGCATTCCCAGGTTTGGCCTTCACCACGCCTACCTGCTTGGCCACTCCACCCGGCGACACGCAACGGCTGTTTGTTTGCACCAAGGGCGGCACTCTATCCGTTATCCCCAACGTGACGGCCGCCACTCCCGCTTCGTCCAGCTTGCTCAGCCTCTCCGCCGCCGCAGGCGGGCTTTTCAACGGACGGTTACCTGCGGAATCACTCGCCACAGCGAGCGAACAAGGTTTCCTCGGCCTCGCCTTCCATCCGAACTTCGCCAGCAACGGTTATTGCTATATCTTCTATTCAGTCACCGTGAGTGGTCCGACTTACGAACGGGTTTCGCGGCTCACCCTGAGCAACCCGACTGCGGCCGTGCCGACGGTCAACCTTTCCTCGGAGCTGATCCTGATCCAGCAACTCGACGACTTCACCAACCACAACGGCGGCGACCTGCACTTCGGCCCGGATGGCTATCTCTACATTTCACTCGGCGACGAGGGCGACCAAAAAGACAACGGCTTCAACAGCCAGCGCATCGACAAGGACTACTTCTCCGGCCTCCTGCGGATCGACGTGAACCTCGAAGGCGATGAAATCGCGGGCGGAAATCCGGCCGCTCCCGATGACGCCAACCTCCCGCCTAACACCCACGCGTCCATTCCTCTCTACGGCGGCAAACCGGCCTACGAAGTGCCGGTGGACAATCCGTTCGTCGGCGCGACGAGCTTCAATGGCTTGGCGGTCACCCCGAGTGCGGTCCGCAGTGAGTTCTGGGCGGTGGGCCTGCACAACCCGTGGCGCTTTTCCTTCGACACCAACGGCGAACTCTGGTGCGGAGATGTCGGCGGAGAGCTGCGCGAGGAAGTCAACGTCATCACCCGCGGCGGCAATTACGGCTGGGTCTATCGCGAGGGCACAACCACCGGGCCTTATCTAACGTCGAACCCGCCGCATGCCGCGCCTCCGATTGGTTTCACCCCGCTCGATCCGCTTTTCGACTACACTCACGGCACCGGCCCGGCCCAAGGAAGCTCCGTCGTCGGCGGCTTCGTTTACCGCAGCACGCGCTTGCCCGGCCTAACCGGTGCTTACATTTTCGCCGACAACGTCTCGGGAAACGTGTGGTCATTGACGCGCAATGGCACCAGCCCACCCACCGTCACCCGCATTCTCGGCAAGACCGGCATCGCGGCATTCGCTGCCGATCCGTCGAACGGCGACGTGCTGATGGCCGACCACACCGGCAACCGCCTGCTGCGGATCGCGGCCGTCACGGACACCACCACCTTTCCGGCGACCCTCAGCGCGACGAATCTATTCGCCGATCTCACCGACCTCGCGCCCTCGCCCGGATTGCTGCCGTATTCGGTCAACCTGCCGTTTTGGTCCGACTATGCCGTCAAGCGCCGTTGGTCCATCGTCCCCGGCGCTGGCATGCTCACCTGGTCGCGCGACGGCTTGTGGACTTTTCCCACAGGCCAAATTTGGGTGCAGCACTTGGACCTAGAGATGACGCGCGGCGATCCGGCGACGAAGAAGCGCATCGAAACCCGCCTGCTCGTGAAGAACGCCGGCGGCTCTTATGGCGTAAGCTACCGCTGGAACGATGCCGGCACCGATGCCGCGCTGGTCTCGGACTCCGGCGATGATTTCAACCTCAATCTAACCGTCAACGGCTCGCCTTATACCCAGCGCTGGAGCATTCCCAGCCGCGCCCAATGCGCCACCTGCCACACGCCGCAGGCCGGTCATGCGTTGTCGTTCAACACCCGCCAGCTCAACCGAACCAACACGATCAACGGCTTCTCCGGCAACCAGCTCGACCTGTTGAAAAACGGCCTGTATTTCTCCAACTCCCCGGAATCACCGAACCTCCTGCCGTTCTATCTCGCCCCGGACGACGCGAACTTCCCGGCCGAAGCCCGCGTTCGTTCCTACCTGGCGGTCAACTGCGCCTATTGCCACCAACCCGGCGGCACCGCCGCACCCTCCGCATGGGACGGTCGCCCGGAAATCCCACTCGACCAGACAGGACTCATCGACGGCGCGGCCACCAACAACGGCGGCAACCCGTTGAACAAGCTCGTCGTCCCCTCCGATCTAACGCACTCGATCATTTACAACCGGGTGGTGCTGGCCAACGGCTTCACCCGGATGCCGCCGCTTGCCACCTCCGAACTGGATCCGAAGGCCATCACCCTCCTCACGCAATGGATCGAACAAGCCCTCCCGGCGAAGAAGACCTACGCCCAATGGCGGCTGGAAAAATTCGGTTCCTCGTCGAGCCCGCAAGGCGATCCAGCCGCCGATGCCGATGCCGACGGACGGACGAACCGCGAGGAATACCTCGCCGCCACCGACCCGCTGTCAGGCAGCAGCTTCTTCACCGCCACCCCGAGCTGGAGCGGCGGCCAGTTCCATCTCAATTTCCTCGCGCCGGTCAACCAGTCGATCCAGGTGGAAACCTCGTCGGACCTGTCCAACTGGACGTTGTGGGATGTCCCGGGCAACCAAGGCACCCCCCGATTAGGAGGCCCTGCCAGCCTGCAAGGTCCGGCCAGCGATGCCTTCAAATTCTTCCGCCTGCAACTGCACGGCAACTGATTGATCCCGCTCGCCAGCGGCACCGCGGAAGTGACCCACTCCCGTCGCCCTCAATTTCCCCCTCCCCCGCCAAGGCGTGTCATTAGTGGTGCTGGAGTGGGAGTGAAAACCGGGATTGCGCGGCCGGGGTGGCCAGCGACGAGGAGGCGCAGGCATTCCGGGAGTTTTGCGCGTCCCTTGACCACGGCATCGCGTAGCCTTGGCACCCCGCCTATTCCGCTTGCCCGGCAGCGGCGGGTTGGATACGGGGAAGGCGCTGTCCGACACCCGGCCGGTCTCATCCCAACTCCGCGAAAGACTTTATCTATGGCTATCACCCGCGCTCTGCTTTCTGTCTCCGATAAAACCGGCCTCGCCGAATTCGCCAAGGAACTCCACGACATGGGCGTGGAATTGCTCTCCACCGGCGGCACCTCGGCCGCCCTCCGCGATGCGGGTCTGCCGGTCATCGACGTGTCCGAGTTCACCGGTGCGCCGGAACTTTTCGACGGTCGTCTCAAGACCCTGCACCCGAAAGTCCACGGCGGCTTGCTCCAACGCCGCGACGACGCCAATCACATCGCCCAGGCCAAGGCCAACAACATTCCGCCGATCGACCTAGTGGTGGTCAATCTCTATCCGTTCGAGGAAACCGTGGCCAAACCAAATGTCACGTTGGAAGAGGCCATCGAGAAAATCGACATCGGCGGGCCGTCGATGCTGCGCAGTGCCGCGAAGAATCACATGAGCGTGACAGTCATCGTCGATCCCGCCGACTACGGTCGGGTGATCGAGGAAATGAAGGAAAACAACGGCAACACGACCAAGGGATTCCGCGAGCAGCTCGCGGTGAAAGTCTTCATGCGGACGTCGGAATACGACGCGGCGATCACCGATTACCTCGGCCAGTGCCGGACCGGCACTTGCTGCAATTTCACCCTCAGCTTGCCGCTCGAACAAGAACTCCGCTACGGCGACAACCCGCACCAGAAGTGCGCGCTCTACGGAAATTTCCGCGAGTATTTCACCCAGATCCAAGGCAAGGAACTCAGCTACACCAACGTCTTGGACATCGAGGCGGCGGCGGATCTCATCCTCGATTTCGTCCGCCCGACCGTGGCAATCCTCAAGCACACCAACCCCTGCGGCGTTGGCCAGGACGACGAAGATCTGCGGATCGCTTGGCAGAAAGCCTTTGAAACCGACCGCCAAGCACCGTTCGGCGGCGTGATCGTTTGCAACCGTCCGCTCACCCTCGAACTGGCACGGGTGATTTCAGAAATCTTCACCGATGTGATCATCGCCCCCGAGTTCGAGAGCGACGCGCGGGCCTTGTTGCAGAAGAAAAAGAACCTGCGCCTGATGGTCATGAACGACGCCTATCTGGCAGAAAAACAATCGCCCGTCATCCGCTCGTGCCCCGGCGGCATCATGGTCATGGACCGCGACCACACCGCGCTCGGCCTCGACAAACTCGAAAGCAAAGTCGTCACCAAGCGCCCGCCGACCCAAGAGGAAATGCGCGCGATGCGCTTCGGTTGGCGGATCGTGAAACACGTAAAATCCAACGCCATCGTTTACGCCAGCGCCGACCGCACGTTAGGCATCGGCGCCGGCCAAATGAGCCGCGTGGACTCGTCGCGGATCGCGATTTGGAAAGCCAAGGAATCCGGCCTCGACCTCAAGGGCAGCATCGTCGCCTCCGACGCAATGTTCCCGTTTGCCGACGGCCTGCAATCCGCCATCGACGCGGGTGCCACCGCCTGCATCCAGCCGGGCGGCTCGATCCGCGACGAGGAAGTCATCGCCGCCGCCGACGCCGCAGGCATGGCGATGATCTTCACCGGTCACCGGCATTTCAGGCATTGAGCGGATTGAGGTCAGAATAGTTCAGTCTGCTCAAGCTTCAGTTTGAGACTGCCAAGCCGGGTTCATTGATTTTCCCGATGAACCGGCGATTTCCCGGCAGAGATCAGGATGTCTGAGCCTGCAACGAGTCTGAGCGAAGGCAGTCGCGGGCAACGAGTCTGAAAAATCCACCGAATTGCCCAAAGGCGACCGCCTTTGGGGCCTGACCAGCAGCGTGTCTTTCCCAATGGATGCTTGTAGTCCATATCGCGGCGTTCATGGTCTTGAAAAATGCCAGCGGATTGCCAGCGGGGATTTTTTTCACCAAAAAAATCCTTCATAACTCGTTGGCTATGAAGGATGGTGGGTAGAGATGGATTCGAACCAACGTAAGCTTACGCTAGCAGATTTACAGTCTGCCCCCTTTAGCCACTCGGGCATCTACCCATTCCGCTTGTCGCGGGGGCGGATGTATGGGGAACCGCGCCGGATCTGACAAGGAAAACCTTGCCCTCACCTGGAAAAACTTTCGGGCTGGCTGCGGGACCGCCCCAGGTAGAAAAGCCGTCAATCCTTGGGAAACTGACGCCGAGCGGCCACCCAACCGGCTATCGAAAGGGTCATGAGAAACCTGAATCCGCCTCATTTCATCCCCAGCAGCGCGAACTCCTTGTGATGGACGGCAAGTTGCTGGAGGTGGATCGTTTTAAAACCCATAGCCGCGAGGGCCGCGAACCATTGGGACTTGGCGGCGACTTGCCGCAGATCGGTAAGTTTCAAGGTGATCAGGACGCCGCAGATCGTCGGGGCCATCTTGCAGAAACGGGCGCATTCCTTGAGCACCACGTCCGGCGACTGGTTCATGTCGGACATGAACCAGGTGGCACCTTGCCCGAGGTCGCGCTTGCTGGCCAGCGCCGCCGGTTTGCGACTGTGGTAAAACCACGGCCGGTCGCGGGATGCGGCGTCGCGTTGGCTGATGGAATGCTGCATCACCACATCCGCCATCTTGGCCGGGTCCACGCCGATGACGGCGACCCCGCGCTCCAGCAGCGCGAGGACCACCCCGCCGGGCGCGCAGCCGAGTTCGACTACGATGTCGTGCGGCGTGAATTTCAAATCGAAAAACCGTGCGGCTTCCTCCAGCTTCAGCCAAGCCCGCGACGGGGAGTTCCCGGGCATCTCGATCCCGGAATCCCCTGCCGGATCGGGACTGAGACATGGCGCGTGCCGGTGCAATCCCGCCCAGAATTCAGCGGGTCCTAGCTCCACCGCCGTGCCGATGATTTGCCCGGGCACCGGTCTGGAGTGGTCCGCCTGCACACCCTGCATTTTCCGCTCGTGATAGCGGGCGTGATGGATCACCCGCGTTTCCCCGATCCGCGCGATGGAGTCTTCCCGCGTCGCGAATTTCCCCAAGGAAAGGCACAACCTCCGCGCGCAGGCGAGTTCGACAGCCAGCGAGTCTAACGAAAACGGCTCGTCCGCCTTGAACGTGACGAATCCCCGCCGTTGGTAACCGGGCCGCCAACCGAGATTCATCGTCTCCACTTCCAGCTTCAGCGCTTTTTCAGAGCCCGGATTGGTCAGGGCGAATACAAACTCGGACGCGATGGGTTTCATGATCGGCACTGGCCGCAGAGACTAGGATTCCCATCCCCCCCGGCAAGGCGCATTTCCTTAAAGGATGCCGGATTGGAGCCACCCCAATATGGGGGTTGCCAGATTGCCCGGCAATTGGCATTTCAATGGGCGTTCCGCAGATGCGTGAAAACCGCGTCTCGTGCCACCCACCGATTCATGAAACCGACACTCCTTGTTCTAGCCGCCGGAATGGGCAGCCGTTACGGCGGCCTCAAGCAAATGGACCCGATGGGCCCGAATGGTGAAACCGTGCTCGACTACTCGGTCTATGACGCGATCCGCGCCGGTTTCGGGCGGGTGGTTTTCATCATCCGCGAGGATTTTGCGGAGGCGTTCCGGCAAGGAGTCGGCGGACGGTTCGCGGACTTGATCCAGGTGGACTACGCGTTTCAGAAGCTGGAGGATTTGCCGGCAGGATTCAGCATCCCCGTAGGCCGGGCGAAACCGTGGGGCACCGCCCACGCCGTCCGCGCCGCCCGCCACTTGGTCAAGGAATCCTTCGCCGTGATCAACGCCGACGATTTCTACGGCAGCGACGCCTACGAACGGGCCGCCGCTTTCCTCGCCATCCCGCGATCCGAAAATGACAAGGCGCACTACGCGATGGTCGGCTATCCGCTGGTCAACACCCTTTCCGACCACGGCGACGTGAACCGCGGCATCTGCACCCGCGATGCCCACGGCCTCCTAACAGGCGTCGAGGAGTATGTGAAAATCGAACGCGAGGCCGACGCCGTGGTCCGTGGCAACGCGCTCGACGGCACCCGCAAGCAGGTTTGCGAAGTGTCGCCCGTCTCGATGAACTTCTGGGCATTCAGCCATTGTTTCTACAATCACCTGGAAGAGGATTTCACCAAGTTCCTCACCGCTTTCGGCAACGTGGAAAAATCCGAGTATTACATCCCCACGGTGGTGGACGCGTTGATCCGCTCCGGCAAGGCGGATTGCAGTGTTTTGGACACGACCAGCCACTGGTTCGGCGTGACCTATCCGGACGACAAGCAGCACGTCGTCGCCTCGATCCGCAAGCTGATCACAACCGGCGAGTATCCGGCCAATCTTTCCGAAGGGCCGGTCCATGCATGACCTGCGCCTGATTTCATCCCTGTTCCAAATGCGCGCCGACTTTGTCGAAGCGCAGCCATTCGGTTCCGGGCACATCAATGACACCTATTGCGCGTGGTATGACCAGGCCGGATGTCGCGTCCGTTACATCCACCAGCGGGTCAACCACCACGTTTTCAAAAACCCCGTCCAGGTGATGGAAAACGTGGCCCGAGTGACCCGTCACGCGTTGGCAAGCTTGCTTGCGGAGGGAAATCCCGAAGCCCACCGGCGGACGCTCACCTGCATCCCCGCGCGGGACGGCAATCCCTACGCCTTCGACCCCGACGGCAACCTCTGGCGCACCTATCCGTTCATCGAGGGCGCGAAGGGCTATGATGAAATCGAGTGCAACGAGCAGGCCTATCAGGCTGCCAGGGCGTTCGGCGCGTTCCAGAAACTCACCGCCGATCTAACGGGCGGACGGTTGCACGAGACGATCCCGGATTTTCACCACACGCCCAAGCGTTTGGAAGCGCTCGAAGCGGCGATTGCCAACGACCTCGCCGGCCGCGCCGCAACGGTGCAAACCGAGATCGACTTCGCCCGCGCCCGCGCCGCAGATTGCTCGCGGATCACCGACCTCATCGCCTCCGGAGAAATCCCCGAGCGCGTCACCCACAACGACACCAAGCTCAACAACGTCCTGCTCGACGAAACCACTGCGGAAGGCATCTGCGTGATCGACCTCGACACCACCATGCCCGGCTCCGCGCTCTACGACTTCGGCGACATGGTCCGCACCGCCGCGCCAACCTCGCGGGAGGATGATCCGGATATGAAACACATCGGCATCCGGCTCGATCGCTTCGAATCGTTGGTCCGCGGCTATCTATCCACCGCGACCTTTCTCAACGAAGCCGAACGCGCCCATCTTGCGTTCTCCGGCAAGCTGCTCACCCTCGAATGCGGGATCCGCTTCCTAACCGACCACCTTGCCGGCGACACCTATTTCAAGATCAAGCGCCCCGGCCACAACCTCGACCGCTGCCGCAACCAGTTCGGCTTCGTCCGGGCGCTCGAGGACAACATGACCGCGATGGAGGAAATCGTCGCCCGCGCCTCAGACTAACAACTGAAGCGGGGCGGAACGCTCCGCCATTCCAACTCACGACAATGACTCGGACACCCCACTCCTTCCCGGACAACCGCCGATCACCGCAGTCGCGGAACCCTGGCGAAGAAAATTTCGTGCAACCCGGTTCAGTTTTGCGCTAGAAACAGCCGAACCCCTGCGTTTTAGAACCATGCCTCGCGTCACGATCACCGTCCCTGAGAAAAATGCCCAGCCTTACCGTTTCCATCTGGACCGCGACGTGGTCAGCTTGGGGCGCGGGAGTGAAAATGACATCGCCATCGAATCCGGCTCGGTCTCCGTGCATCACGCGGAAATGCGGCGGATCCAGGGCGGCTACGAGTTGCGCGACGTCGGCTCGACCAATGGCATCAAGCTCGACGGCGAACGCCACGAAGTGATTCCGCTGCGCAGCGGCGCGACCGTAAAAATCGGCGACGTGTCGTTTGACTTTCTGCTGACGGATGAAGAACGCGAGGCGCTGGCCCGCGAGCGGCCAAGCGAGCCATCGCCGATCCTGCGCGAGCCGGAATTAGCGTCCTTGAAACCGCTTCCCCAGCGCACGCCCAATGCCCCGGCCCCGGCCCCGGCGTCCGGAAGCACCGGCTACGGTGCGATGCTGTTGTTCGTGATACTCGCTGCCGCAGCGTTCTTCGCGGGACTGGCCGTCCGCTATCAAAAGGAAACCCGCGGAAATCTAATCGAAGCGATCAAGGCGCACCGGGCGGTGGTGAAGCCTGTGCAAGCGGCGCCGTCACGAATCCAGCCTGCTCCGGATAACTGAGCTGGAGTGCGGCACGCTCCGCTGCCGCCTGGGGGATGGAAGCTCTGCTCCATGCGGCGCGGAGCTCTTCATCTTCTCATTCACCGAAGAGCTCCGCAGCTCATCCGGCAGAGCCGAAGCCACCTAGGCGCGAGCAAAGCTTCGCGCAGTCCCGTTCAATCACTTCTTGGACAGCGATTGCAGGTAGTCTAACAAGCTGGCGAACTCGCGGACAGTAAGGCTGCTAACAAGGCCCGGCGGCATCAGGGAGATTGGCACCTTGTCGCGCTTGGTGATGTCACTGGTCTTCCAAGTGAACTCTTGGCCGGCGATGTTGCGGACCTTCACTTGATCGGCGCTTTCAAAGGTGACGAAGCCCATTTGGCCGCTGCCGTCCTTGAGAGTGAACATCTCGGTAGCGAATCCCTGAGCGATGGTTTTCCCTGGATCGAGGATATTTCCCGCGAGATCGGCGCGGGTGTAAGTCTGGGCGATGGTGCCGAGGTAGGGGCCTTTCTGCACTTGATCAAGGCTGGTGGCGTGGCAGGTGGTGCAGCTTTGGCGGGTAAACAGTTGCTCGCCGAGCGCGACATCGCCATGGGTGGTCACGATCGCGGCGATGGCTTCATCCGGCTTGAGCGTGCTAACAAGTGGAGTTTTGTCCTCACCATTTTTCTCCAGCTTGAGGGACTTGGCGGTCTCCGAGGCTGCCGCGGCCACGGTCGCATCGGCATCAGTCATGGCGGCACGGACTTGATCGTCGAGACCGTGGAAACCGGTGGCCTGGATGGCTTTCAAAATCTGCACCCGGCGTTTCGCGTCTTTCCAGCCGCGTTCGAGGTCTTGCTGCGAAAGTTCGCGGGATTCAGGGCTGCCGCCCTTGCGAGCACTGAGGGCTAACAGCGCGGCGTCCGCCCACAGCGATGAACCGCCTGCGAGCTTAGCGGCTTGCTGTTCCAACAACTGATGATGGTTTTCCAGCTTGGGAGCGGTTAGAAAGGCGTTCCTCGCGAGGTGGTAGGGTTTCTCCGCGCCCTTTGTTTTACTGAGTTTGTCGATGGCGGCGAGGGACGCGAGACAGCCTTCTTTGGAATCGGTCGTGGCGAGGGTGACCACGGCGTTAGAAATGGTGAGCGCGGGGAAATCGCTTTGCGCGGCCTGGATCAGGTAGGGAATGACCTCGGCGGAGACCGTCTCGGCGGTGGCGAGTTGGGCAACCAAGTCCGGCAACAACGCGGGATTTTTTTTCGCCATCTCGGTGAGTCGAGCGATCGTGACGTCGATCTCGATGCGGTTGCGCTGCAACTCCCGAAGCAGAACGAGAAGGCGATCTGGAGCGGTTGTTTCCAGCGCGGACTTGAGAGCGGCGGTGATCTTCGGAGTTTCGCCCCACGCTTCCGGCTGATAGTAGGGGCCGCGGGTATCGGGACGGGTGCCCCATGAATCGCCCTTCCACTCACCTTCGTGGAAATGCAGGCGGCACAGTGCGCCGAAAATTTCCTCCCGCGCGGCGGGCACGCTGGCGTTCACTAACCGCTCGATGAGTCCACTCACAACTTCCGGCGTGTGGATGCGCATCAGCGCCCGCAACGCACCGGTGCGCAGGGCGGCGGAGGAGGCGCTGTCATCCACGATGGCGAAACAAGGACCCGCAGCTTGCAACAGCGCCAGCGAGCGGAACGCGGTGTGGGCGAGGACGGGATCGGCATCACCTAACAACGTCGCGATTTGCGGCGCGATGACTTGCATGTTCTGGCGAGTGGCACCGACGACGGCTTCAAGGCGCGTCCGTGGCTCGCTGCTTTTTAAACCGGCGGTGTAGAGGGCCGGCGGCGCGGTGGTTTTCCCGGCGGAAAATTGATCGAGTCCGGCATCGCCCACGGCGCGTAGGACGAAGCGTTGCAGCGCGGGATCGGCAGCGAGTGGCGCGACCAGCTTGATGATCGGCAGGGCGGATTCGGCTCTAACGGCGCACTGAGTCAGGGCGTAAAGCGCGGCGACTCGGGCGGGCAATGGCTTGTTAGGATTTCCTGCTAGCGCGAGCAAGCCGTCCTTCATGCTTGCCGTGCCAGGCCGACGCAACAAGGTGCGCTGCGCTTCTAGCGTGCGCACTTGGCTGGGCGATTCCAACAAGCGGACGAGATCCGCCTCGCTGGCTTTATCGAAGTTAGGCAATGCCTCAGGCGTGTAACTCTGCGGTGAAACGCGGACGATGTAGCCGACGTCCGGGCCTTCCCATTTGAAGGTCGCGCCCTTCCAGCTCGCTTGATAGATCCGGCTCATCCCGTCCACATCGGCATCGGTCGGGCGGGTCATTTGGATCAATGGCTCCGGTTTGGCGGACTCCCTGAAGGTGGCACCCTGCGGCTCGACCGTGTGATGCCAAAGCGCACCCGTGCCCCAGTCGCAAGTGAGCGGCGCGTCATTCCATTTCGCCGGAAATCCCGGCTCTGATAAATACATCGACCCACAGCCCGAGCCGCCGCCATAGTCGGCTAACGGCTTGACGATTTCATCTCCGAAGTTGATATACATCCGCGGATAGCCGTGGTCTTCGAGTCCAGTGAAATGGTGGAAACGCACGTCCCAGCCGCCGCCGTCGTTGGTATTATCGCGGGCAAATAGATCTAGCAGCGGACTGATCGGCGTGCCGAGGATGTTGCGGGTGCCGGTGCTGAAAATTTCCAAGCCGGAGCCATCGGGGCGGAAACGAATCACCCCGCCGCCGCGATGTTGGAGGTGCTTGCCATCGCTGCCGACGGCGTCCTTGAACCCGAAATCGCCGCCAGCGATGTAGAGCCAGCCGTCGATGCCAAGGCTCAGGCCGTTAGTCGTGTGGTCGGCTGGGCGGTCTTTGAAACCGAAGGCGATGCCGGTGATCAGCTTCTGTTCT
This sequence comes from Akkermansiaceae bacterium, assembly GCA_031371325.1. GTDB lineage: Bacteria > Verrucomicrobiota > Verrucomicrobiia > Verrucomicrobiales > Akkermansiaceae > Luteolibacter. The sequence continues at coordinate 1,063 of JANMJJ010000076.1, read as the reverse complement.
TCGTCGGCTTGGCCGTCGCCGTTGGAGTCGATATAGCAGCTAACCTCCGGCGGATGCACGAGGTAGAGGCGGTCGTGATCCCAGACCAGGCCGCGCGGCGAATCCACGTCTTTGACAAACTCGGTCACCTCGTCGGCCCGGCCGTCCTTGTCGGAATCGCGCAAGCGGAGAATCCGCCCGCGGCCCGAATCGCGACCTAACGAACCATTGCCATCCGATGAAACATACAGATCCCCGTTAGGCGCGGCAGCGACATAGACCGGGTAGTTCGCCGCAGAGGGCGTGGCAAAAAGGCTGACATCGAAGCCATCCGCGACTTTCACATCTTTGAGGATCTCGGCTTCCTGTTCCGCAGTGAGCTTGGAAATCTGCGGCTTGATGTTGCCGGATTTTTCGTTGGGGGCACTCGCCGCCCAGGCGGGGGTGGAAATAACGGTGCTCAACAAAAACAAGGACGGGATCAATGGACGCATGGCCGATGGCGGATGAAAGGGCTTTTTTCAATCTCCACAAGAGTTGCGGAGCCTCCGATACGCGGGTGGAAAGCTGGATTTGTCACTGGGTCGGTGAAAGCCAAGTCCAGCCAAATAAACGCCCGGGTCACGGTGGCGGACCTGCTCCGGGGTTGACCTTGCTGCGCCGGGCATTGTTCATTCGCGCCCGCGATGTCTCTTGCCCGTTCTCACTCGATGGCCGGGGTGGCCGGGGTCAGTCCTCTTGACTAACTTGGTGTCACTGCGGGGTTCGGGAGGACTTGGAGGCCGAGTTTCTTGGCGAGGGATTGGAGCTGGCGGAGCTGTTTCTGCTGGGTGGCGGGCGTTGACGAGGTAGCACTCGATGCCGGCAGCTTCGAGGATGTCGTAGCAATTGACCCAGTAGTTGCTGGTGCTTTCCATGGCGACGGTGGTGATGGGGTGGGCGAGGAGCCAGTCGCGCAGCCGGGCGAGATCTCCGGTGAAGGAGGTGAAGGTGCGCACGTTGTCCGGGCAGCGGTCAGGCGGGATGGCGACGACGATTTCCTCGGCTCCGATGTCGATGCCTGCGGAGTCGGGCTTGGTGTCGA
>JANMJJ010000048.1:0-2150 GCA_031371325.1 Akkermansiaceae bacterium | reverse complement strand
GCCGGCTTCCGCTCGTCCGTGGCTCCGCTGCATGCGGACCACGTCCGCTCCATCCGTCCGACCCTCGTCACGAATTCGCGATTCATTCACCGGACCGCCCGGAGGTCGGTCCCTGCCCAGCGGTCGCCGGAATATCCGTTTGACGCACTTGGACGCGGTCGGCACCCTGACGCTGATGACTTCCCGACAGACGAAACCAACCCTTCCGAACGCGTGACCGGCGGCCGCGTGATGAAGTGGAACTACCCACCCGAGCTGCCGGTGGTCGAGCATCGGGAGGAAATCCTTGCCGCGATCCGCGCGCATCCGGTGGTGGTGGTCGTGAGCGAAACGGGCTCGGGGAAAACCACCCAGCTCCCGAAGATGGTCGCCGAGGCGCTCGGCGTGGACGGCGGGCGGATCGGCTGCACCCAGCCGCGGCGGATTGCGGCGGCCAGCGTTTCAAAGCGGGTGGCGGAGGAATTGCAGGTGCCGCTCGGCGATTACGTCGGCTATCAGGTGCGCTTCGAGGACAAGACCTCGCGCGAAACGCGGATCAAGTTCATGACCGACGGCATCCTGTTAGCCGAAACCCAGGGCGACCGCGATCTGCAACAATACGAGGCCCTCATCCTCGACGAAGCCCACGAGCGCTCGCTCAACATCGATTTTCTACTAGGCTATGTGAAGCGCCTGTTGGAACGCCGCAAGGACCTGAAGCTCGTTATTTCCTCGGCCACGTTGGACGCCGGGGCCTTCGCTGAGTTTTTCTCGAACAAAGGTGTGCCCGCGCCGGTGATCGTCGCCCCGGGCCGGATGTTTCCCGTCGCGGAGTTTTTCCTGCCGCCCTACGACGACGAGGATCTGCCACAACACGTTGCCCGTGCGGTGGACTATCTGGGCGATGTCGAACCGAATGGCGATGTCCTGATTTTCCTGCCCGGCGAGCGCGAAATCCGCGAATGCGCCGATGCGTTGGACGGTCGGCAATATCGCGGTACCGAAGTGCTGCCACTGTTCGCCCGGCTCGGCCTCGGCGACCAGCAGCGGGTTTTCAATCCGGGCAACAAGCGCCGCCTGATCCTCGCGACCAACGTCGCGGAGACCTCTCTAACGATTCCACGGATCGCCTGCGTGATCGACTCCGGGGTGGCGCGGGTCAGCCGCTGGAGTCCGGGGAAAGGTGTGCAGCGCTTGCAAGTCGAGCCAGTCAGCCAGGCCAGCGCGCGCCAGCGGAAGGGGCGCTGTGGTCGTGTTAGGGATGGAGTGTGCGTGCGGCTTTACGAAGAGGAAGAACTCACCGAGCGCCCGGAATTCACCGATCCGGAGATCCGACGCAGTTCCCTGGCAGGCGTGATTCTGCGGATGAAAGCGCTGAACTTGCCGGAGATCGACGAGTTTCCCTTTCTCGATCCACCGTCGCCGAAAGCGGTCTCGGAAGGCTACCGCACGTTGCGCGAGGTCAACGCGCTCGATAAGGATAAGCGCCTCACCGACTACGGCCGCCAGATGGCGCGCCTGCCGGTCGATCCCCGGTTAGGGCGGATGTTGATCGAGGCCCGCAAGGAGCATTGTCTGGCGGAAGTCCTGCCGATCGTCGCCGCGCTGGAGTCCAGCGATCCCCGCGAACGCCCGGCGGAGAAGACCCGCGAGGCGGACGCCGCGCACGCCCGTTGGAAGGACGGCGACAGCGATTTCATTTCACTTCTCCGGCTCTGGAACGACCTAGCAAAATTCCGCGACAACCGCGGCCGCTGGCAGCGCAATGCCCTGCGGAAATTCTGCGGACCCGCGTTCCTCAATGCCCGCCGCGTGATGGAGTGGGCGAACGTCCGCGACGAACTCGCCGACTTGTTGGAGCGCGAGTGGAAGCTCAAGCTCGGCGAGATCGGCAAGGATCTATCCGGTGCGGGGGCCTACGCCACCATCCACAAGGCGCTTCTAGCAGGCGTGCCGCGGCAGTTCGGGGTGTGGGACCGCGAGTCGAAATCCTACCGCAGCGCGAACGGCGGATTCTTCGCGGTGTTTCCCGGCTCCGGCCTGTTTTCCCTGCCGAAGCGCTTCGAGTGGGTGATGGGCATGGAGCTGGTGGAAACCTCACGGCTGTGGGCGCGGCGGGTTGCCAGGATCGATCCCGCGTGGGTCGAGCAAGTCGCCCCGCACTTGTGCAA
>JANMJJ010000039.1:0-21434 GCA_031371325.1 Akkermansiaceae bacterium | reverse complement strand
GGTGACCGGACCGGAGGCGGGGGAAAAAGGGGTTGCGGGGAAAAAGGGGGGGCGGAAGAAGTGAAAAGTGCCGAGTCAGCAGTGAGCAGAGAAGAAAAACGCGACGCAACAGCGGTGTCGCGTTGGCCGTTTCTGATTTTGACGGTCACATTCATTTGCCGCGAGCGTAGCTTTCCGGGCCGCTTTGCCAAGATTCTTTTTTGCAGCGGCTTTATTGGATTTGGAAAACAGGCGGGACGCCCGTGCTCCTTTCTTAGGTGTATTCGAGAACCAAGATACGGCCGTCGTCCAAATGGATTTCAGGTGCCTGCCATGTTTGGCTTTGGTCGATGCCGTCGGGATCGGGATTGGAGGGATTCCGGGGACGGTTGAACCAGTCGAGATCGGGTTCTTCGTCGGGGATCCATTCTTCGCTAAAGCTACGAATGGCAGGCCATTTTTTCGCAGGAACTAGGGAGGGCAAGCAAGATCCGGATGATCAGGTCGTAAAAGCCTCTTACGCGCAAAGGCTTTTCCTGATGCTGTCTTGAGATAGCGCTCAAAATCGATAGCTGCGCTTTCGGATTCGAATCCACCATACCAAGCTAGACTCCAAGGTATGCCAGTTTTGGTCGAAATATTTCCACCCTGATTGTGGACTTTTAGGCGCTTTTTCAAATCCGATGAAAAGCCGTAATAGAATCGCTCCGGGTTCTGCTCGGAGCGCAGGATGTAGGCGTAAAACATGTAATCAAAATTGCGATAAATTTCCTGCATGAGCAACCCTTCTTCGCCGCCCTTCTTCGCCGAGGCTACGAAGGGCATTCTTCACTTCCGTGGGCTTTCCAATGGCTTGCCATTCGAAGCTTCCCTTACGGAGGCGAAGAATGGCGGCGATGAAGTCGGGGGCTTTGAAGATTTCGAAGTTCCGTTTGGTGGTATGGTGGCGTTTGGAGCGGTAGATGACTGTTTGAGTGGTGGCGTTCCAGGTGATTTTCTGGAGGGAGAAAGGATGGCGGAGGAGATATTCGGCGAGGCGTTTGCGGCCTTCGGTATCGTGGGATGGGACGGGTTTTTCGCCGCCGTCGTGGATGTTGAAGCCGGAATGTTTCCATGAGAGGAGGTCGGCGATGGCTCCGAGTTTGCCCTCGGGGAGGTTGAGGCGGGCGCGGAAGATTTCCTGGAGGGTATCGGTGGCGGTTTTGAAGAGGAGGTTGAGGAGGTCGCGGCGTTTGCGGAAAATGCCGCGGAGGATTTTGGGGATGGTGAAGACGAATTGGCGGTGGGGGACTTCGTGGCAGACGGCGGTGGCGATCCAATCGGCGGTCTGGCGGACGCGGCGCTGATGGCAGGCGGGACAGAGGTGGCGACCCTTGCAGGTGAAGGCGAGCAGTTTTTCGTGGCCGCAGTCGGGGCAGTGGAAGCGGAGGAAGCCGGCGGCGAAGTCGCCGCAGCGGAGGAAGTTGCGGACGGCGGTGAAGACATTGGGGCGGAGCGGCCCCATGGTGGGACGGTGGGATTTTTCGTAGGCGGCGAGGAATGCGTCCCAAGCGGCAGTGAGGATTTGCCAGAGTGGCGAGGCGCGGGGGCGGCGGGGCTGGTAGATGGATGGCACAAAGAGTGTTCATAAGAACAATTTTCGTGCGGGGCGAGATCGGGGGTGATGAATCGGAATTGGGGAAAGTTAGGAACCGCTATCGGTAAAGTTCGGCGTTGGATGCCTGGAACTCGGCCTTGAGCCGGACGCGGAGCTTGAAAAGATCGACCAGCCGCCAGCCGGTGAAGGTCCAGAGCCGTTCTTTCCCGTCGTGCTCGATGCCGACGAGCAGGTGGACGGCGTCGTCGGTGATTTTGAGGGTTTCGTTTTTCGGTTCGAAATAAAACGTGCGGAAGGTGCTTTCGGCGGAGCCTTGTTCGACGAGTTTCGGGTCCAGATAGAAGACGAGCTTGGTTTCCTGATCGATGATGCGGAGATCCGGATAGCCGGACCGCTGGTGCTCGCCGGCGCGGGTCGGCGGGATGTCGCACTTGAGGCCGGGGATCTCGTTGAGGTGCTGGTGGATGGCGTCTTCGAAAAATTTCGACGCCTCGTTGATCCGGCGGAGTTGGCGGACGGGCGAGTCGGGTTGGTTGAGTTCTGCGAGGGTTAGGGTGAGGGCGCGGGTGAGGGCGGCGGTGACGCGCAGGTGGGCGGGGTCGTTGGTTAGGGGGAGCACGCGCTTGCCCGAACACGCCTCGGCAACGGTGGCGAACGAGAACGTGCGGGCGGATAGATTTTCGCCGAGCAGGGATTTTACCAGAGCTGCGTCGTCGTCCTTGGGTGTTTCCGTTTTGGAGGCCTCTTTTGCCGCCTCTTTTGCCCGGTGGTTCGTCAACCCGTAATGGGTCAGCGCCCCGCCTGCCAAAAACGCGCAGATGATCGTGGTCGATCTGCCAGAGGTGCCGAAGATGAAATGGCGGAGGGTCATTGGCGTTTCGATTGATGCCAGCGCGAGGTGTCCGGGTGCAGCAGCGATTCCACGGATTGGTCATCCAAGGCGTGGGACCGGATGATGTGGGCGAGCAACACGAGCGACGCCACCGCGTCGAACAACGCGTCGTGCCAGGATTTCGCGGGAACGAGAGACCTGATGGATTCTGCCAGACCCTGCGCTTCGCAAAGGGCGCTCAGCGAGTGATCCGGCAGATCCGGCCACGCGGCGCGGGCGAGCAGCAGCGTGTCGATCCACGGGCCGAACCCATGGCCGGGGAAGGCACGGAGAAAGCGTTTTTCCGTGCCCTTGCCATGGGCGACGACGACGGCTCCGGTGAGGCGTTTTTTCACCTCGGGCCACAACATCAGTAGGGCAGGGGCGTCTTTCAGTTGCTCGGGTCCGATGCCGTGAACTTTTCTAGCAGCCCACTGGATCGGTTGATCGGTGTAAAGGTAGGAAACGAAGGCATCGTCGTGGCCGACTTCCACGGACCATGAGGCGAGGCCGATTTGGACGGGGCTATCGGTTTTTCCGCGCGATGCGCCCGCCGATTCGAAATCGATGGCGGTGAAACGACAGTGGCGGATGAGCTGCATGGGTGCGGCCGAGTTTCCACGGCTGCAATGAAACACGCAAGCCGCCAGATCTTCGCACGTAGTTTCGCCCTTTAGGGTGTCTTCGCGCGCACCAAGACACCCTAAAGGGCTGGACTACATACGAAGATCTTCAAAGTCCGGTCCGTGCGGCGGTGAAGCCCGGCTTGATGACGTCGAAGATGAGCCTGAGGCGTTTGTCATACGGGGCGAAGGCGCTCTTGATGGCGTTGAGCGAGAGTTTTTCGAGTTCACCGAGGTTCAGGTTGAAAAGTTCGGTGGCGAGGGTGGTTTCCCGGGTCATCGAGGTGTCGCTCATCAAGCGGTCGTCGGTGTTCAGGCAGACGCGGAAGCCACGGCGGAAGAACACGCCGAACGGGTGGTCTTCGAGCGTGGCGCAAGCACCGGTGTGGAGGTTGCTGAGCAGGCACATTTCCAACGGGACTCGCCGGTCGAGGATGTATTGGGCGAGGCGGCCGAGCTTGAGGGTGCCGTCGGGAAGCATTTCAATATCGTCGCGGAGGCGAGTCGCGTGGCCGAGCCGATGGGTGCCGCAATATTGGAGCGCCTGCCAGATTGATTCCGGCCCGTAGGCTTCGCCGGCGTGGATCGTGATGTAGAAATTCGCCCGCTCGATCGCTTGGAATGCCTCGACGTGTTTCTTCGGCGGAAATCCGTCTTCGCCACCTGCCAGATCGAAGCCGACCACGCCGTTGTCGCGGTGGCGGATCGCGAGTTCGGCGGCTTCGAGCGAGTTCGTCATGTGGCGCATCGCGCAAATGATCAGGCCCCACTCGACGCCGTAGGTGCGCTCGCCGCGTGCCAGTCCGGCGATCACGGCGGCCACGACTTCATCCTGGGTCAAGCCGTGCGCGGTGTGATAGACCGGGGCGAAGCGGACCTCCGCATAGACCACGCCGTCGTCATACATGTCCTCGATGAATTCGAAGGCCACCCGCTCCAGCGCCTCGGGCGTTTGCATGACCGAAGTCGTGTGCCGGAAACCTTCCAAATATTCCGGTAAATTCCCACGCTGGGCACCCCGGTGGAACCACGCGGCAAGGTCTGCGGAATCGGTGGTGGGGAGCCCTTGGTAGCCAAGCACGGCCGCCAGTTCGATCACTGTGGAGGGCCGCAGCCCGCCATCGAGGTGTTCGTGGAGCAGGACTTTCGGCAGCTTGCGGATGTCCACGGCAGCCGTGAGTGCCTTGCCGCAGAGGTTTTTTGGCTGCGTTAGAATGCTCATCTTGGGACGAACCTAGCAGCTTCCGCGCCGAGGGGGAGGATGAAATCTGGACTGCGTGCAGCCTGCTGCCGCTTGGTGATCGCAGCCTGCTGCGTCACGCCGTGGTCAGCAGGCTGACCTACGCCAAGCGGCAGCAGGCTGCTCGCAGTCCAAGGATCTCTCTTGATTTGTTAAGATTTGCGAAATAATGTCCGGCCCGTTTCCCGCATGGTCAAAAAAAGCCGATCCAAGTCTGCCGGGCGTCCGCTGAAAAATCAGCGGCGGACACGGATTTCATTTGCCCAAGTACTCAGCTTGGCGAACCGGCGGGCTCACGAGCAGGCGAACCGCCGCGGCGGAAACCGTGGCAAAAAGTACGTGTGGGCGGCCACTGCGGCGGCCGGGGCCGATGAGCCTGCGGAGACCGCCGAGTGGTCGAAGCGGTTGCTGCGGTGGAGTCTGGCATCGCTGCTCCTGCCGCTGTGCTGGGTGACGATGTGGACGTTTCTCTCAAGATTCTCGCAGGCCACGGTGGAGACCGCTTCGTGGCGGACGCCGGAGTTCTGGTACTTCGCGACCGGGGCGCTGTTGATGATCGGGTGGTTCTGGTCCGGCTTGTTCCAATCGTTTTTCCTCTATCTCTACGTGCTCGGCCATGAGCTGACGCATGCGATTTTCGTGGTGCTCTACCGGGGCAAAGTCACGGAGTTCCACGTCAGCGCGGACGGCGGCTACATCACGACCAACAAGACCAACCTGATCATCGCCCTGTCGCCGTATTTCGTGCCATTCTGGGCGGTGGTCGCGGCGATTTTCTACGGCTCGCTGCGGCATTTCGCCGGACTCGGCCCGGAATGGGACCGCGCACTTTACGCCCTGCTGGGCCTCACCTGGACCTTCCACATGGTGTGGACCTTGTGGATGATTCCGCGCGACCAACCGGATTTGAAGGAAAACGGGACTTACCTCTCGCTGGTCGTGATCTATCTGGCGAACCTGCTGGTGCTGGCGGGATTGCTCTGCGTCGCGCGGGGATCACCGCTGGAAAACTCGCGGGAATTCGCGATGGAGTGGTTCCGCCACGCCGCCACCGCGGGCGATATCTTGCTGCGCTGGGGCAACGGCCTGATCACCGATTTCCGCACGGCGGCCAAGTTGTGAGGGAGGCGGGTTTTCCGGGTTGATCTCGGGCGCTCGGGAACGGATGCTGCGGTATGATTTATCTGGATGCCAACGCGACCACGCCGCTTCTGCCGGAAGTGCTGGAGGCGATGTTGCCGTGGTTGCGGGACGGTTTTGCCAATCCCTCTGGCTCGTATGCCGGGGCGAAATTGGCGCGCAAGGCAATCGACCGGGCGCGGGGTCAAGTGGCGGAACTCATCGGCGCGGATGCCGGGGAAATCATCTTCACCGGTGGCGGCACGGAGAGCGTGAATACCGCGCTCCATTCGCTCGACCGGTTGGCGGGGCAGGGGACCGCGGTGGTTTCCTCCATCGAGCACAGTGCCGTGCTGCGCTGCGCGGAAACCCTCACACGGGAGATGGCGCAGATCCCGGTGACCACCGGCGGGCGTCTTGATTTGGGCAGTTTCTCCAGCTCGTTAGACGGTGCCGCCTACGTTTCGCTGATGGCGGCCAACAACGAAACCGGCGTCATCCAGCCCTTGCGGGAAGCTGCGGCCTTGGCCCGCGAGCGGGGCTTGCCGGTCCACTCGGATGCGATTCAAGCGGTGGGGAAAATCCCGCTCGACGTGCGGGAGTTGGGCGTGGACCTGCTTTCCATTTCCGCCCACAAATTTCACGGCCCCAAGGGTGTGGGTGCGCTTTTCGTGCGCGAGGGATTGCGCTTCAAGCCACTGCTCGAAGGCGGCGGCCAAGAAGCCGGGCGGCGCAGCGGCACGGAAAATACGGCGGGCATCGTCGGCATGGGGGCTGCGGCCAGCGCGATGCTGCGGGCTTCCAAGGAACCGGTGGCGGCGATGCGCGATGCTTTCGAAGCCGCCGTTCTAGCCGGAATTTCCGGAGCCACCGTCAATGGCGACATCGCCCACCGGCTGCCTAACACCAGCCACCTGTCTTTCGATCAATGCGACGCGGCGGGCTTGCTGATCCTGCTCGACGAAGCCGGCGTCGCATGTTCCGCCGGGTCCGCCTGCATGACCGGCAAGCAGCGGCCGTCTCATGTGCAACTGGCGATGGGAATCCCCGAGGCGCGTGCGAAAAGCAGCCTGCGGATCAGTTTTTCCCGACTCAACACGCTGGCCGAAGCGCTGGCTGCGGCCACGGCCTTGAAGCAAGCTGTGGAAAAATTGCGGCGGGTCCAAGGTTCCGGGCTGGGGCCGGTGGTGGTTTATTCGCCGTGATTTCCGCCGTTTATCCGCCCGCCTTGACCCGCTCCAGCGATTCACGGATTTTGGTGTCGGTCGTGTCCTTCAGCGCGGCTTCGACCATGGCTACCAACTTGCCGCGGGCGCTGGACTTTTTCATGACCGCGATCGCGGATTCCTCCGCAGCTTGGCGGAGATCCGCATTCTTGGAAAATTGGGCAACCGACAGAAACGACTCGAACTCACCATCCCCAGCCCATGGCCGAATCGCTTGGAAGATCGCCAACGCGGTAGGGGTGTGCGTGGTCTTGCGGCCGTAGTCCAGCAAGTCGGGGACCATCGCGCGGTTGAGCCTGCGGGTCAGGACATCGCGGATCAATGCTTCCCGGACTTCCGGCAGCATCTCGCCGGTTTTCGTGACAAAGTCGGCGGTGGCGGCATCGAAGTCGGCTCCATCGTTGGGCCGCGCTTTGTCGAGGGCTAGGAAGACGGCTTTTTGCTGGTCATCGGTAACCGAATTGGATGCATCTTGGAGATAGCGGGCGAACTCCGCACCCGACATCGGGATTTCGGTCGTTTCCGGTTTCACAGCGTCGGCAAGCAGGACGTCGTGACGCTGGCTGCTCTTGCTTTTCTTGATCCGATCGAGAAGAAAAAGTCCGACGGCCACCACCAGAACCCCGAGAAAGGCCGCGATGGCAATTTTGAAACCGATGCCCGGTTTGCGTTTTCGCGGCAGCGGGGCATGCTTCGACTGGAGGACTTTCGCAGTCTGGTTGAGAGGAGCCGTGGGGGTCGAGTAGGCGGTGGTCGTGGCGGAGGGAAGGTCATGGGAACCCGTGTGGATGCTGGGTTTCGAACCCTCCGGCGGCAGCAAGGGCTGTGGTGCCGTGGTGGTCTGCGGCGGCTCGGGAATTTTCACCGGCTCGGCGATCGGGGCCGGCTCGGGAGGGACGTACCCCGGTGGTGCCATTCTCGGATCGAGGATCGGCCGGCTCGGCGCGAGCGGCTGAACTCCCGCTCCCGCTCCCGGGATCGCGAGCCGGGCTCGGGGGCCAGCCGGCACCACGGGTGCGGCCCGCCCAAGACTTAGGGGAGGAGCCGGATTTTTATCGTTTTGCAGGAAAACTTGGAGCGAGTGTCGTGCCGAATCCGGTCGATCAGCCGACATCCGGTTGATTTGCCACATGATCCAGTCACAAGCCCAGATCGGGATATCCGAGCGCACTTCCTGGATCGGAATGACCGTGTGGTGGAGATGCGAAACCATCACCTCGTGGCCGGTTTCGCCCTTGAACGGGTAGGTACCCGTCAGCGCCTGATAGTAAACGCAGCCCATCGCATACATGTCGGTCCGGGCATCCAGCGGAACCCGCTCGAATTGCTCGGGGGCCATGAAAAAGATCGAGCCGAAAACCGCTTCGATCTCCTGCAGTTCTTCCAGCGACTGGGATTGGGTCAAGGTCGCCAAGCCGAAATCCACGATTTTCATCTGGAATTTTCCCGACGGCAGCCAGGTGAGCATCAGGTTAGACGGCTTGATGTCGCTGTGGATCAGGTTGAGTTCTTGCGCCGCGATCAGCGCTTCCTGGGTCTGCAGGGCCAGCTCCCGGAAGTCCGGCCAAGTCAGTGGAGCCCGCTCGATCAGCTCGTCGAGGGTTTTCCCACTGATCAACTCCATCACCACGTAAGGCCCGTCTTCGTCCGCGCCGACGTCGTAAATCGTCACGATATGCGGGTGCTGGAGCGAGGCCAACGCGCCGGCCTCCTTGATCAGTTGCCGGGTGGACTCCTCCTTAAGGGCCGGATCGTCGTTCGACATCGTGATCCGTTTGATCGCGACTTCGCGATTCATCCGTGTGTCGTATCCCCGGTAAACCGCACCAAGGCCGCCTTGGCCGATTTTCCCGCGGATTTCGTAACGTTCTTCCATGATTTCGAAGTGCCCGAGCCTGTGAAATAATGCCCGGCCCGGCAATCACGAAAAGCAACTATCAGGCTGCCCGCTGCTTGGGGCGCGAAAAACGGCGTCCATCCCTTTCAGCTTTTCAGCATTTCAGCTTTTCAGCATTTCCTCTTCATGCTTGCCTCCCGCCCTCATGAAAATCGTCGTCGCCTACTCCGGTGGTCTTGATACCTCCGTCCTCCTCCTCTGGCTCAAGGCAAAGTACAATGCCGAAATCATCGCCTACTGCGCCGACGTCGGCCAGGGCGACGAACTCGACGGCCTCGAAGCCAAGGCCCTCAGCACCGGTGCCTCCAAGTGCTACATCGGCGACCTCAAGGAAGACTTCGCGGCGAATTACATCTACCCGATGATCCAGGCCGGTGCCATCTACGAAGGCCGCTATCTGCTAGGCACCTCCATCGCCCGCCCCTGCATCACCCACGACATGATCAAGATCGCCCTCGCCGAGGGGGCCGATGCCATCGCCCACGGTGCCACCGGAAAAGGCAACGACCAAGTCCGCTTCGAGCTCTCCGCCGCCGCCCTCGCGCCCAACGTCAAGTGCATCGCCCCGTGGCGCGACGCCGAGTTCCGTAAGGAATTCCCCGGCCGCGCAGAAATGATCGCCTACGCCGAGGCCAACAACATCCCGATCAAGGCCTCGATGAAGAAGCCATACAGCATGGACCGCAACCTCCTCCACATCTCCTTCGAAGCAGGAGCCATGGAAGACCCGTGGTATGACGCCACCACCCCGGCCGATACTGACATGTATGTCCTCTCCGTTTCCCCGGAAGACGCCCCCAACAAGGCTGAATACATCGAGATCCTCTTCGAAAAAGGCAACGCCATCGGCCTCAAGCACCACAATCTCGCCGCCCTCCTCAGCGAGCTCGGCGACGTGAAATCCACCGGCTCACAAGACGGCTACGCCCTCTTCACCCCCTACGGCGTCATGCGCGTCCTCAACCTGCTAGGCGGTCGCAACGGCATCGGCCGCATCGACATCGTGGAAAACCGCTTCGTCGGCATGAAATCCCGCGGCATCTACGAAACCCCCGGCGGCACCATTTTGCTAGCCGCCCACCGCGACCTTGAAACCCTCGTCGTTGATCGCGAATCCATGCACATCCGCGACAGCCTCATCCCCAAATACGCCCAGTTAGTGTATAACGGCTTCTGGTTCGCCCCCGAGCGCGTCGCCATCCAAGCCCTCGTCAGCGAGACCCAGAAGACCGTCACCGGCGAAGTCCGCATGAAGCTCTACAAAGGCAACGTCATGCAAGCCGGCCGCCGTTCGCCCTTCAGCATGTATTCCGAAGCCGTCGCCACCATGGAAGGCGGCCAGGAGGAAGCCTACAACCAGGACGACGCCACCGGCTTCATCGCTCTCAACGCGCTCCGCCTCAAAGCCACCGCCCGCCAGGGCAAATAAGGGGAAGGGTATCCGGTGAACAGGAAACAGTCAGTTCGACTCGCGGCGATCGCATCATTGCTGGTGCTTGTCGCCGTGCTCCTGAGTTTGATCCAGCCCTACGCGGCAATCCGGGCGACGACTGGATTGCCGATCGATGCTTACCCTTGGAACACCGCTGGTTTTTCGATGGAAGCAGATCCGACGACCGTCGCGCTGGTGAGGATATCTGATTCCGAGATCGAGCGCTTGGAGAAAGATTTCAAATGGAGGGACGCCAGACACGGTTGCGTGGTATGACGGGATTCCCTGGTATAGTGATCTCGTGTCTAGCAAGGGGTTCGCTCGGCTCCTTAAGGCGGAATATAAAAATGGCAAATACACCGCGCACCACCCCGAGTATCCCGCAGGAAAACCCAAGTATGAGGTTACAAATGGCGGATCCGGCGGAGCCAGATGGAGCGCGGTTTGGGAAACGCGCCGCAATCTCGTGTGGATCGTAAACTATTAGTTTTAAATGGAAAGCAGAAGGCCGCCCCGGGTCCATTCGGGGGCGACCCTTTTGTGATATGCTTCCATGCATCCGAATCCCAACGGGATTGCCAGACCTTAGCCCGGGGTCGAGAAGCGCCAGCGACGACCACCCCGGGAAATAGATCGAAAAGCATATTCGACCCCGGCAGGGCATGCGCGTCAAGTTAAGCCAGAAACTCCCATGTTTCGTTGAAATTCCGACGTTTCTTCCGCTTATCGTAGCAGCAATATCTGAGCAGCACTTTTTCGAGGGCGATGGTTTCCGGTGGTTCGCCAGCCAGTGGACTGATCACTCGTTTCAGCCGGGTGATGCTTCCTGCTAGATAATTGATGAATTTCAAAAGGCTCAGCCTGCGTCGGTGTTTGAGCCACAGGACGCGCTCGAATTGCAGAACACCTGACCTCGGCAGGGTTTTGGGGGAGCTTAAGATGATACCGATTTGAAAATCATGCGTAAATCGGCACCCCGCAGTTCGGCATGTCTGGCAAGGACACCGGCATCGACCTCGTCGCCAAGACCCGTGGCACCGAGGATTTCCACGCCATCCAGTGCAAATGCTACGCCGAAGACTACACCGTGAAAAAGTCCGATATCGACAGCTTCTTCACCGCCTCCGGCCAAAAACCCTTCACCCTCCGCTACCTCGTCACCACCACCAATGACTGGAGCGACAACGCCGCCAACTCGCTCCACAGCCAGCAGCCGCCCGTTTACAAGATCGACCTCCACGATCTCGAAACCAGCTAGATCGACTGGGCGAAATACCAACCCAGCGCCGCCCTAGTCCTCAAGCCCAAGAAAGAACTCCGCCCGCACCAAACCAGCGCCAAGGGCAAAGTCGTCACCGGCTTGGAATCCGCCGACTGCGGCAAGCTCATCATGGCCTGCGGCACCGGCAAGACCTTCACCAGCCTCAAGATCGCCGAGGACATCGGCGGGAAAAACAAGCGCGTCCTGTTCCTCGTCCCCAGCCTGAACCTGCTTTCCCAGACCCTCACCGAGTGGACGCAGGAAAGCGCCGTGCCGCTTCACTCCTTCGCCGTTTGCTCCGATGTTGTCGAGGTCGGGAAAAAGCGCAACAAGGACGAGGACCAATTGCTGGTTGGTGAAACGAACATCCGTCTGGTAGCCTGAAATCATGAAAATAGCAGCAACACCAAACCCCAGAACCCGGCAAGAGGAGCTTGGACAGTTCCTTACTGCCGTGCCTGTGGCAGGGTTTATGGCTTCGATGTTCGGGCAGCTTCCCAGCGTGGTCCGATTGTTGGACGCCGGTGCTGGTGCTGGTGCGCTCACCTCCGCATTCGTTGCGCGCTTGTGCGGGGAAAATGAAGGCGTTTGGGCTATCGAGGCAACTTTCTACGAAATTGATCCTGAGATTCTCGATGCTCTCTCCGTGAACATCCTCAAATGCCAGCGTCTAGCCGCCTCAGCGGGTATTCGTTTCACGTTCATCATTCATTCCGCCGACTTCATTGAAGAAATGTCCGCAAGGCCGCAGGTAATTTATTCGGGGCATTGCCGCCAGAGTTCGATGCAGCCATCACAAATCCCCTATATCGAAAAATCAGCGCCAGTTCATCCGAGAGGCGTGCGCTTCGTTCCGTTGGGATGGAAACCAGCAACCTCTACACCGGTTTCATCGCCCTTATCCAGCGCTTACTGCCTTCGTCGTTGATCGGCGGAGCGGGGCTGGCTAGATTCCCGCCATGCGGATTGATATCGTGACGTTGTTTCCGGAAGTGGCGTTGGCACCGTTGAGTGACTCAATCATCCAGCGGGCGCGGGCGGCGGGGCTGGTGGAGGTGATCGGCCACCAATTGCGGGATTGGTCGGAAGACAAGCACCGGCGGGTGGATGACTCACCGTGCGGGGGCGGGCAGGGGATGTTGCTCAAGCCGGAGCCGCTGTTCGCGGCGGTCGAGGCGTTGCGCGGCCCCGGCACGCGGGTGATCCTGATGACGCCGCAAGGTAAGGCGTTCAAGCAGGCGGTGGCGCGGGAACTCGCGGCGGCGGAGCATTTGCTGATCTTGTGCGGCCACTACGAGGGCGTGGACCAGCGGGTGATTGAGGCACTGGTGGACGAGGAAATTTCCATCGGCGACTACATTCTAACCAACGGCGCGCTGGCGGCGGCGGTGCTTTGCGATGCGGTGATCCGGTTGCTGCCCGGGGCGCTGGGTGACGAGCGCTCGCCGGTGGACGAGTCGTTTTCCGATCCTAACCGGCTGGAGGCACCGGCCTACACGCGGCCAATCGAGTTCCGCGGGCTAACGGTGCCGGAGGTGTTGGTTTCCGGCCACCACGGCAAGATTTCCGCGTGGAAAGAAGAGCAGGCACTCGCCCGGACGCGGGCCAATCGTCCGGATTTATTGTAATTTCATGCAACTAAAAAAGAAAATCAGGACCGCTGTAAAATTTGGTTTCCCGATTCCAAAATCATGCCAATCTTGCTGGCGTGAAATCAGATCCAAAGTCGGCAACTCTAACTCTCCAGGATGATCGACCGCGGGTGGAGCCCGCCACGATCGAAGATTTGCCGGCGTTGACGGAGCTGGTGATGAATCTTTTCGCCTTATCGGGAGATTTTTCGCCGGACCGTGCGATGCAGGAGCGTGGCCTGCAGTTGATCCTCGAGCAGCCCAACCGGGGCCGGATCTTCGTGGTGCGCAACCATGACCAAATCTTCGGGATGGTGAACCTGCTGTTCACCATTTCCACGGCCCGCGGCGGCTTCGTGATCCTGATGGAGGACGTGGTGATCCACCCGGACCACCGCGGCCAGGGCTACGGCACGATGCTGGTGGATCACGTCGCGGAGTTCGCGAAGAAGAAGCATTTCAAGCGCATCACCTTGCTCACCGACCGGATCAGCGCGGAGTCCCAGGAGTTTTTTAAAAAGCGGGGATTCGACTATTCCAACATGATCCCGATGCGGCGGATCATCGACTGATAGAGGCTCGCACGCCACAGGGGAGCGGAGCCACCGAACTGGAAACATGGCAGCCAGCCAGCCAGTCGCAGGCATCCTGGATCGACCGGCAAGATTGGCGGATGCGTTCTTCCATCAGCTCTCGGGAGCATCGGGCGGCGGCGGAGTCTCGTCGGCGGGTTCGCCCGGCTCTCCGACAACTTCTTGGGTCGGCGTGTTGCCAGCCTCCAGTTTATGCCTGCGCTTCTCCTCTTTCTTGGCTTTTTTGTCTAACTCGCGGCGGCGTTTTTCGAATTGGTAATTTGGTGTGGCCATGGTGTTCTCGGGGGAGTGTGCCAGCGGCAAGTGCCGGGGGCGAGCAGGGAATTCAATCATCTTGTTATCTTGTTATCCGGGGCCGCCATCCCACGGCTTGTTTCAGGCAGATCTAGGATGATGGGACAACAAGGGCCTCACTCCTGATAGAGCACTCAATGCCCCATCGGGCTCTCACCCGATGCGTCGCCGAGATGGGATAGATTTTCCGGCAGAAATTTCTTGAAGCGGGTTTTGTCGATGGCCTTCATGTAGGCTTCTTCGGGCGAGATCATGCCTTCGCGGAGTTTCGACCAGATCGACTCGTCCATGAACTGCATGCCTTCGTTTTTACCGCCGGTGATGACGTCGTAGAGTTTTTGGGTGGCACCTTCGCGGATGATGGCGGCCACGGCGGGGGTGGCGAACATGATCTCGTGGACGGCGGTCCGGCCGGGTTTGTCCACGCGCTTGCAGAGGAGCTGGGCGACCACGCCGCGGAGCGAAGCGGCGAGCATGGTGCGGACCTGCGATTGCTGGTTGGCGGGGAACACGTCGATGATCCGGTCCACGGTCTTGCGGGCGTTGTTGGTGTGCAGGGTGCCGAAAACGAGTAGGCCGGTTTCTGCGGCGGTTAGGGCGAGGGAGATGGTTTCTAGGTCGCGCATTTCGCCGACGAGGACGATGTCCGAGTCTTCGCGCAAGGCGGCGCGGAGGCCGTCGGCGAAGGAGGGCGTTTGGATCGGCACTTCGCGCTGGGTGATGATCGATTGCTTGTTGCGGTGGACGAATTCGATGGGCTCCTCGACCGTGATGATGTGGCGGCTGAAGTTGATGTTGATGTAGTCTAGGAGCGCGGCGAGCGTGGTGGATTTGCCGGAACCGGTGGGACCGGTAACGAGGACCAGGCCGGAACGCATGTGGCCGAATTCCTTGACCACATTGGGCACGCCGAGGCTTTCGAGGGTGGCGATTTCCGTAGGGATCAAGCGGAACACGGCGGCGAGGCCGTTCTGTTGTTTAAGGTAGTTGCAGCGGAAACGGGAGTCCTCGTCCATTTCATAGGCGAAGTCGAGATCGCCGCCTTCGAGGTAGTTTTCAAAGGCTTTGGCGTCGCAAATTTCGGCGAGCAGATCGTGGAAGACTTCACCGTGCAGGACTTCCTGATCTGGAATGACGGTGACCGCGCCGTGGACGCGGATTTTGGGCATCTGGCCCTCGGACAAGTGAAGGTCCGAGCCTTTGGTGGCAATCAGGTAGCGGAAGAGGGTGTCGATCTTGGCCATGTGGGAAGATAAAGAAGTATTTTTGGGTTTTTGAAATTACCGCGAATGGAAAAAGCAGTGGCGGGGCTGTGGGGATCAATCAAGATTCGAAGAACGCTCTCATCTGGTTCTTGTCGTCGGAGCGGAAGAGCGTCTCGTCCTTGGAGATGATGCCCTTGACGTAGAGCTGGCGCAGCGATTCATCCATGGTGATCATGCCGACGTTTTTGCCGGTCTGCATGACGCCGGGAAGCATGAAGGTTTTGCCCTCGCGAATGCAGTTGGAAACGGCGGGGGTGTTGACCAGCAGTTCCAAGGCGAGCACGCGGCCATTGCCGTCGGCGCGGGGCACGAGTTGCTGGGAAAGGATGCCGCGCAGCGATTCGGAAACCATGATCCGGATTTGTTCGCGCTGGTCGGTGGGGAACACGTCGAGTACCCGGTCGAGCGTCCGCGGGGCGTTGCCGGTGTGGAGGGTGCCGAGCACCAAGTGACCGGTCTCGGCGGCGGTTAGGGCGAGCTGGATGGTTTCGAGGTCGCGCATTTCCCCGACCATGATGACGTCGGGATCTTCCCGCAGTGCGCCGCGGAGGGCGCGGGCGAACGACTCGGTGTGCTTGTGGACCTCGCGCTGGTTGACGTGGCAGCCTTTGGATTCGAAGACGTATTCGATGGGATCTTCGAGCGTGAGGATGTGGTCCTCGCGGTCGCGGTTGATGAAATCAACGAGCGCGGCGAGGGTGGTGGACTTGCCGGAACCGACGGAACCGGTGACGAGGACGAGGCCGTTCTGATAGCGGGTGAGGGGCAGGATGTGCTCCAGTGGCAGACCGATGTCCTCGATCGACTTGATCTTGTCATTGATGATCCGGAAGGCCATGTCGTAGCCGAGGCGCTGCTTGACCACGGAAGCGCGGTAGCGGCCATTGCTCGCGGAGTAGGCGAAGTCGATGTCTCCCTGTGCCTCCATCCGATCCCATTCCTTTTTGCCGAGGAACGAGCGGGCAAGCCGTTCGGTGTCTGCGGGAGTCAGCGGGTGGTGGTCCGGCCAAATCGGGGAAAGCTGGCCGAAGCGCCGCCAGGCGGGTGGATAAGCTGTGGCGAGGTGGAGATCGGAGCAGTCGTAATCGCGCCCGAGTTGGAGGTATTGATCGACGTGATCCAGGACCGTGTGGATTGACATGAAATTGGAATTCAAATGGGATGGATAGACCGGGATTGGCTCCGGGGAGGATTGGCCGGGAGGGTGCCCGGACGCCCGATGAGATAGCTTTTCACTTGGTCGGCAAGCCAAACCTTTGCGAATGGCCGGGCGGCGGTCAATGCGAGACCCAGCAGCGTGACCGGCAATCCGCGGTGCTTCGTTCCGGCGGCTGCGGGTTTGCGCCGGAAAAACAAGCTGCCGACGAATCCAGACGCCACCGATCCGAACAGCCAGGCGGCAGGGTGGACCTTCAACGAGCCGCGAATCCGCGTCGGGAAATCAAGCCGCTGCTTGAGTGTAATCAGCTCGCTCGTCAGGCAGGAACGGGAGGCCGCGCCGAGTCGGATCAATCGTTCGATTTCTTGGTTTTGTGGAGGTTTTCGATCCATTCGCGGTCCTTTTGAAATTCAGCGCGGGTGACGGGAAATGTGGCGCTTGCCGAAGGTTTTGCCAAACTGGCGAGGATAATCCCAGCCAACAGATGGAGTATGGCGGTGCCAATCGCCACCAGGTTCCAAGGCCAGCCGTTGGTTTCGGCGATCAGTGAAACTCCTCCAGCTAGTAGAAGCACCCAGGCAAAAACTCCACAGCCGCAAGCGGCGGCGATCAATGCGGCACGTCTGGCTGCTTCTTTGACGGCGTCTTTCGATTCGAGTTCAATCAGCGCGAAGCGGGCCGCGATCAACGCCATCAAGGCCTCGCGCCAATTGGCGGGAGGTGCCTGATGGGGAGGAACCCGCGTGCCAGCGGCTTCTTCGGGAGCGCTCGACCCGATGTCAGACGAGGGATTCATGGGGGGCAAAGAAACTCACCTGACCGGAGACTGGGTGGCTCAGCGGCGGACGATCAGGCCGATCAGAAATCCGGCACCGAGGGCACCCACGACGCATTTGGTGGGATTTTGGCGGATGTAGTCTTCTGCGGTGATGTGCAGTTCCTTGGCCTTCACCCGGGTGTCCTGCCACTGTTCGGTGGCGGTTTCCTTCATGTGCTGGGCCTTGTCGGTGGCCGCGCTCTTGAAGGCGGTGGCTTTCTCGGTGGCCGTGGCCTTGAACTGGTTTGCCCGTTCAACCGCGGTTTCGCGGAATTGCTGGGCGGATTCCATGGCGCGGTCTTTCAACGCGGCGGCCTTTTCCTCGGCGGTGTGGACGAGTTCGCGGGCCTTTTCGCCGGCGGCTAGACGGAGATCATTCGCCGCTTGGGCGACGGATGGAGTGTGGGTGAAACCTGCTTCCGGATCGAGACTGTTAGGGGCTGAAAATGGATTGGACATGGCTTTTGGCTTTCTGTTTCAGATGAACCTTCGAGATTCACCGTGCTGGGAGATTAGTGGCACCTCCCGCTGGCGGGCGCAAGGCGTGACTTTCAAAAATGTCATTCACTCCCCGCCAGAGATGAGCTTGGCTTTGGGAGCTGCCAGAAGGATTTCTTTTTGGTTATCCACAGGTGCCGTGAACTTCATGTTTTCCCATTGGGTGTCCTTCAGTGGGCCAGTTCCGTGAAATTGGAACAGGCCGGAAAATGGTCGCAACGGCAGCGTCAGCAGTCCTAACAAGCCCCGCGCGTTCATCCGCATGGTCATGTCGATCGTCCGCTCTTTCAAATCGACCGAGCCATCGCCCGCGAAATTCAAGGAACTGGTGGAGGTTTGGAAATCGTTGGTGTTGAGGATGCCGTTTTGGATCTTGAAGGTGCAGAACGCATGTTTCGCCTGTTGGAAGCCCGCCCGCTGGTCATTGAGCACGCCCCCGATCAACGGGGTGAGGGGGCCGAACATCGGCACCGAAAACAGTTCCGCTTTCTCCAACGCAAGCAGCCCCTCGCCGGCCATGGTCTCCACCTTGCCATCGGTTAGTGAGAACTCGATCCGCCCGGTGACGTTGCCGCCGCTTTTCATTTGGAACCCGTAGGTGGACGTTAGATCGGGAACCGAGAGCCGGGTCCAGTTCAGTTCGCCTTGGAGTTTGCCGCCGCCGAGGTAATCGAAATTCCCCGCCACCGGACCGTCGAAGGCATCGACCCGCAGATTGCGGATAGACACCCGTTCGCCGTGGATGCCGACTTGCGCGCGCGGTTGGCCGAGGGTGAGGTTTTCCCCGAGAAACACATAGTCTGCGGGGTGGTCCGAGCTGAAGGTAATGTTCAACGCCGTGCGCCCTTGCGGGGTGACATCCACCACCCCGGAACCCTGCAACTCCGGGGGCTGGTGGAAACGGTATTGCTCGAGGGTGTCCGCGATTTTCGGCGCGAACAGCCGGACCATCGGCGCGGCCCAGATCGCCCCTCGGACGTCTTCCACCTCGACGATTTTGTTCGGGGCGTCATAGCGGATCCGGCCGACCTTGGCGGTGCCCTCGGTGGCCCCGTTGAAGGCCTTGTGGAGGGCATATTTCGAATAATTGAAAACCACGGTGCCATCGTGGAAATCCAGTTCGTGGTGATTGAGGGTGAATTTGCTGCCAGCGGAATTCACCGGCACGCCCTTGTAGTTCAGGTTTTTCGCCGTCCCGCTGCCGGTGTAAGCCCAGGCCAGTTTGTTCGACGCGTCGAAGCCACCTTCCGCGCTGATATCGACCACCGCGCCTTCGCGCTCGCTGAAATCATTGAGCACTTGCTCGATCGGCAGCCCCAGCCCCGCGACCAACTGGCGATAGACCGGCACCGGCAGGGTGCTGTGAACCTCCAACCGGACCAGCGGCCACTCGATCATCGCTTTGCCTTCCGCTTGGCCATCCCCACGGACCAGCCGCAGGTCGCGGAGAAACAAATTCCCATCCCGCCATGAAAACGCGCTTTCCACCGACTCGAACGACATCCCCCGCAGCGTCAACCGTTCGAGGCGGGTGTGTCCGGTCGCCCGGATCTGCGGCGCGTTCCGTTCGTCCATCAGGAAATCTCCCTCGGCATCCAGAATCTGTTTGCCGCCGAACCGCACGTCCTTGGGCATTGGCAGCCCGACCCATGCCGTTAGAAGCTCGGGCACCTCCAGCGACGAGGAAACATCGAAACGCCCCTCGCGGTCCTTGATGTTGTAGTCGATGTGGCCCTCGAAAACGCCCCGCAGATCGGTGGCACGCAGCTTGGAAACGGTGAGCAATTCGCCCGCCATGTCCGCCTCCGCCGTGACTTCGTCGAGCCGATGGCCGTTTTTCTCCATGTCCTTGACCTGCAGCGTCAACTTCGCCGTCACCGAGGGCCAGTTGTTGACATCGCCCGCGATGGAAATCTGGATCGCCGGCGGATGTTTTTCATCGAAGTGCCATTTCCCCAACTCGCCTAGCAGTTTTGCCAGCAGCGCCCGCCGTTTGCCGATGTTGGAGTCATCGGAAGGATTCTTGCCCGCCTGCTGATAGCCGATCATGCGGGCGTTGAGCTTGACGTCGATGCCGGCGATTTTCCCATGGGCGTCGCGGACTTCCAGCCGGCGGTCGCCGGGCATGAAAACCGTGCCGTTCGCGTCGGTCACCTGGAGTGCCTCGGACTCGGGATTTTTCGGATCCACCGGCAGACTGAGGCGGGCATGGGCGAGCTGGATCTTGTTCAGGTGGATGATGCCGCGGGCCAGTTTGGTTTTGTCGAAATCGAGGATGACGCGTTCCAACCGGGAAATTTCCCGCAGGTGCTCGGGTTCCGAATACACCCGCACGTCGGTGGCGACGATTCCTTGCAGCAGATCATAACGCAAACCGCCGATTTTCACATGGGCACCGCGCTTGGCGACTTCCTGCTCGATGGCGGCTCGCCACGGCTCGGGCAAGCCCGTCCGGTTCGCCCACCACAGTAGCCCGATCCCCGCCAGCACTGCCGAAACGATCAGCAAAAACGCGAACGAGCGCAGGTTCCGGGTCAAGTGCAGGTGATACATGAAAAACGTGGGGCGAATTTATGGCAGCGGATTTCGAATAGCAACTCACGGGATGATTCCCGCCGAGCGGAAGGAATAATAGGCCAGCCTGCCCGGTGATGGCCGGCCGATGATGACATGATCCAGGAAAGTCACCTGCATCAGGGTGGCCGCCTCCAGCAAGCGGCGGGTCACCATTTCATCCGCCCGGCTGGGACTCGGATCGCCCGACGGATGGTTGTGAACCACCACGAACCCGAACGCCCCGCGCGTGATCACCGGGCGGAGAATCTCCCGCGGATGCGCGCTCGAATCGTTCACGGTGCCAACCGAGATCACCGAGGTTCCGATGTGCCGGAGCCGCGAGTTCAACACTGCGACGACCACCTGTTCCTGGCTCAAATGACGGAGTTGTGGGCCGAAAAAATCATGGATCAGCTCCGGCGTGTCGAGCGGGACATCCTGCATTTGCTCGCGGGCGACGCGGGTGCCGAGTTCGAAAGCCGCCGCAAGCTTGGACGCTTTCGCCAGGCCGAGGCCCTTTTCCTTGCACAACTCGGAAACCGGCAAGCCGCCGAGCGCGCCCATCGAGCCGTATTTCGCGATCAACTCCCGGCCGATGTCGATCGCGCTGCGGCCCTTCTGCCCGGTGGAAATGAACAACGCCATCAGCTCGGCATTGTCCAGCGCGGCGGGGCCGAGCGCCGCGAGCTTTTCCCGCGGCCGCCGATCCGATGGCATATCTTGGATGCGCGAACTCGGCGGGCCATCTTCAAAATCGTTCATTTGAACATGCTGGCGAAATGGCTAGACATGGCAAGGATTTCCAACGGTCTCACTGAAACAGCTTCCACTGTGATTTCTCACAAACCGTCGGTGAGAAATAATGGATCAACGGGACCAAGCGGCGGTGTGCCCATGGAGGGCGGCTATTAGGGCGGTTTTTTTCTCCTTCCCGTCCCCACCGTCCCTGTTAGTTTCCGCAATCTGACGCAATTCCATTTCAACGTTTGGATCTTCACGCGAAGGATCCAGTAGGCGGCGCAGGGAAAAAGCCTCGGAAAAAGCCACGGGCGATTTGTTCGGCGGGGCCGAGGCGACCTCGCCATCCAGCACAACGAAGCTGTGGCTCTGGCGTGCGAGCACATCGGCGTTACCCGCACCAAGACGGATGCCTATTTCGACGGAGTCCAAGGCAAGCGCCTCGTCAAAATCATCCCGTTCAACCACCCTCTCAGTCCCACCGATCTGGAGCAACTCAAAGGAGAACTCGCCGCCCGCGCCAAGGTCAGCGTGAAGCGCAAGAAGAACGAACTCCACGTCACCATCGAGGATTTCACCAGCCCCACCATCATCGAGCGCCTCGACAGCCAAGTCAGCCGCCTTTTCAAAGCGCAGGT
>JANMJJ010000221.1:0-6892 GCA_031371325.1 Akkermansiaceae bacterium | reverse complement strand
ACGGCTCGCAGCAGGCTGCGTAGCCGAAAGCGGCAGCAGGCTGCCGCAGTCCAAGTTCGCCGGATCGCCGTTCTGGGCGATGAGGTAGCAGGCGTAGCGGGTGAGCATGAAATCCTGGATTTCGCGCTGTCCGCCCTTGCCAAGCGCGATCATTTTCCTGACCTCAGGAAAATGATCGGAAGCCTTATGGCCAGAGGTTTCGCAGGCTGTCATCGCACCTTCGATCACCATACGGAAATTCTCCCATTTCGTGTAGCCAAGTATCTCTTGAAGATCTCTGGCCAGCCAAAATTCCAAGCCGGATTCGAACTCGGTCTGGACGAGTTTCTCCAGTTGAGAAAGAAGTTGGGTGATGACGGATTTCTTCATGGCTGGGGCTTTTGGATCATTTTCCCGAGGTCGGGAAAATGATCGGAATTTGTCACCATCCGCACGTCCCCCGCCGCCGCAAGGCTGGCGACCGACTCTGGAGAGAGCGGGCGTAGCGCGGCGAGGCGGTGGTGTTTGGTGGTGAGGGTCATTTTCTTTTGGGGATCAATTTCGTGAGGTCGGGAAATTGATCGGAATTAGGGTTCTAGATTCGGTCCGTTAGGTTGGGCAAATCGGAGAGTCTTAAGGTGATCTTTCAGGCGGTTAGCCATCGGAATAAATGTTGCCGCTGACACGGCAGCCGAAACGATTCCGCCAACAATCGGGATGACGCGGGAAAGTCCTTTTGCGAAAGAATTCTTAGTGACCTGAATACTTATCCACTTCGCAATCTGCTTCACAAAGTTGTAGAGTCCGTACTTTGTAAGAGCTTCTCTTGGGAGACGCCGGGCAACCTCCATTGCAAAACGCTCCGCAAACTCTGTGACTATGCGAGCAGCTCCTTGAGCGCCCATCATCACGCCAATGAGCAACGTCATTCTCATTAGAGTCTCATCATCAGTCGTCGCACCTTGATCATCGTCGATAAGTTCAGGCCAGCCATAAAGATAAGCGAGCTTCTGGCATGTAACGATAGAGTGCCAATAGAACTGAGCGAGATCAGCCGGGATTGTGCCCGCTATCCACCAACCTCCGGGCAAACCCGTAACAAAAGAAATCGTAGAAACCTGAACCGTATGCCAGCCAATGCATGAGGCTGCAATGTCGTCGATCTTATCCATCGGAATTCCCGCAGCGGCAGGACGGCCCTCAATAGCCTTCGCTACAATATCAGGACTAAAATGCGGGCTTAGCTGCGACTTCAAAAAAGCGGACCTATCGATCCTCGCTCCAGGAAGGGAGAGCGAGGTCTTGAGTATAGAATTCCAAACTTTTAGTTTATGGTCGCCTTGTGACATTGAGAGATTTCCTATGGCTAGATTCCAATTTGCTCCTGACTTAATTCTTCAGCGAATTTATGTCGCCCTTTCAGGGCTTGGATTTCTTTTGATTACGTAACCCAGGGCGATGCCCTGGGCTATCGAATGACGCCCCGTTGGGGCTGAAGAGTTAATCCACGACTTCTGCATCGACGACTTTGCCCTTCGCTTGCTTCGGCTCGTTGGAGGCGGATTCGGCGGCTGGCTCGACGTCGGGGTCGGGTTGGGCACCGGCGCCGGCTTCTTGGGCGGCTTCGGCGAGGGCTTGGAGTGAACCAACGAGATCGCAGACGGCTCTGTTGATGGTTTCATCGTTGTCGCTGGATATCGCGTCTTTCACGGCTTGGATCTTGCCGTTGAGGAGATCCTTGAGTTCGGCGGGGGCGTTGTCACCGAGTTCGCCGAGTTGTTTTTCGACGTTGAAGACGAGGTTGTCGGCCTTGTTCTTGGCATCGACTTTTTCAACGCGCTTCTTGTCTTCTTCGGCGTGGGATTCGGCGTCGCGCTTGGCTTGTTCGATCTCGTCCTTGGAGAGGCCGGAGGAGCCTTGGATGGAGATTTTCTGTTCCTTGCCGGATTGCTTGTCCTTGGCGGAAACGTGGAGGATGCCGTTGGCGTCGATGTCGAAGGTGACTTCGATTTGCGGCTCGCCGCGGCGGGCGGGGGCGATGCCGTCGAGCTTGAAGTTGCCGAGCATTTTGTTGTCGGCGAACATCTTGCGCTCGCCTTGGCAGATTTGGATATCGACGGCGGGTTGGCTATCGGCGGCGGTGGAGAAGATTTGTGACTTCTTGGCCGGGATGGTGGTGTTGCGCTCGATCATCGCGGTGGCGATGCCGCCCATGGTCTCGATGGAAAGCGTGAGCGGGCTGACGTCGAGGAGCAGCACGTCTTTGACATCGCCGCGGAGGACGCCGCCTTGGATGGCAGCGCCGATGGCGACGACTTCATCCGGGTTGACGCCTTGGTGCGGAGTCTGGCCGGCGAGTTCACGGGCGATTTCGACAACCTTGGGCATCCGGGTCATGCCGCCGACGAGGACGAGTTCGTCGATTTCCTTCGGAGTCAGGCCGGCTTCCTTGAGGCAGTCGCGGACGGGCTTCTTGGTGCGCTCGAAAAGAGAATCGGTGAGCTGCTCCAGCTTGGAACGGGTGAGAGTGAGCTGGATGTGCTTCGGTCCAGTGGCATCGGCCGTGACGAAGGGCAGGCTGATGTCGTAAGACTGGGTGGAGGAAAGGGCGATCTTCGCCTTTTCGGCTTCTTCCTTGATCCGCTGGAGGGCGTCGGGTTGGCCGGAAAGGTCGATGCCTTGGTCTTTCTTGAATTCGCCGACGATCCACTGGATCAACGCGTTGTCCCAGTCGTCGCCGCCGAGTTGGGTGTCGCCGTCGGTCGCGAGGACTTCGAAAACGCCGTCGCCGATTTCCAGGACGGAGATGTCGAAAGTGCCGCCGCCGAGGTCATAGACGGCGATTTTTTCGTCCGACTTCTTGTCGAGGCCGTAAGCAAGGGCGGCTGCGGTCGGCTCGTTGATGATGCGGAGCACTTCGAGGCCGGCGATTTCGCCAGCGGCCTTGGTGGCGTTGCGCTGTGAGTCGTTGAAATAGGCGGGAACGGTGATGACGGCCTTGGTGATTTTTTCACCGAGCTTGGCTTCGGCATCGGCCTTCAGTTTACCGAGGACCATCGCGGCGATTTCCTGCGGCGAGTAGGTTTTCTTCTCACCGGCGACTTCCACCTGGATGTGGGCATCGCCATTTGCAGCGGCGACGACGGTGTAAGGCATCCGCTTGTCGGCGTCCTTCAGCTCCGAAAATTTGCGGCCAATCAGGCGCTTGGCGGAGAAAATGGTGTTTTGCGGGTTGGTGACCGCTTGGCGTTTAGCGGCTTGGCCGACGAGGCGCTCGCCATTTTTCGCGAATGCGACGACCGATGGAGTGGTGCGTGCGCCTTCTGAGTTTTCAAGCACGGTGGACTCGCCGCCTTCCATGACGGCCATGCACGAGTTGGTGGTTCCGAGGTCGATTCCGAGGATTTTGGACATGAGATAGTTTCCTTTCAGTGGGTGTGCCCGGTGGGGCGGTGATGATGCCCGCGCTTTCGCAGAGAGCGTGCCGTCACGGCATGAAAAATTTCATTTCACTATGGGTCAATGATTTATGAAAACTTCATGAAACTTTCCAGGGAGAAAGCCAGTCAATTCCGCGACAAGTTGTCGCACTTGAGCGGAGCCAGAATGACGCAGCGGGCGTATTGGTGCGGTTTTCGACTCCACTCCCGGTCAGAGACGACTTTTCCACTGATCTGTATCGCGCATCTGATGGGTCACGGCGACGATATGGACGGCTTGAAGCGCTTCGATAATCTCGAAGACGATCATCCACCGACTTGGGGGTGAATTTTGTCCGCCCGGACGATGGGAAAAGAAAGAGATAAGCTTCGCGCTCCCGCTTTCGCCGCGCATCGGCAAGTGGAAAGCAATGTCCACTCCCCCTATTTTGCCCACCAATTTCAGTGACACCCATTTCCGCCGCTTGCGGGACGCGCCTAGAGTCGGCTGCTCGTCACGTTGCCGTCACTCACCTGGAAACGGGCAATTCCAGCGAGTGCCGGTGTCTCTTTCAACCAGTCGAGATGGGTGGTGGTGATCCACTTCTGCGCGAGTGGCGGGAGATGGTTCATGAGCGCGTTGCGGCGGCCGGGATCGAGTTCGCCGAAGATGTCATCCATCAGATAGATCGGCAGCTTGCCGCCGCGGCGTTCGAGCAATTTGCCTTGGGCGAGCTTGAGGGCCAAGGCGAGCGTGCGTTGCTGGCCCTCGCTGGCGAAGTCCGCCGCAGGCATGCCGTGGAGGCGCAGGTCGAGTTCGTCGCGATGCGGGCCGACGACGGCCTGGCGCAAGCGGGTTTCGCGTTCCCTGGCCTGGAGCAAGGATTCGCGCAGGTCCGGGCCGCTGGCGGGGAGATAGTTCAGGGTCAGCGGTTCGTCCTTGCCGCTGATCTCGCGCTGGGCTTCGGCGGCGAGCGGGGCGAGTTCCAACACCAAGCGGGCGCGTGCTTCCATCAGGACCGTGCCGTGTTCCACTAGGATTTCCTCGTAGGAAAAAATCTCCGCATCCCGCGGGCGGCCTTCTTTGAGCAGCAAGTTCTTCGCCCGCAATGCCCGCCGGTAACGCGACCAAGCGCGGCGGTAGTTAGGATCGACTTGTGCGCCGAGGAAATCGAGAAACCGCCGTCGTCCTTCGCCGGGTCCGCGGACCAGCTCGAGATCATCGTTGCCCATCCACACGACGAGGCCACCGTCTTCGAGGTAGCTGGCTTGGCTGGGGCGCGGTTCGCCATCCACCTGCAAGACCAGTCCGTCTCGGGAATGCCGGACTTGCCGTTCGCCGCCCCACGGGTCACCGGCGATGCCGAAACCCTTGCTGCCGAAGCGCCCGAGCGTGCCCATCCGGTGGGTGCGCGGCGAGTGCAGCCGGACCAACACGCACAACGCTTCCAGCACCGAGGTTTTTCCCTGGGCGTTGTCGCCGATCAAAATCGCGCCCCCGGCCGGCACCTCAAGGTCCAGCGAGGCGAAACATCGGAAATCCATCAAGCGCAGCGAACCAAGCACGGCGAAGGAGTAGAGGGAAATTTGGCCGGTGGGAAGGGATGAGTGGCAAGTGGCGGCGAAAGCTCACTTGGTTAGGCTCAAGGTGCCGCTGCTGAGGGCACTCCACCCCAAGGTTCCCAACTGCTCGGAAGTGTTGGAGCCCAAGACCAGCGACGGATCCTCCGATTTCAACAACCCTTGGAAGCGGAAGGGATTGTAAGCGGCGGTATAAATCACCCAAGTCGCCTTGTAGGGTGAGCGAGTGTAGGAAACCGAAGTGATCGCGGTCGGGTTGGCCGAGTTTTGCGAATAGGTGGCGGTGCCTCCTGTCCCGATGGCATTGAATTGGAAGGTCATCGTCTGACTGCCAAACATTCCCATCACCAGGGTCCGGTTCGCGAGCGACGCGGGAGCCAGCGCGTCCGGGTAGGTGACCAGAGGAATCTGGTAAAACGCGCGGGGCAGGGTGGCGTTGTCGAAGGTGATGCCACTCGATCCGCTGGCCCCGGTGCCTTGATAGATTTCACCGAGTTTCGGCCAAGTCTGCAAATCCGGGCTGCGGAAGACTTGGAGCACCGACCCGGCTGGCATTGGCGAATCGAGGAGATATTGCGTGGATACCCCCGCGGTGACGGCGAGATGACCGGCAACTCCCGCGCAAACGGGCAACTTCTGCGCTTGTTCATTGAAGGCGGCGGCGGCGGCATCGGTGCGGGAAAATGTCAGGCCGGTGATGGTCGAGCCGTCGGTGCCGGCCGCGAGGATGGCGTCGATCACCGTCCGGCTTGCAAGGTCGGTGACGAGGCCGAAGATCGTGTGGACGTTGTTGAGGCTGGGGATGCTGACGTTGCCAGTGAAAAAAATCTGGCTACCGTTGGAATTCGGACCGCTGTTCGCCATCGAGAGGACGTAGGGAACGTGGGTCAGCGTGGGATCGAACTCGTCCCTGAAAGTGAAGCCCGGACCGCCGCTGTTAGTTCCAGTGCCCGAGCCGGTCTGGGCGATTTTGAAGCCGGAATCATTGATCACGCGGAAGAATTTCTCGCCGATGTAGAGCGGCGAGCGGATGACCGCGCCGGTGACCGGGTTGATGCGGGTGCGCGTCGCTTCGGCCAAGGTGATGAAATTGGCCACCGCCTGAGGGGCTTTGTTGTATTGCAGCGCGACTTCCACGTTTCCCTGCGACGTCTGGAAATGGGCCAGAAGCTCTGCCTGCAACGGGCTGAACAGAGTGATCAGGACGACAAGGAATCTCACGCGCGCGAATCCGCCACAATGGAAAGCCAACGGCAAGCTTACACTTTCAGACAGAAGTCTCTTCCCGGACGACCGGAGCGGGACCGTGCAGAACCCGGATCGTGAATTCATGACCTCCCTCACGGGCGGAAAATCTTCACCCGCATGAAGCAGTTGCTGCCGGACGCGCGGGGTATGGTTGCCTTGCGGGTTTGGATGCTGCCATTGGTCGAAATCAAGGTGTCGGCGAATCCTGTCGGTGCTCCAACCTCGCCCGGAGCCTTCCAATTTCCCAGGGTGAGACAAGCTTGCGCGGTAAATGTCAGGTCGGTGAGTGAGGTGTCGCGCTGGTATTGAAGCACCAATTCGGTCGCGGTGATCTGCGCGGCAGGCATGCGGGGTGCGGGGTCGTTGCCGATGACGGGCGAGGTTCCGAAGGCGTATTCGATGAGGTTGGACCTGCCGTCCTTGTCAAGATCGGCGGCGGGGGTGGAAATCGTCCCGGCAGCGAGGCTGTTGGCGGATTCGAGATTGGCCGCCCAAGTGGCGAAGGTGGCAGGCGGCGCGGTGACGGTCAGGGTTTGATAGGCGGCGGGGAAGTCGAGGTTCGAGATCACCGGGGCAACGGACATCAGATAAGTTCCCGCGGCCGGGGTGAAGCTGCCGCTGGTCCCGGCGAGCGTTTGGCTGACGCCGTTTTGCAGGGTGGAAAC
>JANMJJ010000201.1:0-1616 GCA_031371325.1 Akkermansiaceae bacterium | reverse complement strand
TACGAAAACCTCGCCAAGTGGTCCCAAGACTCGCTCGGCATCCACACCGCGCTCGTCTGCGGCGGAGGCCAATACAAGACCTCGCTCGGCAAGGTGGATCTCGAACACATCCTCACCAACTTCTCGCCGCTCTCGAAAAAGCGCGACCGCCAGCCCGAACTCCCGCAGGACCAGGAAATCGACCTGCTCATCGCCACGGACTGCATTTCGGAAGGCCAGAACCTCCAGGACTGCGATCTGCTCATCAATTACGACATCCACTGGAATCCCGTCCGCATCATCCAGCGCTTCGGCCGCATCGACCGGATTGGTTCTCGGAACAAATCCGTCTCGCTCGTCAACTTCTGGCCCACCAAGGACCTCGACGCCTACCTCAACGTCAAGAACCGCGTGGAAGACCGCATGGCGCTCGTCGATCTCACCGCTTCCGGCGAGGACAACCTGCTCGCCTCCGACCAGATCGAAGACCTGATCAAGGCGGACCTCCATTACCGCAACAAACAGCTCCAAGACCTCCAAAAAGGCGTCGTCGATTTCGACGAGGAAGATCCCGAAGGAATCTCCCTCGCCGATTTCTCCCACACCGACTTCCGGCTCGACCTCCTGCGGTTCCTCGAAAACAACCGCGAGCTTCTGGAAACCGCCGAACTCGGCCTCTTCGCCGTGGTTCCTCCCGATCCCTCCGTATCCATATCGCAGCCCGGCATCATCTTCTGTCTCCGCCAGCGCGACAACAAGCGCCCCACCGAAGTCAATCCGCTCGCGCCCTACTATCTGGTTTACGTGCTCGATGACGGCAATGTCCGCCTCACCTTCATGCAGCCGAAGCAGGCCCTCGACCTGTTCCGCTCCCTCGCCGCCAATCACGCCAGCGCGTTCACCGACCTCTGCGACTCCTTCGACGCCCGCAATGCCAATGGCTCCGACATGAGCCACGAATCCCGCCTGCTCGATTCCGCCATGGAATCCATCAAACGCACCTTCGCCCGCCGCGCCACCACCTCGCTGCTCTCCGGGCGCGACGGCCTGCTGCCCCTGGCCTCCGAAACTCCCTCATCCTCCGACGACATGGAACTCGTCACCTGGCTGGTAGTCCTTGATCCAAAATCATAAAATCTGAAATGAAAAATCAGACTTTATCTCACTGAAAATCCGACTATACTTTGAATAAATGAAAATTACCGTCGATCTCCCCGAAACCGAACTCACCGAGATTTGTGAAATCACTGGCATCGCCAAAAAGGGTCCCGCCATCCGCAAACTACTTGCAGACACCCTGCAAAGCCAACGCCGCGCCAAAATCGCCGGGAAATTCCTCACCGGCCAATGGTCCGCAGAGTTGAAGGACTTCGAAGTCTCCAAAGCGGCGGATCGCTCCCAATCCCGAACCCTCTCGGAACAATGGCGCGATTGATCGAATCCTCGCTGTGGGTGGACTTCACCCGGAGCAAGTCGCCACTTGCGCTCAAAATCCTGATCCAACCCTGGATCCTTGATCCGCTTGCCTGCCTTTGCGAACCCATCGCCTTCGAAGTCCTCCGCCACGCCACTCCCCCGGAACAAAAATGGATTAAAGCCCAGTTTGAAACCCTGCCGCTCCTTCCCACTCCGGACCG
>JANMJJ010000195.1:0-2678 GCA_031371325.1 Akkermansiaceae bacterium | reverse complement strand
ATGGTCGGGAAACTCGATGCGGACTTTGACGTCGCTGTTAAATGATTGGCAAGGTTTGCCTCGAAGCTGGCCGCCAAGCGAAATGATCGAATTTGTAGCGATGACATTGTGCTGATTCGTCGCACCCGCCATCGCGTGGACGGTTCCACCAAGATACTCGTGCTTTAAATCGCTCGTTTCCTCGCCGGCGAGATAGTCTTCGATGGAGACAAGAGCGGGATGTTCCAAAGCTGTCATGCCCGCAATCTATAAAGAGTTCTCCCGGCCCGCAACTTCCAAACCAGGGCTTTGCCGTGGAGTTTGGCTTTGTTCATGATGGCCTGAGTGAGTAACGCCCGGTCTTTTTTCCACCGATTTTTTCCACCAGTCCGGCATCCAACAGCGGGCGCAGCAAATCCATCGCTCCTTGTTTCGACACCGCGAGCGTCTCCCACAGCTCGGCG
This sequence comes from Akkermansiaceae bacterium, assembly GCA_031371325.1. Classification (GTDB taxonomy): domain Bacteria; phylum Verrucomicrobiota; class Verrucomicrobiia; order Verrucomicrobiales; family Akkermansiaceae; genus Luteolibacter. The sequence goes on along the minus strand of JANMJJ010000195.1, from coordinate 2,235 downwards.
GGCGACATGCTGCCGTGATCGCGCAGGAGCTTGAGCAACTGTTCCTGCTTCGGTCGCAAAACGAGTTTTCCCAGCGACTTCACGTTGTAGGTCTGCACGCGCAGCCAGACGTATTCGAGTGTCTGCCTCACCCCCTCGGCGCAGTATTCCAGCCAGCCGGTCAGATCCTCGCCTGCCACGCGCACCGCATCCAGCGCGGCATAGTAGCCGGGACGGTCTTCCCAATAATATTCGTCCACCGAGAAAATGTGATGGCTGTCGAAGCCACGCCGATAGAGTTCCCACAATGCCAGGGCCCGGCCCGTCCGCCCGTTGCCATCCGCGAAGGGGTGGATGTCCTCGAACCGATAGTGCAGGATGGCGGAACTGAGCACCGGGGACAGCTCGACGGATTTCTGGTTCCACCATTCCAGCAGTTCGAACATCAGCCCGGATACGTCCGCGGCGGCGGGCGGAAAATGATTGCCCACACGCACTGAAATGGTCCGATAGCTGCCCGCCGAACCTTGATCCATCACACTGTCCGCCAGAATCCGGTGCAGCTCGAAGAGATCCTCGTGCCGGATAGATTTCTTCATCGCGTGTTTCTCCACGTAGCGAAGCCCGGCGAAGTAATTCAGCACCTCGCGGCTGGACCGGACATCGGAGGCGGCGAGTTCACGACCTTCCTCCAAGGCCCGCACTTGTTCCAACGTCAGCGGATTGCCCTCGATGGCGGTGGACGCGTGGACATTCCGGGTGCGCGTGTCTTTCTGCAACGCGGGAATCCACGACAACTCCACCGCCGCCCCTTGGATGCGTTCACGCAATGCGGCAATCGTTTCCACCAACGAAAGCAGGCGGGCGCTGATCGTAAATCGCGGTTCGTAGGGCACAAAAATGAGTCAAGCGTAAGTCAAGTCATCAGTCAAGCGATCAACATTTCCCGCTGAAAGCCGGGTGCGGTGAATGGCCTAACAAGGAACAGCGATCTCTGAATCGCCGAGGCCCATGGAAAGCCAATGATTCGTGGTTTGCCTCAACTCATTGTCACCTCATGGGCTTGGGCGGATCGGAGTCCGCCCCTCCTTGGGGTTTGATCAATCCTCCTCGTCCTTCGCGCCCTTCACCCGGACTTTGCCGCGGAGCTTGGCTTCGATGAAGGGATCGAGGTCGCCGTCCATGACTTCCTGGATGCTGCCGGATTCCTGGCCGGTGCGGAGGTCGAGGACTTTCTGATAGGGTTGGAACACGTAGGAACGGATCTGGTTGCCCCACGAGACGTCGCCCTTTTCGCCGTAGGCGCGGTCGGCTTCGGCTTTCTGTTTGTCCTCCTCGATGGTGTAGAGCTTGGCCTTAAGGATGTCGAAGGCGAGTTCCTTGTTAGCGCCCTGCGTTCTAGCAGCGGTCGAGCGGATGAGGATGCCGGTGGGCAGGTGGCGCAGGATCACGGCGGTCTCCACCTTGTTGACGTTCTGGCCCCCTTTGCCGCCGGAGCGGGTGGTGGTGATTTCGATGTCCTTCTCGTTGATCTCGATCTTGATTTCCTTGGAAACTTCCGGCGTCGCGTCAATGGAGGCGAACGACGTGTGGCGCTTCGCATTCGAGTCGAACGGGGAAATCCGCACCAGCCGATGGACGCCGCGCTCGTTTTTCAGGAAGCCATAGGCGTGGTCGCCGGTGATTTTCAAAGTCGCGGTGCGCAGGCCGGCTTCGTCGCCGTCCTGCCAATCGAGGGTTTCCACGGTGTAGCCCTTGCGCTCGGCCCAGCGGGTGTACATGCGGTGGAGCATCTGCGCCCAATCGCACGCTTCGGTGCCGCCCGCGCCAGCGGAGATGACGAGGAAGCACGGGGAAATGTCGCTAGGTTGATCGAGCAATGTTAGAAGTTCGTAGGCGCGGATGTCGTCCTCCAAGCCCTTGGCATTGGCAAGTGCCTCGCGGGCGAGATCGGCGTCGTCGTATTCCTTCGCGAGAGAAACCCCTTCATCGATGTCCGCGACGCGGGATTCGAGTTTGAGAAACGACTCCAACTTCTTCTTGAGTCCGGCGGCCTTGGAGCTGATGGATTTCGCCTTGTCCGAGTCGTTCCAGAACTCGGGCGCGCCCATCGCTTCTTCGAGCGTGTTGATTTCGTTTTCGAGGGTCGGGACGTCAAAGATACCTCCTGAGTTTCGACAAGCGGCTTTTCAGGCCAGCCGTATCGAGCGCCAGGAGGTCAGCGGTAGGAAGTAAGGACATTGCGGGCGGAGAAAA
>JANMJJ010000113.1:0-9866 GCA_031371325.1 Akkermansiaceae bacterium | reverse complement strand
CTCCGTGTCTGTGGCGAGGAACTCAACGGCATCAAATGGCTCACCACCATCCTTGACGAAGGCCAGCAAATCAAGAACCCGGACTCCAAGGCCGCCAAGTGCGCCCGCGAGCTGGATTCCCAAAACCGCCTGGTTCTAACTGGAACGCCGATCGAGAACCGCCTGCTAGACATGTGGTCGCTGATGGCATTCGCCATGCCCGGCGTCCTCGGCAGCCGCGCCTACTTCAAGAAGCGCTTCGACAAGCGCAAGGACCCGCTCAGCCAGACCCGTCTCGCCTCGCGCCTGCGGCCGTTCCTGCTGCGCCGCACCAAACTGCAAGTCGCCCAGGACTTGCCGCCGCGGACCGAAGAAGAGGTTTACTCGAAAATGGAAGGCATCCAGCTCGAGCTCTACAAGAACGAGCTCAAGCGGATCCAGAAAGCGCTGCTAGGTCTCGATTCCGACGAGGCAGTGAAGAAGAATTCCTTCGCCATCCTCCAAGGACTCATGCGCCTGCGGCAGATTTGCTGCCACCCCGGCCTGATCGATCCGAAGTATCTCAAGGAAGAATCCGCGAAAATGGAGTCGCTGTTCTATCTGCTAGACCAGCTCCACGAGGAAGGCCACAAGGTCCTCGTCTTCTCGCAGTTCGTCTCGATGCTCGACCTCATCAAGGCACGCCTCGAACTCGGCAACCGCCCGTACAACTACCTCACCGGCCAGACCAAGGACCGCAAAGGCGAGATCGAGCGTTTCCAAACAACCAAGGATCCGTCCGTCTTCATGCTCTCGCTCAAAGCGGGCGGCGCCGGCCTCAACCTGACCTCCGCCTCCTACGTCATCCTCTACGATCCATGGTGGAACCCGGCCGTTGAAAACCAAGCCATCGACCGGACCCACCGGATCGGCCAGAAAAACAAGGTCATCGCCTATCGACTCCTAACAAGGGACACCGTCGAGGAAAAAATCCGCATCCTCCAACATCAAAAAACCCAGCTCGTCACCAACGTGCTCGGCGATGAAGGCTTCGCCTCGAACCTCGGCCTCGACGACCTCCAGTTCATCCTCACCCACACCATCGACGAGGACGACGAGATGAAATAAGTCATTCATTCACTCACTCAAAAGCCCGGCCTCACCGCCGGGCTTTTTTGTGGATCAAGATTTCCCTATCAACGCCGCACCATTCCCCTAAACTCCCGCATCATGAAGCCCGCCGCCCTGCCCTTGCTTGCCGTCTCCGTTCTCCTCGCCCTCGGCCTTGGCAGTTGTGGCGTGGAACAAGCCGTCACCCGCCCCGAGTCCACGAAGTTCCTGAAATCGACCGGCACCGACATGGCCCAACATTCCGCCCGCTTGCCCTTCGAGCACGCGTGGCTCAATCCGAAAGTGGACATGACGAAATACAAGAACATCGTCATCCGTCCGGTCACCACCGCTTACCTCCGCAGCGAGAAGTGGGAAGAAAGCAAGAGCGCCACCATTCCTAACAAGCGGGCGTATCTGAAACGCTGCACCGCGCTGGCCCGCTATTGGGACAAGTCGCTCGCCAAAGCGTTTTCCTCGCCACTGTGCATGTTCTATAAAACCCAGGACACCCACCAGCCCGGAACCTTGATCCTGGAAGTCGCACTAACCGAAGTCCGCTTCGACCAAGCCACTTCCACCAGCGGAATCCCTGCCGCCGGCGGCGTGATCAGCGCGGTGACCGGCCCGCCGACCTGCGCCTTCGAATCCCGCACCCGGGACGCCGCCACCGGCCAGCTCGTGACCACCGCCGCCGATCGCCGGGGTCCGGAAATCAAGGTTCTTCCTAACGAAAAACAATCCTTCACGAAGCCTAACGAGGACATCTGCGACGAATGGTCCCGGCAATTGATGCAACGCTCCAACATCGAGATTTACACCAAGGTGAAACGCAGTTGGTTCAGCTTGTTCTGATAGATAAACCCGACCGCTTTCTCACCCGCCTCGGACACCGCTCATACCCAAGTGTTCACTTACAACAGCTTCTCAATTTGTATCACAAGCTTCATTCACTCGGTGTGGGCATCACAAAGGGTTGAACGCTTGATGGGGGAGGAAATGGTCGGGGCTGGGCGGGATCCAGGCAGCATTGCCCGCAAGCGTCCTTGCCCGGAACGCCCAGTCCGCTATCAAGGGCCATGCCCCACTCGCCTCCCGTCACCCTGACCATCGCTGGCTCGGATTGTTCTGCGGGGGCCGGGATCCAGGCGGATTTGAAAACCTTCCAGCATTTCCGCGTCCACGGGCTGACGGCGGTGACGTGCGTGGTTTCGGAAACGGCGAACATCGTCCGCGCCGTGCATCCGGTGCCGGTGGCCATCGTGCGCGACCAGATTTCCCTGCTGTTGGAGAGTTTCCCGGTGGCGGCGGTGAAAACGGGGATGCTCTTCTCCGCAGCCCACGTCACCGCCGTCGCGGAAATCCTGCGGATCTATCCGCTCGTCCAACTCGTGGTCGATCCGGTAATGATCGCTTCCACCGGCGCATCATTGTTAGAGCCGGATGCCGTGGCCGCCTACCGCGAATTGTTGCTACCGCTCGCCCGCGTGATTAGCCCGAATTTGCCGGAAGCGGAAGCCTTGCTCGGTGAACGCATCCTTGGTGAAGACGCCTTGGAATCCGCCGCCCGCCGACTATCGGAAATTTTCGGCACCGCCGTCCTGCTGAAAGGCGGCCATCTCGACGGACCTCACTGCGTGGACCTGCTCGTCGATCAAGGTGAAGTCCACCGCTTCACCGCTGCTAGAATTCCCGTTGCGGGCTCACATGGCACCGGCTGCACGTTGTCTGCCGCCGTCGCGGCGCTTCTGGCGCGGGGCGAGTCGCTGCCCCGCTCGGTGGAAATCGCCAAGACCTACCTCAGCGAAACCTTGCGACGCTCTTACCAATTTCAATCGCCCGGCGGCGAGGCCGTCCACGCGCTCAACCAAGGCACGACCTTCGCCGAAAACGAGGCGTGACATGAATCCCGCATGCCGTAGCTTCTCCGTGCCTCCACTGCTTATGGAAAATCCTCTTCATTCTTTGGGTTACAAGTTACTCAACGCCTCTCTCCAAGCCGGCACCGAAGACGCATCGGCCCCCGCGAAATTCTCGCGCCGCGGCTTCATGCTGGTGGCTGCCTCGCTTTCCAGTTGCGCCGCCGCAGAACCCTTGATGCCTAGGTCGAAAGCCGCCAACCCGGCCGCAGCCCCCATCAAGACCACCTCCAACACCGCCTACCGCACCCCGCCCGTGCAAGGCCCGGTCCCGCGCAATCCGGACATGGCGCTCGGCTCGAATTTCTCCAAAGGCTCCGGCATTTCCTTTTCCCGCGTGCTGGTTTCCGGCAACTACATCGCGATGACCTTCGACGATGGACCGCAGCCGCAGAACACCCCGCGGCTGCTCGACATGCTGCGTGCCCGCAACATCAAGGCCACCTTCTATGTCATCGGCCAGAGCGTGAATCTCTATCCGCAAGTCGTCCGCCGCACCGTCGCGGAAGGCCATGAAATCGGCAACCACTCGAACACCCACCGCCTGCTCAGCAAGCTCCCCGACGCCGAAATCCGCGCCGATCTGCGGCGTTGCCACGACGCGATCGTCAACGCCTGCGGCGTCCCTCCCCCCACCATGCGCCCTCCTTACGGCGGCCTGCTCCAGCGCCAGCGCGAGTGGGTCAATGCCGAGTTCGGTTACCCCATCATTCTCTGGTCCGTCGATCCGCTCGATTGGAAACGCCCCGGCCCCGGCGTCATCACCTCGCGCATTCTAGCAGGTGCGTCGTCCGGTGGCATCGTCCTTGCCCACGACCTTCATGGCCAGACCGTCGATGCCATGCCGGCCACTCTCGACGGCCTGCTCCGCCGCGGTTTCAAGTTCGTCACAGTTTCGCAATTGCTGGCGATGAAAACCGATGCGCCAGTCTCCCCGGCTGCGGTCGCTCCGTCGAACATCTGATCCTCTCTCCCCCCGCCCCGTGAGCTACACCATGTTCGGCGAGCGCTATTTCGCGACGCGTGAACGGCTCGCGGAGGTGATGCGCGGCACGGTCGAACTGGCGGCGGAAACCCGCGCCGATCTCGGCGACTGCCTGCCACTCGCCGCCCTCGAAAAAGGCCTCGGCACCCCGTTCCTGTTCGTCGTCTGCGGCGAGGTCAATGCCGGCAAATCCACCCTCCTCAACGGCCTCTTCGGCCACGACCTTTGCCGCGTCAACAACCTGCCGGAAACCGACCGCGTCCTTTACTATCAATTCGGCAATCCATCGCGCGATGTGGAAATCACTCCATTGTTAGAAGAACGCTACCGGCCGCTCGGCTTCCTCCGCGACTTCAATCTGATAGACACCCCCGGCACCAACTCGGCGGTCGATGGCCATCAGGAAATCACCGCCCGCTTCCTGCCATCCGCCGATCTCATCCTGTTCGTTTTCCCGGTCACCAACCCGTGGGCAGCATCCACTTGGAATTTCATTTCCGAGCTCTCGCCGGAAAGCCTCAAACAAGTCGCCTTCATCATCCAACAGGCCGACCAACGCGAGGCCATCGACATCAACGTCATCCGCGGCCACATGGCGGATCTCTCGATGAAACGCATCGGCCACATCCCGCCGATCTTCGCCGTTTCGGGAAAAACCGCGTATGAGGCCAAGTGCGCCACCCCCGTCTCCCGCGACCGCCTCAAGGCCAGCGGTTATCCGGAGTTGGAAAGCTTCATTTCCCAAAAAGTCTGCGAATCTCCCGAGCGCAAAGATACCCTTGAAACCTGGCGCAGCCAAGCCGCCTCCGCCCTGCGTGCGGTGGAAGACCACGTCGAGGATCAAACCCACGCGCTCAACACCCAAGGCCGTTTCCTCGACACCATCGAGCGGGAAATCGACGACATCCGCGAGCGTTTCGTGGTCCGCCTGCCGCGCCACCTAACCGGCGTGGCCGAGATCTTTGAAACCGAAGCCGTCTGGGTTTCCAAACGCCTGCGCCGACGGCTCGGCGTGCTCCCGTCGTTCATCCGCCTGTTCACCGGCGACCGCACCGGCCCGGAGATGGAAGCCGTCTTCATTGAGCGCCTGCAATCCGCCGTCGAGGCCGTCGCCGAAAAGGACGGCCTCGAAGTCGTCGAGTTTTGCCGCACCCACTGGAACGAACTCGGCGAGCGGGTGAAGGAAGCGATGGCCGTCGATCTCGGCAGCTCCGGCCCGCTCGATGAAACGCTGGCCACCGCCAAAAAACGCTTCGTCCTGCGGCTCGGCCGTGCCGCCCGCCAGGGCATCGGCAACCTCAAAGTCCGCAACCAGCTCGACAAGGAAATCCGCCGCCGCAACCTCGCGCTCAAATCCTTCACCTTCATGCTGCTCTTGCTCACCACCGCCGGTGCCACCTGCGGTGCGCTCCGCGTCCCGTGGGCACCCGCCATCCTCTGCGGCCTCGCCGGACTCTTCCTCGTCGGTGGCGTGCTCACCGCGTGGATCACCCGCAAGTCGATCACCGCCGAGTTCCAGAAGCGCCTGCTGGACACCTGCGGCGGCTTCGCCAGCACCCTCCGCTCGGACTACGAGGAAGCGCTGCGCATCGTTTTCCAGGATTACGCCTCATCGCTATCCGCCGTTAGGGCGCACCTCGCCCGCGAGAAGATCGCCATCGAGCCGAAGCTCAAGCGCTGGCAGGAGCTGTTCCTAACACTGAAGGCGATCGAGCAGGAGTTGTGAGGACCTCACTCACACCCGCGATATCACCTCCTCTTCAAGTGGCTGGGACGTCTCGTCCCAGTTATTCAATCCCTCCCCGTCCAATCATTCGCCAGCGCCTCCGCCTGCTTCAGCACCAGCGCGACCGCCTCTTCTGATAGTGGCTGCGGCGTCTCGCCGCAGTCCGTGCTGGATGCGTCTCGCTTCCTGCCTTTCAAAGCGCGGACCAATCATCCGCCAACGCCTGAGCCTGAGCCAAAACCAAAGCAATCGCCTCCTCGCACCCTTCCGGCGGATACTTGTATTTCCTCAAAAGCTGCCGGATCAAAATCCGCATCTTCGCCCGTACGCTCTCCCGGAACTGCCAATCCACCGTCGTGCTGTTGCGCAGCTTTTCCGTCAGCTCGCTCGCCAGCTTCTTCAACGTCGCATCGCCCATGCTCAGTAGAACCTCCGGCCGATCCGCCAGAGCGTCGTAAAACGCCTCCTCATCCAGATTCAGTCCCAGCTCCTCGTGGCGCTTCATCGCTGCCTGCATGTCCTTCGCCATCTGGATCATCTCTTCGATGACCTGCGAGCTTTCAATCATCCGGTTGTGATACTTCCGCAACGCCTCGATCAGGCGGTCGCTGTATTTCTTCTCCTGCACCAGGTTTGTCCGCGTCTGCGCCTTGATCTTGTGCTGCAAGAGCCGTTCCAGCAGCTCCACCGCCAGGTTCTTCTTCTCCATCCGCCGCACGTCTTCGAGGAACTCGTCGGATAGAAGCCCGATGTTCGGCCGCTCCAGACCTGCCATCTTGAAAATGTCCTGCACGTCCTCCGCCTTCACCGCGTTGTCGAGGATCTGCTTGAACGACGCACCCGGCAGCGCATCCCGCATGTGCTTCGCATATTCAACCCGAACGCCATTGATCAACATCCGATGAAACTCCCGATTATTCGCCGCAAGGGAAATATGCTCCGGCTTCGTCACCACATGCACCACATGCACCACCTCCTCCACCGCGGATTCCGGCAGCTTCGGGTTCAATCGCCGCACCGCCTCCGCCAAGCGCCCCTTCAAGACCACCGCCCGGAAATCCTCCCGCTCTGCCGCCACGCCTTCCGGCGCGATCACCGCGCCGTGGACGTAGTTCCACCCCGTGTCTTGGAACCACTGGATGGCGAGCTGTTCGAGCTGGTCTTCGGTGATCATCGCTTCGTTAGAACTTGAATTCCAGTTCCCGAAGCATCTCAAGGAAGGTCATGCTACGAACTCCCATCGCGTCACAAACATCGGGGATCTTTGGAATGGTGAGATTACCCCGGCGTTTCTCCCCGGTCACCACCACCGCGTCAGGCCCCAGACACACCGCCGTCGTGATCACGAAGGGATCTGCTTGTGATCGCCCCTTGTGGGTGTCAACCAGACGCGGATGCTCCAAAAGCAGTGACAGAACGACTTCCTGGATCTTTTCGTCGATCGGCACCAGGATCGACTTCCGCTCCTTCAGCCAGTCGTGCATGCCATCGTCCTTTTTCTCCAGCTCCACATAAACTTCCTCAGAACACCTCAGCGTCCCCAGCTCGACCTCAAGATCAAGGCGCTCCCAGAGGGATGGGAAAACATCCGGCGGGTAATCTCTCACCCATCCATCAAGCCACGCGCTGGAATCGATACAGAAAATCATGGCCCGGTGAGTGCGGGCTTGGCAGTCAGCTCACGACGGATGTTGTTGAAGTGACGGGGCTTCACCCCGAGGTAATCGGAAGCCGCGCTGGTGGAAATCAAACGCTGGTCATAGGCATTCAGCACCAGACGCGTGTAGCCACGTCCCGCACTCGCCAGTGTCTTGACCTGCATCGGAATCGCCCCGCCCGTGCTGGCTTTCACATACCACGTGGTTTTCCCCCAGGCGTCCCGTTTCGTCCGATAGACTCCGGCACTTGCCTGATGGAGAGTGACCAACCGCCGGAGAATTACTTCCGGACTTACTTTCACCTTTTGAGCCAAGAGACGCAGGGAATTGTCCTCACCGGATGCCGCGCCGCGATATTGCGCCGCGACTTTCGGAAACTCGTCCGCAGGAAGCAGCGTCGCCGCCGCAATGGCATTCGCCGCGACTTCCAAGGGTTGCTCCTCAGGCGAACGCGCACCCACCATCCGGCTGGTCTGGTGTCCGCCGTTGTGCAGGAGGATATGCACGAACTCATGAATCAGCGTGAAGATGCGGCCATGCGGCGCATCCTTCGAGTTCAGCACCACCACGGGCAGAGGCTGATCCGGGATGCAGGTTCCCCGCATTTCATCCAAAGCCACGCCCGACGCTTGGAAGACAAGCACTCCCTGCCTCTCAATCGCAGTTCTCCATGCGTTGAGCGCTTCATGCGCACTCGACCAGGAAATCTGCTGCTCCCAGGAAATCCCAAGAAGCAGGCGAATCATTTTCCCCACCTCCTCCGGGTCCATTCCCGGATGCAATTGCACGTCGATGTGCGGCAAAGGGTCGCCGGTCAGACGGTGGAGTTCCAATGCCGCCTCCCGGCGAAACACCGCGTTCCTCAAAGCCAGACGCAGCTCAGGCGACTCTTTGCCCGGCAGAATTCCCGCCAATCGCCGGAATTCCCGCTGTGCGTCGAATGTCAGGGGTGGCTCAGGTAGGAAAAAGATCGCGATGGGCCGCTTGTAGGCCTCGCCCAGCTTGCGGAGCTGCGAGAGACTTGGCGCCTCATCGCCATTTTCCCACGCTTCCAGGACCTCCGCATCCAGCTTCGTCTTGGATGCCGCCGCCTCAAGAGTAAGCCCCGCCGATTTCCTCGCCCAGACGAGGAGTTTTGGTTTTACCAAGGTTGGAATACTACGCGACATCTTATGTTCAAACGAATAGACGGGATTTTGGACAAGGTCGAGAGTCCGTTTCGGTGATCATCGGGAAAAGATCACCCTTGGCTTGTCGCCGTCTGTGGTGCTGCCACTTCCATGCGGACGTAGCGGCGGAACAATTCCTCGTCAAAGTTCTGCGGGTCCGCCGTCACCGCCGTTCTCACCTCCCCGAAGCGCAACGTGTTCTCCCGCGGTCTCACCAGTTCGTTAAAGGCGAATTGGCACCCTTTCGGGTCGCTAATCCGGGCGCTGATGCGCTTCACCTCCGCCTCGATCGCCTTCGCGGCAGCTTCAAAGACTTCAGGCGGGTAATCGGGAAAAAGCGCTCTTACCCGTTCCGGCAACTGCTTCTCTACCTCGAAATGCAGGAAACACGGCTGGAGACAATTCACCACCACGCCCACGTTCACGATCTCTCCCGAGAGAGGATACGGCATGAAACGGAGCAACGCGTAGTTGCAGACGGCTTGGTTGGGATTCATGGCAGTTTCCAAAAAGTTTCGGGATCGGTGAAGGGCAATTCCAGGGCGGAGATTACCCGTTTCATGTCCAGTTGCACAGGCAAAGTCTCGTCGCCATCCACGTGCAGCCATTCCAGCGGAAGCTCGGCGAAGATCGTAGGCACTTCTGTCAGCGCGGCTTTCATGAGCGGTTCCATCTTCTCGCGGAATCCTTCAGGCCATTGCTTGAGCATCCCGCCGAAAACATGCGCTCCGAAAAACCGCTCGCGGTTGAAATCCGGATCGAATGCCAGATTGAAATCATAAGCCCAGAGCATTTCCCGTCGCGGCTGATCCACCCACAGCGCCCCTTCCGGATCGTCGGCCGGCAATGGCGGAATCTGTGTCACCAGCAGATTCGGATTCCCCCCAAGTTCCGAAAGGCTGCGGTCCTCGTTCTGAATCCACAGATCCAGCAAAAGCAGCAGCGCCATCGTCTCTTCCGGCCACCCCTGCGCGGCCGACCACGTCAATTCCTGCCCATCCTCGATCCGCAAGGAAGCAAACACCCGTCCTCCGCCCAACTCGCGGATGTTCGGAAATGGTGATGGGTTCGTTCATGGTTCCGATTCGATTCTTATCTCTTCACTTCGATGTTCAATGTTCGAAGTTGAATGTTCGATGTTCATTTTCCTCCTCGTCCTCGATCACCTCCTCCACGTCCTTGTTCAGCCGGTCGATCTCTTCGCGGTTGATGTCCAGCTTCGCCAGACGGCTTTCGTAATAGATCGGCACCGTCGCCTTGTCCTCCTTCGCATCCTCGATGTCGTAAATCGAAACGTAGCCGCCGAAGGTCTCCTGGGTGTTCGCATCCGCCTTCTCGATC
>JANMJJ010000023.1:0-18305 GCA_031371325.1 Akkermansiaceae bacterium | reverse complement strand
GGTCATGCCGCCATCATAGTGAATTTCACCGGCTTGCATAATGCCATCCCGGTAGTCTCAGGATGCGAATTCCGTATGCCTTGCAAAACAGCCCTACAGAGTCTTCTTGAACCGAGGAACTGGGCCAGCGGATTTCTCTGTGCGCTTGACGAGTTCACCCGGAGAGATTCCCAGCGCAAATCCAATCCTTGCCAGCGTCTCCAACGAGGGAATCCGCTCCCCCTTCTCCATATAGGTGATGAATGATCGCGCAAGCCCGGTTCTCACCGAAAGTTCGTTCATGGAAATCCCCCTCGCTTGTCTCAATTTGACGAGTTCCTCGGCAAATGATCTCGCTACCGTCTCAGCCCATTTTCCAACCTGCATATCAGCAACGCTGGCTTGGCCCAAGCACTGCCATGCCTCCACTATAGAGAAGCCTATAAATCATTTGACACGCCATTCGCCTTGACCTACCCGCAGTCGCCGTTAATGCTGCTGGCAGCCTGCGGCAGATTACGGCTTACTCTGACGTTTCGGGTTTATCTTAGGTTTTCCAATCCAATGAGCGCACTTCAAAATCACATTGTTTTCGTCGCTTTCGCAGGATTGTTTCTCTCGGATGGGGCAATCGCGGCAGATTCATATCTACCCGAACAGACCCTCATCCCCGGCGAAATTTCGGATGGCAAGCCGTCACCTCCCGCTCCGGAACCCGTGCGGCCCGATTTCGTGGTGAAGAGCACGGTGGTCAAGGAAATCGACGTGGTGGAGGCTCCACCGATGACCGGGCTGCCGTCGGTCACGGGAACGATCACCCTCACCGTCCATGCGGTCGAGGATCCGAAATTGCCCGATCCGCCGCCGCCGCCGGTGCCTGCGGCGGCCCCGGATGATCCGGCTGTGCTGGCCCGGATCGCTGAGCTGCGCGGAAAATACCGGTGGCCGGTAATGGTCAATCTTTCCGCCACGGTGTATGACCATTCGCGCACCCTGTTCCGCTATCAGCCCGCTGGCAAAGGCCGCAAGCAAATCACCGGCTGGTCGAACATTGACTTCAACTGCTTTTGCGGCTTCACGAACTATCAGGTCAAAGGGACGGATGGGGAAATCCACGAATTCGGCTTGGTGATGGGCCTTGGCAACGAGGACACGAAACAGGGGGCCGGATTGCTGGCGAAAGACGACATGGCCTATGACGCTCCTGAAATCCCCACGCTTCCCGACTTGGCAAGCGGCGGCCCGGCTTTCGTGATTGCGGAAGGCGACCCTAATGACCTGGAAGCGAAGGAAGTGATCCGGGGAATGCACGAACTCTATCGGGTGGAAGGCCCGCGGATGGAGGAGACCTATCAGGCGAGGATCAAGGCGGAAGCAGCGCGGCGAGCTTACCTTATCGCCCATCCGCCGGTTCCCAAGGATGTGACGATGAATTTCTGGGAGCGGAGCCATCCCGTCGGAATGTCCGCTGACACCATCAAAAAGGGAGGAGGAAACTGATGAAGCCGCTTTGCAAATCCATCGTGGCTCTGGTGCCGGGGTTATTTCTAATCGGACCAATTTCGGCGGATCTCGCTCCGCAGCCGCAGGTGATTTTCACCCAGGCCCCGGAGGGAACCTTCGCCGCCGACTGGCAGGGCGTGACGGGCCGGGTTTATTTCATGCAGTGGTCACTGGACCTTCAAACTTGGTTCTACGCGCCGTTCATCGACTTCGGCGACGGGATGCACAGCCGGGGACTGGCGGGGTCGGCTCCCAAGAGTTTCTTCCGGCTCCACTGCGGCGACGATCCTGCCATCACCAGTCTGGACGAGGCGATGGCGGCCGACTTCGACGGCGACGGGCTTTCCAACATTTTTGAAGTCACCTTCGGTTACAACCCATACAGCGCGAACTCCACGGTGGACGGGGCCGATAATGCGCTCGACCCGGATGGCGACGGCATGACCAACGCCACCGAAAACACCAAACGCTCCAATCCGATGAAGAAGGACAATCCGAAGCTGTTGTTGCAAGTGACGGTCGAATGAACCGGTCCAATTTCTACCAAGATTTGTCTGTTTCTAAATGATTTGATATGATGTCCCCCTCCTCCCTCCTCCGCCTCTCGTCCGTTCTGTTGCTTTTGCTGCCCCATTTCGCACGGGCACAGGATCTCGCCGATGTGCTCAGTTCCATTCAGGAAAGGAAACGGGCGGTTGAACAGGCTGCGCAGATGTATGCCCATTTGCAGAGTCTGGAGGGCGTGAACCTTGCGATTCCAGACCAGCAACTGATCAAGTGGGAGGGGCTGACAGGGGTGGATTTTCCGGCAGCGGGAAGTTTCGCGTCGAAAGGCATCGAGGGACAGGTGGCGCTATTGAACCAAGCAATCATGGAATTCCGCAAACTCAGCGGCAACTACATGAACCTGCGTCCCGAAGATTTGACGGCGAATGCGAAAATCGGAGCCATCCGGCCTTATTTGAAGGAGGATTTTCCGGAATTGGGACGGGCGGACGCATCGAACTACCAAGCACTGGTGTCGGAACTCGCACAGGATGTGGTGCGACTGCGGGTGCATGCCTGGCCCTTCGCCGGGAAGAAGCGGACCATGTATTATAGCATCAACAAGAGGGAAAGGCCGGAGGAGGATGAAAACGGACATGTCACACTCATTGAAGAATATGCGGAGGGCTCCCAAACCTGCTCGGGATGGGCTCCCACGAGTCTTGGCGGCGGCAGCGTTGACACCGGCGAGAGTGGATCTTGGAGAACTTCGGGAATTTATGCGTTTGCTGCGGCACTGACCGAGGAGGTCAGTGTCGCGGCTAATTTTCATTCCGTATTCCATCCAAACGAATCGGAACCGCAAAACAGCTACACCCTCCGGACTCTCGACATCAAGAAGTCGGCGACCTATCATTCCGATGCCGCGCTGTTCGCAGCGGTGCCGGGAAGGATGAATGACCAGCTCGGGGGAAAGGTAGTTTTGTTGGCAACGAATTCGTGGAGTCCGGCGACGGCAGGGGCTGTCACCGCGCCAGAGACCTGGAATCACGCCGATGCTACCTATTGGGTAGTGAAAGCGGAAACCGACTCCACTGCCCCGACATCCCTGG
Source organism: Akkermansiaceae bacterium (assembly GCA_031371325.1). Classification (GTDB taxonomy): domain Bacteria; phylum Verrucomicrobiota; class Verrucomicrobiia; order Verrucomicrobiales; family Akkermansiaceae; genus Luteolibacter. The sequence continues at coordinate 15,225 of JANMJJ010000023.1, read as the reverse complement.
GGGCTGGTCCTGGGATTACGGTCAAGGTCGCGTGGTTCGATCGTGCTGGCTCAATTCCAGAGGATCTATCAAAAATGGCGTTGCCAGCCGGATTTGATGAAATGCAGTCGAACTACGCAGGCACCTATATTGAAAGAAGTTGGCAAAATCAGTTCGTTATCAACACTGGTGCCCGCGTGCTGGAGCGCAAGCTCTACGCGCTCTGTGTCCCCGATTTCAAGAAGGGTCTCAACTCGGGGGCAAAGGCAGGGTTTCTGGCCCAAAGCGCCATGAAGTTCCGCCCCCCGTCCGGGGACGCCGCCCCGCTGCTCCATCCGGTGCCGGGCTTGCTGGCTGGCGTTCCGCTGGGGGTGGGCATCGGGGGCAATTCCCCCGGATGGATCGGGATCTCTCCGGGTGACTTCGGGTTTCACGGGGTGGACGCTGACTTTGGTTATTCCTACGCTTCCTCCGGCATTATCTATCCAGATGCCGTCCACAACAGAGCGCGGGTGATCCGCTTCGACCATGCCTCGAATTTGCGCTTTGTCGGACCCGCGCAGGATTTCCACGTGGTTTATGCGACGGAACGTTCGCTGGCCAAGCGCGGTGCCGATCTGCCCGCACTGGCCCCGACATCCTCCGAAAACACCGCCAGCGGCTGGATGGGCCAGTTTTTCACGGCGTGGGACATGCCGCGACTCCGGCAGGTGGTGTCGAGGGATTTCCTGGTGGACATCACGCCGCAAGGGCATTTCAAAAACGAGGTGAAAATCTACCGGCGTCCGCTGTCGGCCGGGGCGGTGAACCGCACGCCGGGGCATCTCGAAACGCCGGATTCGGCACAACTGGTCAGGACGCTCGTTTTCTCCAATCCCGATGCCCCCACCACCGCCTACCCGGCAGCGGCAGCACCGGAAAAAGTCCACATCGCCGACGGCACCACTCTTTATGAAGTGTGGAAGGACGCAATGGACACTTGGTATCCGTACAAGATCCACCCGCTCCACTTCAAAATGACGAAGGGGACAAAAGAGTATTTCTCAAAAGTCATCGAGTTCCCTGAAGGTCTCGCCGCCAAAATCACCACCAAGGTGGACGGTGCCGAGGTCTCTGTTGACGAAATCGCCGATACGGGTTGGTGGCTGTCGCCATGGAATTGGTGGGACGACCAATCCCCGGCAAGCGTGGTCCGCACCGCCGCGACCAAAACCACGACGATCACCAACACACTTATCGACGAACCGGATGATCCGACCGTCGGATCACAGGAAGGCCGCTACCCGGACGCCACCACCATCGACTATCCCGACCTGCCCCAACTTTCGCTCGAATGGAAAGTCGGTGGCGTGATCGATACCGTTTCCCAAGGCCCATGGTCCACGACTGTAACCACCGAGGGCGGCGCCCTCAAAGCCGCGACAAAACTCGGCGGCTCGCTGGTGGGCACCACCTGGACGGAATGGAGCGAAAGCGGCCGGAAGGTGAAAACCTCCAGCGCATCGGACGGAACCGCCACTTCCGTGGTTTGGTCTGAAACCGAATACGGCGACACCTCCGGCATCGGACTTCCCGGCCTGCCGCACATGGTCAAAAACTCGGACGGGACCGGTGCCACCTACGAATGGGGATGGCTCGCGCCCAGCAATACCGACCAGCTCACGCTCACCGAAGGATTGGTTTCCGGCAGTACGATCAGCAGCGGCACTCAAATCGTCCGCAATACCAACGAGCGCGGCCATTCAACCGGGGCCGATGTTTTCCTGATCCTCAGCGGGACACTTCAGACGGGTGGCAGCGTTTTGTCGGCCCCCACCGCATGGGGGATGCCGACCACCAGCACGGACTACAACACCGGCCTCGCTTCCACCTGGACCTACGATGGCAAGCTCTCGCGCATCACCGGCTCCACCTCGGGACTCGGGGTTTCCAGCACCTTGACCAGCTACGACGCGCTGGATAGGCCCGGCAGCGTCACCACCAACGGCATCACCGCCGTCACCACCTTCCCCGGCGGTTACAGCAGCACCACCGCGATTTCCGGCAATGCCACCGGTTCCATCACCGACACCCGCGACGCCCTCGGTCGTCTGACCTACGCCAGCACCACCTGGAATGGAGTGACGGATTTCGCGAACTTGAACCGCGACACCGCCGGCACACTCAAAATCACCGGCTCTCACACCCTGTTCGGTGCGCACCGGGACGATTTCAACACAGGCGACGGCTCGTTAAGTTTGTCAAAGGGCGATTCCCGGCCCTTTGGTGGCGCTGACGGAACAACCGTTGTCGTTGACGGCGGACTCCTCAAAACCACCTCCAGACTTCTGAAGTCCAACGGCTCCCCCACTGACACCTTCACCACCACTTGGACCGATGCATGGGGCCGCGTCCGCAAGGTTTCCACGCCGCCCGCCTCCGGATCAAACCCGGTCGATACCAGCATCGTCTATGAACCTCTCGATCACAGCGCATCAAATTCCAAACCTCAACGCGACATTGTCACGGACAAGACCGGTCGCGTCACCCTCACCGAAACCGATCCCGTCAGCAGCTCCGGCATCCTCCGCCGTAGTGGCATCGACGTGAACGGAAACGGCTCCCTCGGCGCGTCCGACCGCTACGTCGAAAGCCTCACCTCGGTTTCCGGAACCACGGACATCGTGACCATCCTCTCACTCACCGAGGACAGCGGCCTGCGCGAAATCCTGCGCAATACCTGGACACCGGATGGAAACAAAACCGTCACCATCATCAACGGTGGCGAGGAAACGATCACCCGAACTCCCAACTACGGCACCAAGACCGTTAAAACCGAGTCGAGACATGGAAACCACCTACGCTGGGAGAAAAACGAGACCTTCAACAACCTCGGACTCACCACCAGCTCAACCCTGTCCGGCACCGGCGTTCCCGCCGCCACTCTCACCCCTGTCTGGCGGGACGACGGTTCGCTTTCAGGAGTGACCTTTACCACCGGCGGAGACACCCACAGCGCCACCTTCAAGGATGACGGCACCCTTCTGACCCTCAATGCTCCCGGCAAGGGCAACATCCTCGGCGGCCACTCCATCAGCGGCGGCGTGGAAACCCTGACGATCGATGGCACCACCAAGGTCAGCAGGCTTGACGGCACCCGGGAAACCACCAGCGGCGGCGATGCCTTGGGCAAGACCGAGGAACTCAGCATCCCCACCACGGGACCCGCATTCAACCGCGCCACCACCCCCGACTTCGGTGCCGCCACCAACGTCAGCCTCAACGCCGCCGGAGCGCCCACCGCCAAGAACTACGCCGCCGGCACGGGGGAGGGTTACACGCACACCCCTGGCGGACTGCTCTCATCCATCACCCTCGCCCGCGGCGGAAGCCTTGCCTTCGGTTATTCTCCGGACGGCGCGAAAGACCTGCAATCCGCCACTTGGCCACAAGTCACCTCGGGTTCGCCCGTCGTCTTCACCATCCCCGGCCTGGTCCAAGGCTACACCTACGACAGGGCAGCCCGGATCAAAACCCTCACCGACGCCTCCGGCAGCCGCACCCTCGGCTACGACAGAGGCCGCCTTGCCAACACTGTCTGGAACAGTGGCCCGCTCGCCGGATACAAGGTCGTCAAGGGGCTCGACAATCAGGGCCGCGACACCGGCTTCGAACTCTGGCGCGGAAACACGATGATCCACGCCGCCGCCAAGACTTTCACCGGAGTCAACTCCGAATCCGACGAGATTTTCAGTGTCACCGCCAGCGGCTTCAGCGCTATCCTTGGACGCAATGGTGCCCGCAGTCTGGAATCTGTCACGCGAGGCACGGTCACCCAGACATGGGAACGTGGCACCGCCGGACGTATCCTATCAGCGTCTAGCAACATCAGCGGCGCACCCTCGTTCAACTACAAGGGCACAGCGAACAACGAAGCCACCGCCTTCGATGCCAAAGGCCGCCGCCTCAAATGCGCCACCGCAGGCGGCGAATGGGTCTATCAATACACCAACGGACGGCTGACCTCCGCCGTCCACCCCGCGCTCGGCAGCTTCAGTTATGGGTTCGACGGCATCGGCCGCCGCACCGACATGGGCAGCGCCAACACCAGCGACCTCCTCAACCGCACCCTCGCCTGGACCCACAGCCAAAACAAAATCCTCAAGGTCAACGCCCATCCGGACGCCCGCGTTTGGGTGGGAATCGGTACCGGCCTCCCGACCGAAATCCCCAGTTTCACCGGAGCCTACAGTTACCCGGTCACGCCTCCCGGAACCTCCGGCGGTTGGGTCGCGTGGAACACCCTCGCCGTCCTTGAAGGCGAAGGCGACGCCGGAGCCAACCTCGACGCCAAAGCCCAACAAACCGGAGCCATCTGGGTGCCGCCGGTCAACGAATCCTTCACCTTCGACGCCGCCGGAAACCGCGAAAGCAGCGCCCTCTGGGATTACGGCTGGGACGCCAAAAACAATCTGGTTAGGTCCCGTACCAAGAACCACGCCGCCGCCGCCCAAGGTTACGACATCAGCAACGCCTACGACGCCGAAAACCGGCGCTTCAGCAAGAAAGCCAAGCGCTATCAGAACGGCGGCATCGCCGAGGAGAACCACATCACCTTCATTCACGACGGAAACGACATCGTCTACGAGCGCCATCAACTGCCCAGCGGACTCACCACCTGCGAACGCAAATACATCTGGGGACCCGACCTCAGCGGCACCCAGGGCGGGGCTGGAGGCGCGGGCGGTCTTCTCCTCATCCGGGAAACAAAAGGCAACTCCACCATCGACCTCTATCCGCTCTACGACGGCTCGGGGAATGTAATCGCCCTAGCCGACAACACCGGCACCCTCAAAGCCGAATATGGATACACTCCATTCGGCGAGCCCCTCTACGCCAGAGGCCCCAATGCCCAAAGCTGCCCGTTCCGTTTCGCCACCAAATACTACGACCAAGAAACCGGGTTATGCAATTTCGGCGAACGCTTTTATGATCCTGTTACCTGTCAGTGGACCAGCCGAGAGCCGTTAGGTGAGAGAGAAAGCCTTAATCTCTATGATTACGGTCACGGTGATCCGGTCAACAATGTGGATGTCCAAGGACTCGAAGCCGTGGCCATTGATGCGGCGGTCAATAACGGCATCCCCACCATGATCTACGAGGAATGGGCGGGCAGCGGCCTTGCCTACCTGTGGAACGCGATGGCGGCGGGGAATGTGAAGACATGGAATCAAGCCCCGGACGAAGGCCAGCTCAAACGTTGTTTCTACTTCGAGGACGGCGCATGGCACCTGCGTTCACCGGAAGCCCGTCGCAACGCATTCATTGATGAATCCATCGCGCAGATTCCGGCGAAAATGGAAGAGGTCGGCCCGTGGCTGGAAATGTGCGAAAAGGGCGGCTGCATTGCCGCTGTCGCGCCGTTTGCGGCTCTTGCCGCGGTTGAGACTGCACCCGCATGGATTCCTGCTCTCTACAGTGCCGCATACACTGTCGGCACCAATCCACTGGCCTACTCTGCCGCCAGCGGCGCGGTCACAACAGGATTGTTGCTTCTTGATGGGGAATCTCCTGAGAACGCCGTTGCCGCCGGAGTTCTGGATGGCGGGATGACCCGAATCAGCGCTGGACCGATCAACTGGTCTGCGTTGAGTCCGGCGAACTTGGGCGTGTTGAATCCGGCCTACTATCGAATGCCGCTTGGGCAGATGAATATGGGAGTACCGTTCCCTAAATATGTCGGGCCCAGCCGTGCGCCAGTCGATTATTCCGTTGGATCACCTTCATTAAACACCACTCGCACCGGAGTGATTCGCACGAATCCGACAGACTGGAGAAACACACGGGATCTTTGGGACGAGCTAGGATACGGCGAAATCTTGAGTATCAGCAACCGAATCGCGATTTCAAAAGGAAGGACGCCGACCGTAGATGAAATATGGATCAGTTTTAATCCTGAGGATGCCGGACTTTTGGGAGAAAGGATTTCAATGCACCACGTTCTTGGGTTGCCAATTACAGTTCCATTGCCTGCGACTCGACATCTTGATGCGCATATGCCAGGTGGCTTCAGATACAATCCTGGTGGAACTGGTTCGCAACTTCCTATATATCCCAGAATCAAAAAATAGATGAACCAAGAAAATATCCCCCCTGTCCAAGAACTTGTCTTTTTCGTCGCGCAAGATTTTGACGACGAAACGAGGAGAAGTGTAATGGAATGCGTTCGCAACATGGCGAACCAACGAAATTGGGTCATCGGCGCTCCTGAAATTATTAATGAGAGCAGCGAAACGCCGCTTGTGGGTGGCATTCTGAGAATCTTTTCTGCTATTCCACGAGGAAGTTTGTCGGTTGATATCGACAGGAAACATCTGGAAGAAGTGAAGTTGATCGTCGAATCTCTCAGACGATTGTCTTTCGAGCATATGCTTGCTATTGAGTTTGAACTTGACGGCGAGTTCGTCGGATCAATTGAAGACGGAAACCTAGACAAATCTCTTCAGGAAGGGTTGATTGGCGAATGGGAACGATCCATTGATAAGAAGTAAAACTTCATCCGTGCCTAATGGCAATGCCTTTAGGGAAAGCTGACAATCTCGAATATATAAAGCGAACCCCACAAGCCAACCATAAGCCTTGGTCGTGCCAAGCTTTTGCAAATTTGAAGCAGGAACGGCTTCTCGGTGGTTGAACTCCCTTTGGCTGGTGATGGATGGAACTCGCCGGACTTCCCACAGGCGCTTGCCCCGTTCCGGTTTATTCCGTCCCTCCACTTCGCCACTCAACGGGATAAGACCGCCTACATTTTACCAAACACCCCAACGCCTTGCCCACCTCCGGGCGCTGTCCCGGTCAACCAAGGGAAGTCCTGTTTTTTGCCTGAGGTGGACTTCCGATATGAATTCGGTAAGGGATGCGGCTCGTTCCATGCGATGTCGCAGAAAGGTTGGTCGTTTTCCTCCTTTCCCCGCAAGCAGCGACTTTATAAACCACTCCCAGCCTTGTCCCGCGCCCTGTCAATTTTCCTGAACCTCGCCGTTTTCCTGATCGGCGCAATTTCATCACATGCGGATGTTACCGTCACCACTACCTCCAGCAAGGGTTGGACCAAAACCGAAACCTTCAACAACCTCGGCCTAACTACCAGTAGCAACCTGACCGGCACCGGCATCCCCGCCGCCACCCTTACGCCCACTTGGCGGGCCGACGGTTCCCTATCCGGGGTCACCTTCACCACCGGCGGAGACACCCACAGAGCCACCTTCAACGACAACGGCACGCTCGAATCGCTGAAAGTTCCTGATAGCAACGGAACCACCCGCGAGATCCTCGGCGGCCACAGCATCAGCGGCGGAGTCGAAATCCTAACCGTCGATGGCACTACCACCGAGCGCAGGCTCGACGGCACTCTCGTAGAAACCAGTGGCGGAGATGTCATCGGCAAGACCGAGGAACTCAGCATCCCCACCACTGGACCCGCATTCAACCTCGCCACCACACCCGCCATCGGAGCCGCCACCAATGTCAGCCTCAACGCCGCCGGAGCGCCCAGCGCCAAGAACTACGCCGCAGGCACGGGGGAGAGCTACACGCACACGCCCGGCGGACTGCTCTCATCTATCGCCCTCGCACGCGGAGGCAGCCTCGTCTTCGGCTATTCTCCGGACGGCGCGAAGGATCTCACCTCCGCCACCTGGCCCCAAGTCACCTCCGGCCCATTCTCCATCCCCGCTTTAGTCCAAACTTACGGCCACGACCGCGCCGGACGGGTCGATGAAATCGGCGATGCCTCCGGTGCCCGCACCATCACCTATCAGAACGACAGAGCCACCGGCAGCGCCTACACCGCAGGCCCACTTGCCGGATACGAAGTGCTCAATCCGCGCAACGCCCAAGGAACCGGCACCGGCTTCACCGCCAAGCGCGGCGGCGTCACCCTCCACTCCGCCACCCAAGTCCCTAACGGCGTATCCGGGGAAATCTCGGAAATCACCAGCGGCAACGTTAAAATCGTCATCACCCGGAACGCCGCCCGCCAAGCCACCGGCTTCCAGTGGGGCAACGCCAGCGGCACCTTCGTCCCCACCGTCACCCAGACCTGGGAGCGCGGCACCGCCGGACGAATCCTATCAGCATCTAGCAACGTCAGCGGCGCTCCCAGCTTCAACTACAAAGGAACCGCCAACAACGAGGCCACCGCTTTTGATCCCAAAGGCCACCGCCTCAAATGCGCCACCACTGGAGGAGAGTGGGTCTATCAATACATAAACGGCCGACTAACAAACGCCGTTCATCCCACCCATGGCAGCTTCAGTTATGGCTTTGACGGCATTGGTCGGCGGACTGATAAGGGATCAGCTAACATTTCGGATGTTCTCAACAGAACGCTGGCCTGGACCAACAGTCAGAACAAAACAGTTAAAGTCACCGCCGCCCCCGCCGCGCAACTCTGGTTCAATGGCTCGCCAGTCGCCAACTTTACCGGAAGCTATAACTACTCAGTTCCGTCCCCCGGTGCTTCGGGTGGCTGGTTCGCGTGGAACACGCTCGCAGTCCTTCCCGGCCAAGGTGACACCGGAGCTAACGCCGACGCAAAGGCCGAGCAAAGCGGCGCCGTCTGGATTCCACCCGTCGGCGAGAGTTTCACCTACGACGCCGCCGGAAACCGCCAATCCACCGCCCTCTGGGACTACGGCTGGGATGCAAAAAACAACCTCGTTAGATCCCGCACGAAAAACTATAACTCGGCCGTCCAAGGTTACAACATCACCAACGCCTACGATGCCGAAAGCCACCGCTTCAGCAAGAAGGTCAACCGCTACCAGTACGGCAGCGTCGTTGAGCAAAAAGTCATCACCTTCCTTCGCGATGGCAACGACATCGTTTACGAGCGGGAACAACTCCCCGGCGGTCTAACCACCTGTGAACGCAAATATGTCTGGGGACCGGACATCAGCGGCACCCACGATGGGGCCGGTGGCGCCGGCGGGCTGCTGCTCATCCTTGAAACGAAAGGAAACGTCACTCTTGCCCTCTATCCGCTCTACGACGGATCGGGCAATGTGGTGGCGCTAACAGACAGCACCGGTATCCTCAAGGCGGAATATGGTTATGGTCCGTTTGGCGAGCCGCTCTATGCACGAGGCCCGTATGCACAAAGCTGCCCGTTCCGATTCGCCACGAAATACTATGATATAGAAACAGGACTGTGCGATTTCGGTCGCCGCCCCTACCACGCGGTCACGAATCAGTGGCTCTCCAGAGACCCGTTAGGTGAGAGCGAAAGCCTCAACCTCTATGATTACGGTCACGGTGATCCGATCAACAATGTGGATGTCGATGGCTTGGAAGCGCGGCCAATTGATGCGGCGGTCAACAACGGCATTCCCACCATGATCTACGAGGAATGGGCAGGCAGCGGCCTCGCCTATCTGTGGAACGCGCTCGCCGCCGGAAAAGTAAAAACCTGGGGACAAGCGCCCACCGCCGGGGAAAGCGCCCGCAACTTCTACTTTGAAGGTGGCCAATGGCACTTGCGTTCCGCTAGAGACAAACTAGCTGATTCATTTGCGGAGATTCCGGGCAAGATGGACGAAATTGGTCCATTCTTGGACGCGGCTCCGGTGGTTGCTGTTGGGGCGGGACTACTTCCTCTGGTAGGAACCGTAGAAGTGGGCGCGGGGATCTGGGTTTATGGGGGCCATTTGATGAGCAACGCTTGGGTTCAAGGAGGGCTTGCTCTAGCGGGAACTCAAGCCGCCTATGACATTGCAACTGACGAGGGCGTTCGGCAGGATTTTATTGGTGGTGTTGCCAGCGATCCAAACGGTGTTCGAGCGACTGGAGAACTGCTGGGTGTTGGAGTGAGCGGGCTGGCGAGGATGGGGCCGAAAGCAGCGAGCTTGTGGGACACCGTGGCGGACGGTTTGTTCCCGTCTTACGGCGGCATGAAGGGATTCGCACCCGGCAGGGTGATCAATCCCTTCCCCCAGGTTCGAGCAAAACTTGATCTCTATCCTCAGGTTATTGACCCAAGAACAGCGAGAGAAATCCCTTTCCCAATTGGTGTTGGACAGCGTGTCGACAAAAGATTCCGTGTAGCATGGGACTCGAAGGCTGACCGAGCTGCATTCATAGCCGAGTGGCATCGTCAAGGTTACGCGCAGCCGCCCGGGGGCTGGAATCAATATGACATACACCATGTTCACCCGCGAGAGTTTGGTGGTTCAAACGACTTTTGGAATCTCGTCCCTGTTGAACGAGGCACTCACCAATCCCAATTCAATAGCTTCTGGCGAGAATTTATCGGATTTTAGTAAATCTGAAATTATGACAATAAAAGAAATAGTTCAGTTGATCAGAGATCAAGGATCAACTCTAGCTAAGCCTGTCGAGGTCGAGGGAATGCCTCCAATGACATTCGCATGCAGCATATCAAATCGACCGGCGACAGAATCTGAGTTTTCTATTTTGCCCTTTGCATGCCCATCAGAACTTCAGTGTTTTTGGGAAGAAACTGCCACGGCTCGGCTGTTCGTAGATCAAGAGTATGGGCAGTGGGGATTAGAAATTCTCAGCCCTAACCAATCCATGGAACTCACAGCTCGTTTCCGCGAAGAAAGGCCATCGGACAGTAAGCTAGGGGACCTTGTCGTTGGAAAATTTTTGGGTGACTCAGATTTGTTAATTGTGAGATGCGACACCAATGCAGACGATTGTGGATCTGTTGTTATTGCTCTACCTCTGGATCCAAGAATGGAGTGGGAAACTGCCGGGAAATCTTTTTCTGGTTTTTTGGAGAACTACGTAATGTCCGGTGGAGAAAAGTTCTGGCCGACATAAAATATATGGCTCATCCGCAGAATCTGAGAAGTGAACTCCACAAGCCAACCATAAGCCTTGGTCGTGCCAAGCTTTTGCAAATTTGAAGCAGGAACGGCTTCTCGACGAGTGAACTCCCTTTGGCTGGTAAAGGATGGAACTTCCCGGACTTCCCGCAGGCGCTTGCCCCATTCCGGTTTGTTCCACTCCTCACTTCGCCACTCAACGGGAAAAGACCGCCTACTCAAACACCCCAATGCCATGCCCGCCTCCGAGCGCTGTCCTGGTTAACCACGGGAAGTTCTGCTTCATGCAAGATTGGACTTCCGGTCAGAATTCAGTAAGGAATGCGACTCGTTCCATGCGATGTCGCAGGAAAGTTGGTCGTTTTCCTCCTTTCCCGGCAAGCAGCGACTTCGTAAACCAATCCCAGCCTTGCTCCGCATCCAGTCATTTTTCCTGAAACTCGCCGTTTTCCTAATCGGTGTCGTTACATCCCATGCGGAGGTCTCCGTTAAAACCGAATCCACCAAAGGTTGGGAGAAAAACGAGTCGTTCAACGCGCTCGGCCTCACTGAAACCAGCGCTCTATCCGGAACAGGTGTCCCGGCCGCCACCCTCGATCCCACCTGGCGGCAGGACGGCTCCCTGTCGGGCGTGACATTCACCAGCGGCGGTGAAACCCACGGTGCCACGTTCGCTCTGAAGGGCACCATCGCCGGCCTGACCGGGCCGAACGGAAACATCCCCGTCAGTCACACCATCAGCGGCGGAGTCGAAACCCTAACCGTCGATGGCGTCACCACCAACCGCAATCTCGACGGCACCTTGGTGGAAACCAGCGGCAGCGGCGTTCCCAACAAAACCGAGGAACTCGCAACCAGCGGTAGCGGTTTCAAGGAAACCACCACGCCCTCCGAAGGAGCCATCACCAAAGTCGTATTGAATGCAGCCGGTGCACCAATCGACAAAACATACGCCGTCAATCCCGTCACCGGCGTGGGGATTTCCGGTGAATCACGCCAATACTTCCACGGCGGGCTGCTCGAAAAAGTCACCCTCGCACGCGGTGGCGACCTCACCTTCGGCTACTCCAATGACGGCGCGATGGACCTCACCTCCGCCACCTGGCCCGCAGTCAGCTCCAGTTCTTTCACCATTGCCTCAGCCACCCAAGGCTACGGCCATGACCGGGCAGGGCGGGTCAATTCCATTACCGATGCCTCCGGCGTACGTGCTATGGCCTATCAGAACGGACGCGCCAGTGAAACCTCGTGGACTGGCGGTGCGCTCGCTGGCTACAAGATCGTCAGAAGCCTCGACACCATCGGGCGCGACATTGGTTTCACCCTCACGCGGGGAGGTGTGGTCATCCACTCGGTCAGCAAGGCTCCCAACGGGGTGTCAGGTGAGATTTCAGGGATCAGCTCCGGCGGTTTCAGCGCCACGTTCGGTCGCGACACCGCCCGCAATCTGACCTCCATCACCCGAGGTTCCGTCATTCAGAACTGGCCCCGCACCGGCGGGCGGATCACCGCCGCAAACAGCAGCGTCAGCGGTGCCCCCGGCTTCGCCTACACCACCTTCGATGCCAACGGCCGTCGCAAGAACTGCACCACCACGGGCGGGGCATGGGCTTATACCTATACCAACGGCCAGCTAACCAAAGCCGCCCATCCGACGTTTGGCACGTTCAACTACGGCTTCGACGCCATCGGCCGCCGCACCGAGAACAGCGCCAATTCCACCGACCTCCTCAACCGCACGCTGGCCTGGACCAACAGTCAGAGCAAGACACTCAAGGTCACCGCACACCCGTCCGCCCACGTCTGGGTGGGAATCGGCACGGCCACGCCAACCGAAATCCCCAGCTTCACCGGCAACTACAGCTACGCCGTCCCATCGCCCGGTTCCTCCGGCGGCTGGGTCGCGTGGAACACTCTCGCCGTGCTCACCGGCCAAGGCGACGCGGGAGCCAACCCCGATGCGAAAGCCGAACAAAGCGGAGCCGTCTGGGTGCCGCCAGTTAGTGAGAGTTTCGCTTATGACAACGCCGGAAACCGTCAATCCAGCGCTCTCTGGGACTATGGCTGGAATGCGAAAAACGAACTCGTCCGCGCCCGCACCAAGAACTATAACAATTCCTCCACCCCCCAAGGTTACGACATCACCAACGCCAACGATGCCGAGGGACGCCGCTTCAGCAAGAAAGTCATCCGCTATCAGAACGGCGGCATCGTCGAACAAAAGGCCATCACCTTCCTATGGGATGGCAACGACCTCATCTACGAGCGTGAACAACTCCCCAGCGGCCTGACGACCTGCGAACGCAAATACGTCTGGGGACCTGACATCAGCGGCACCCATGGTGGAGCCGGGGGCGCGGGTGGCCTTCTCCTTATCCGTGAGACAAAAGGAAACTCCACCATCGACCTCTATCCACTGTATGACGGATCAGGAAATGTAGTGGCACTGACTGACAATACCGGCACTCTCCAAGCGGAGTATGGGTACGGTCCATTCGGAGAACCACTTTACGCCCGAGGCCCGAAAGCGGATAGCTGCCCGTTCCGATTCCAGACAAAATACTATGATCAGGAAACCGGGCTGTACATGTACAAGCACCGTCCTTACGACCCTCCGACAGCTCAATTCCTCAGCCGTGATCCGCGCGGAGAAAAAGAAAGCCTCAACCTCTATCAAATCACCGGCGGCGATCCCATCAACTACGTGGACCGCGATGGCTTGGCCAAAGTCGCACTTGACGGGAAAAGCAACTTAACAGCTATCGGCCAAATCATCCTCGACATTGCCAAAGGCGATCCGAACGCCGCCCGCAGTCTGCTCATGGCAAAGCAAGTGGACGCGGAAACCGCTGGAATCGCAGTCTCCGGAGACGGCGGCGAAGATTCGATCCGCAATGTGACTAGAGCCATTGAAACCGCCATCGGCCAAGCCCAAAGCGACGGCAGCCGCGAATGGAAAATGATCGCAGCCGGTGCGGGACTCAGCGGCGAAAGATCTTTCGGCGGCTACAAGGATGCATGGATGACAACCAAGCTCACGGAATACGCGCCCCTCATCGCCGCCAACGCGGGAGCCGCGATCCAACTGCGGAACGCCGAACGTGCGATGAACGACAAGGCCACCGCCGATCAGAATTCCGCACCCTACAAGTTGAGAGAGTTTTTGGATGCTCCGTTTGATGTTGCAGCATTCTTAATCAGCGCGGGGGCGGCGACCGACGTGACCACCGGAAATGCCGTGACTTGGAATAGTTGGAACAACGGCGGCGGCTTCGGCCTAGCAGAAGTCACGCCCGGCGAACGCGCCTTCGCGGCAAGTCTGGTAGCGTTCGGGCCAGTCAGTCGCGGGGCGGGGTTTGTAGATGATTTCGTGAGAGTCGGAGCGAGAGGGAGATCCTTCGCGGGAACCGCTTTGAAACCGTGGGGGGCAAGGACGATAGCGAATGTTGGCTCTAGTTTGCCTGAGCGGGAGCTAGTGAATTTTACCAGACGCCAAGCAACTCCTATAGTTGTGGGCGAGACGGATGTTCTCTACCGGATGCATCCCACGGGTGGTGCGGGTGCCCCGTGGTGGACCCGCACCAAGCCTTCCAGTGAACTCCAACACCGAATGGATGCAGCGTGGCGAACGGAATGGGGAGTTGCTGACGAGATGTCAACGCTTCAAATTCCATCTGGTCAAGGGCTAAAGGCATGGGAAGGGAATGCTGCTTATCAAGGCGACTTTTTCTTTGGTGGAGGAAATCAACTTTACATTCCAAACCTTCCAAAGGAATGGATTACAACCGTTCCATTCCGATGAATAATGGTGATAGCAATCAAGCGTTTAGGTGTGCGGTCGAGTCCGTCGAGAGGCTTGTGCATGTTTGCGAAAACGCTGCTAAAGATATGGATAGCACGCCAAGTGGCGCGACCGCGCTCAAGCGGGACATTGACTTTCTGAATAGAGCATCCGCTTCTCTGCGGAACGGCGAGTCAGAGGATATCGAATCTATCTGGCAAGATATCCAACATCTTTCACGATTCTTTGGCGGTGACTACGTTCGCTCTAGCAAGTTTCGCGAGCAGTTCGAAACTGGGTGCGATCAGCTTTTTGAAGCCGCGTTGAATCTGGTCCAATGTATCAGAGCGAAGCATGGCTGAGCACAGTCTAAACCACCCTCCGGCCCTTGCTAACAACTCCCTCCCGGAAGATCTTCGCTCCGCACCCTGTATCCATCCCAACGTGCTGTCACGGGTGCTGCTAGCCTGCGGGGCCATGTGACGTGCGCGGTGTAGTGACCGCTCAAAACGCTGAGCAGGACGGTGCCCATGATGTGGTCGGCCCCGCTGCCACGGTTGCCAACATAGTGGAGCGGGCATTCGCGGAGAAACTCCTGCCACCGTCCGCCCGCCTGGAGGAACTGGAAAAAGAAAA
>JANMJJ010000189.1:0-10247 GCA_031371325.1 Akkermansiaceae bacterium | reverse complement strand
GGAGTATCTGCGGATAGCTTTTGCGATGTCGTCCCTACCACTCCTTGCACTGCGGGGGCGCTTGCGCTCCCCCCCCCAGTCCAAGGGGGGGGCCTTGCCCGGCTGCCGCTAAAACAAAACTTTGGGTTGCACTCTGGCCCGGAGAGGGTCTGGTAGAGGGATGGAAAAATCATCGCACGCGGGAGGCCCTGCTTGAGCCAGCATACTCTGCTTGGGCGGGTCGCCTTTGTGGGCGGCTATGAGCCGCGGCGGTGTGGAATCGCCACGTTCACGCACGATCTTTGCGAGGCGGTGGCTGCGGCGGTTCCTGCGGCGGAATGCATCGCCGGGGCGGTGAATGACAGGGTGCAGGGCTACACGTATCCACCGCGGGTGCGTTTCGAGATGCTGGAGAAGGATCTGAATTCCTACCGGCGCGCGGCGGATTTTTTGAATTTCAATAACACCGAGGTACTCTGCGTGCAGCACGAGTTCGGCATCTACGGCGGGTCCGCAGGCAGTCATTTGCTGGCCCTGCTCAAGGAAGTGCGGATGCCGGTGGTGACGACCTTGCACACGGTCTTGCTGGAACCCAATCCCGCGCAGCGGATGGTGATGGAGGAGCTGGTTTTGCGCAGCGACCGGCTGGTGGTGATGGCCCGCAAAGGCGCGGAAATTCTGCGGGAAACCTACGGCGTGGCGGGCGCGAAGATCGATGTCATCCCGCATGGTATTCCGGATATCCCGTTTGTGGACTCGGATTTCCACAAGGCCCAGTTCGGGATGGAGGGACGCCGGGTGTTACTGACGTTCGGCCTGCTAGGGCCGGGGAAGGGGATCGAGCACGTTATCGAGGCGCTGCCGGCAATCGTCCGGCGGCATCCGGATGCGGTCTATCTGATCTTGGGGGCGACCCACCCGCACCTGGTGGCACGCGAGGGCGAGAGCTACCGGTTGGGCCTGGAGCGCCTGGCCGCAGACCGCGGGGTGAAGGAGCATGTCATTTTCTACAACCGCTTCGTCTCGCTCGACGAGCTCACCGAGTTCATCGGTGCGACGGACATTTATCTAACTCCCTATCTGAGCGAGGCGCAGATCACCTCCGGCACGCTGGCCTATGTGTTCGGTGCCGGGAAAGCGGTGGTTTCCACGCCGTATTGGCACGCGCAGGAACTGCTCGCGGAGGGGCGCGGCAGGCTGGTGCCGTTCCGCGATCCACCGGGCATCGCCGAGGGGGTGTGCGCCTTTCTCGATGATCCGGTGCTGCTCGAGCGGACCCGGGTGGATGCCTATCAACTCGGACGGGAAATGATCTGGCCCGCAGTGGCCCAGCGCTACCTGGAGTCGTTTGGACAGGCGCGGGCGGATCGCAAGGCGGCATCGCTGGTGACCACTGCCGGGCGCGCGCTGATCAGCCGGCCGGACAACCTCCCGCCACTGCGGCTCGACCACATCCTGCGGATGAGCGATGGCACCGGCATTTTCCAACACGCCACCTTCAACGTGCCGAATTTCCACGAAGGCTATTGCACGGATGACAACGCGCGGGCCTTTATTCTGTGCAATCTGGTGGAAGAGCCAGGCGACCTCGATCGCCACTCGACCAGCTATTTGGCGTTCCTGGCGGCGTCCTTTAACTACCAAAGTGGGCGCTTCCGCAATTTCATGAGCCATGGCCGGCAATGGCTCGAAGAGGCGGGCAGCGAGGACAGCCACGCGCGCGCGTTGTGGGCGCTGGGCGTCGGTGCCGGGCGTTCGCGCAACGCAGGGCACCGGCAGCTCTGCGTGCAGCTTTTCGAGTGCGGTCTGCCGACGGTGGAGTCCTTCACCTCGCCGCGGGCGTGGGCCTTCACGCTGTTAGGCATCCACGAGTTTCTGCGCGGGCGTTCCACCACCACCGCTGCCAAGGCGTCCCGCGAGGTGCTGACCTCGAAATTGGTGGAGCTCTGGCATGGCCATGCCACCGACGACTGGCCGTGGTTCGAGCCTGCCGCGACTTACGATAACGCCCGGCTGTGCCAGGCACTGATCATGAGCGGCCGCTGGATGCCGCATCCCGAGGCCTTGGAAATCGGTCTCAAATCCTTGCGCTGGCTGGCCTCCATCCAGCGGACCCAGGCTGGCCATTTCCGGCCGATCGGCAGCAACGGCTTCTGCTCCAAGGACGGTGCCCACGCCGATTTCGACCAGCAGCCGGTGGAAGCGCAAGCCATGGTCTCCGCCTGTCTCGAAGCATTTCTCAACACCCGCGATCCGTTCTGGACGGTCGAGGCCAAGCGGGCTTTTGAATGGTTCCTCGGCCGCAACGATCTCGGGCTGCCGCTCTACGACTCCACCACCGGCGGCTGCGGCGACGGACTCCATCCCGACCGCGTCAACGCCAACCAAGGTGCCGAGTCATCCCTCGCCTTTCACTTGTCTCTTGCTGAAATGAGTAACGCCGACCAATTGATCATCCCGCCACCCCATTTCTCATCATGAATCCTATCCATCTCCATCGTCACGATATCATGCTCCTGCCGGAAAGCACCCGCGTGCTCATCCGCTCGTTCATCCCCTCGGAAGAGCATCGCATCGCCGCGATTCTCGGCCGGGCGCTGGCTTTCAGCGAGGAAGAAGTCGTCGAAAAACTGCGCGTCATGCACCTGGAATTCGAATCCCGGCATTATGATATCGAAGACCTGTTGTGGCAGCACTACCTGAAAGTGCAGCCGTCCATTTTCACCACGCTCCCGTTGTCCCACGCGCGGGAAATGTTGATCGGTGCGCTTTTTTCCGGTGAATATTCGTTGGAATCCGCCGCATTGTTCAACCCCTCCATCGTGCCGCATCCCGACCAAAGCGGGGTGCCGAAAAACGGGCTGCGGTTCGTGATGAGCCTGCGCGCGACCGGCGAGGGACATATCTCCTCCATCGAGTTCCGCGCCGGGGTGATTGCCGCGAACGGCCGGATCACCCTCGATCCCGTTTCGCGCTTCGTGACGCTGCCGGAAATCGTGCCCAATCCCAGCTATAGCAAAAAAAGCTTCATCCTCAAGTTTCATGAAATGGGCTTCGACAACGACTATGCCACCGCAGTCCTAGCTCCCTTGGGAAACATGTTCACCCGCAGTGATTTGGACAAAAGCGTCGGCACCGTGCGTCACCAGCATCAGCCCGGTAATCACGACATCCAGCGCACGCTCGAATGCATCCAATGGCTCGCCGATTCCAATTACGAGCTCCGCTTCTCGCCCAAGCTTGGCATGAGCGAGCGGATCATTTTTCCCGTCTCCGCCAATGAAAGCAACGGCATCGAGGACGCGCGCTTCGTCCGCTTCACCGAAGACGACGGCACGGTCATGTATTATGCCACCTACACCGCCTACAACGGCCGCGCCATCCTGCCCCAGTTTCTCGAAACCCAGGACTTCCTGCACTTCCGCGTGCTCACCCTCAACGGCAGCGCCGTCCAGAACAAAGGCATGGCGCTCTTCCCGCGGCGCATCGACGGCCGCTACGCCATGCTCTCCCGGCAGGACGATGAAAACCTCTTCATCATGTTCTCGGACAATCCCCGCTACTGGAGCGACCCGCAAGTCCTCATGTCTCCCACCGAAGCCTGGGAAGCGGTCAAAGTCGGCAACTGCGGCTCGCCCATTGAAACCAAAGCCGGCTGGCTGGTCCTCACCCACGGCGTCGGGCCGATGCGCAAGTACTGCATCGGCGCGATCCTGCTCGACCTTCATGATCCCACCAAGCTCATCGGCCGCCTCAAGGAGCCGTTGCTCTCCGCCGAAGGCAACGAACGCGAGGGCTACGTCCCCAACGTCGTTTACAGTTGCGGCTCGCTGATCCACGACAACAAGCTGATCCTGCCCTACGCCATGAGCGACAAAGCCACCGCCATCGTCAGCGTGGATTTGGATGAGCTGCTCGCGGCATTGACGGCGTAAGCGGGGGAGTTAGGCAAAGCGTGCGGCGCATCCGCCCCATCACGGGGAAAGCCGCTCGATTTTCCAAGTCGCCCCCTCGCGCTGATAGAGAAACCGGTCGTGCAAGCGTGCGGGGCCGCCTTGCCAGAACTCGATCATCTGCGGGACGACCCGGTAGCCGCCCCAGAACGAGGGCAGCGGGATCTCGCCGTGGCTGAATTTTTCCTGAATCTCGGCGAGTTTCTGCATCAGGAATTTCCGCGAGGTGATGACCTCGCTTTGGTTGGAAACCCACGCGCCGATCTGCGATTCGCGCGGGCGGGAGGTGAAATACTTGAGCGACTCGGCGCTGCTGATTTTTTCCACCATGCCTTGGATGATGATCTGGCGTTCGAGAAGGATCCACGGGAAAAGCAGGCTGACGCGCGGGTTTTGCGCCATCTGCCGCGCCTTGCGGCTGCCGTAGTTGGTGAAGAAGACAAAGCCGTCGCTGTCGTAGTATTTCAAAAGCACGGTGCGCTGATAGGGCATGCCAGATTCATCGACCGTGGCCAGCGTCATGGCGTTCGGCTCGTGGAGGCCGAGTTCGGTGGCTTGGGAGAACCACTCGGAAAACTGCGCGACCGGGTCGGCGTTCATTTCCTCGCGCTTCAAGCCACGGTCGGAATACTCTTTGCGGAATTCGGCAAGGTCCATCGCCAATCCGTAGTCCCCGGGCGACTGATGCGCAAGGCTATGCGAGTGGAGTGCCAAAGGTGAGAATTTGGCACAAGCGCTGCTCATCCCGGACGGGCTTTCAATGAGAGTCGTTCATTATGGAGTGGGTTCCGGATTTAAGACAATTGAGGGCATTCGTAGCCGTGGTCGAGGAGGGGAGTTTCACACTCGCCGCCCGGCGGATTTTTGTCACTCAATCGGCGGTGAGCCATTCACTGAGGACGCTGGAAGAGCAACTCTCATGCCGGTTGTTGGATCGAACCGGAAAACGGGTGGCAGTGACGGCCGAAGGAGAGGTGCTCTTGAGACGCTGCAAGCGGATCATCTTCGAGTTGGAACAGGCGAGCCGGGATCTCGATGGATTGCGCCGCTGGGGACAAACCCGCATCCGTATCGGTGCCCCGCACAGTCTTTGTCATTTCTTGATTCCATCCGTCCTGCGGGAATTCCGCGACTGTTTTCCGAGGTGTGAACCCATTATCGAAGCCGGTGACACCATGGGTTTGCTGGGCCGCCTGGCTGGCGCGGACCTCGATCTCGTCGTGGGTCTCAAGCCGCGAGGAAAAGGCGATGAAGGCTACCGCCCGATGTTCAAGGATCGCCTCGCGTTTGTCGTTTCACCCTTCCATCCATGGGCGATTGATGGGTCCACGGTGTTATCTTCTATCAACGATCACCAATTCATCATCTATGCCAAGGCCACCGAGACCTATCGGTTGATCGAAGAGTGGCTGGAGCAAAAAGGCGGCCACGGGAAAAAGCCTTTGGTGCTAGGAGACATGCAGGCGATCAAGGAGATGGCCAAACTCGGCATCGGGGTGGGTATTGTCGCCCCATGGGTGGCCGCCCGCGAAATCGAAGATGGCAGTTTGAAAGTCGTCAACATCGACGAACCCGGGATCGAGCGCGAGTGGGGGATTTTCCACTCTCCCAAGCGCGAGCCGAGTCTTGTCGAAGAAGCATTCATCGGACTGTGTGAAATGGCGTTCGCCGCGATGCCATCCACCTTTCCGGTATAGAGAAACGGGCCATCCCGGTTGACCGAAATGACCCGCTTCATGCAGTAGCCGATGACCAACTGTCAGAATGTATAGTCCAGTTCGATCGAGAACCGGGTGGTATCAGGAAGTCCTGCGTTCGTCGGATTGTTCATATAGACATCTCCTCCGGATTTGAACACGGCGACCTTGGCGAGCGCCGTGAAGTGATCATCAAACTTCTTGGTGAGCACGGAATCGTATTCCCAGCCATAACCGTCCGAGACCGTGTTGTCGCCGAACGCGTGGAGGACATTCATCCATTTGATGCCCCAGAAGATAGGCATCGTGTGGGACACATAGACATCGGTGAGACCGTTGTGTGCGCCAGAGATCCGGGCAGGATCGGTGACGTCCGCGAATCCATTGAAGGTATGGACCGTGGCAAGCGGGGTCTTGAATCCCGCACCGAGGTTTTCGACACCGAGCGTCAGCGTCTGTTTGTAGAAGGTCTTGCTGGCGGTGACGTGGGCATATTGCGCGGTATCTTCTCCAAGGGTACCGGCCTTGTCCTGGTAAGCGAATTCGCCATAAAGATCGATGCCACAAAGTGACCCTTTGGCGCTGATTCCGAAGGTGTTGTTATCCCATGCGCTGATATCCTTGAAGTTCATGATGTAGGCATAGCCGCCGAGGGTGAGGCCTTTGATTCCCGCGTAGGACGCATTGAACAGGTAAACACTCGCATCGACATCCTGGACGTTGGTGAATAGTCCTGTTGGGGTAACAGCAATGGGCGAATCCGCGTCAGAACCGTAAATCCGGTTCACTTGGTCAATGTAAGCGGCATTCAGGGTGAGGCCGCCGAGCGACTTGTTGGCGATGGAAAACGCGTCGAATGTTTGTTCGTTTTGGCGCCAGCCGACGTTGCCGATGAATGCGGCATTGTCATAAATGATTTTCTGGCGGCCAGCCTTGGCGGTCGTGTCGAATCCCTCGTATTGAAGGTATCCTTGATTGAGTTCGTTGGTTTCCGGATCCGCGATGACGGTATGGTTCGGATTGTAGGGATCGGCACCGGCACCGGCACCGCCGTTATAGTCGTCGATGACGGCTTGGCTGAACTCACCTTCGATGAGTGCGCTGAATCCGTTCCAAGCCTGGGTCTTCAATCCGAGGCGCTCGCGGACTGTGAAGGCGTTGGATGCGTCCAAGCCGTCGGTATCGGTATCGCCATATTCATAGCGGGCGCGAATATCAATCACCGGCTTGATCCACGGTTCCGGCGTGGCGGCGAGGGTGGTTTCCAAGTCGGGATTCCCCGCATGAAGCAGGCTGGCGGTGGATAGAAACAACAGTGCTTTCGTCTTCATGGTTAGTGTAGTTGTGTTGGGAGCTTGATGGCGCTCATGAACCATTAGAGCGAGCGGCTTGCCAGAATGGCGGACTTGCGTGCTTGTTGAGTGAAGGTTTTTCCCATCCCGCATGAGGCGCAATCATGGGGGCTGGATCACTCATGCAAGCCGAATACAAATGGGATAGGGCTGCCACCCGCCATTCCGGGCAGCCACGGCGGCGGGGCAGGGGACTTGCACGGGCTTCAGGGATTCCCGGCTTGGATGAATCTAACGATGTCAGCCCGGCATTTCACGAGGTCGGGCGGGTTGAGATAAAACATGTGGCCGCCGTCGAAGAATGTGGTGGAGATGTTCCGCCGGACATTCGCGGGGAGGTTCAACATGTGGCGGACCGAGTAAGCGACTCCTTCCGGCGGGGTTGCCAGATCGGTGCGGCCACCCATCACGAGAACCCGTAGATGGGGATTGTCCCTCATGGCAGCCGTGAGACGACCGCTGAGATTGACGACCTCGTTGTTGCTGTTCCATCGCCACGGCTGGACTTTGCCGGTTAGAATTTCGTATGGCTGGTCCTCCTTGTACCCCAAATCACGACCGAGGTAGTCGAGCATGGCGGTGGAAAATGCACCATAGGCCAAGGAATAGGATGGATCATAGTCAGGAGATTCCGCCGTCTTGTCGGTGGTATCCCATGCGACACGCCCATCGAAGCGGCCCAGCACCTTTCCTTCCTTGCGCAACAATTCACTCCGGAAAAACCCGGAGTCGAGCCGCAAGTCGTGAGCGAGCCAGGTGGCGGCATCGATACCGGTTAGCCGCGCCAATTTATCGGCGAGTGTCGTGCGGGTCGCTGGATCGAGTTCGTCCCCCTTGAGCAAGGCCGCCGCATATTCGCCGAACGCGAGCCCGGTGCTTTCCTTGACCAAGGCATCGCGATCGCCCTCGATTTTTTTGTGAAAATGAGCCACGCCGGTCAGCGACGGGAGATAAACCAGATACGCGAGATCGTTACCCTGGGCCGGTTGCAGGGTCGAAAAATCCAGCAAGGTCGATAGCAGAACGACCCCGTTGAGGCTCATCCCGTAGCGGGATTGCAGATGACTGCAAAGTCCTGCGGCGCGGATGCCGCCGTAGGATTCACCCAGGACATATTTCGGCGACGCCCAACGCTCGTGCTCGCTAACCCAACGGCGGATGAAATCACCGACCGATTCAATGTCCTCGTCCAGCCCGTGGAAATCCCCGGGCTTCACGTCCTTCTCGGCCCGGCTGTAGCCGGTGGAAACCGGGTCGATAAACACCAGATCGCACACATCCAGAATACTCAGCGGGTTGTCAGCCACGCGAGCCGGAGGGAAGGGGGCCATCGTCCCGTCGCCAGGGAGTTTGACGATTTTCGGGCCGAGTACACCGATGTGCAGCCAGACCGCCGATGATCCCGGACCGCCGTTGAAAGCGAACATCACCGGACGGGTGGACGCATCCTTGGCATCCGTACGCACATAGCTAACGTGAAAAATCGAGGCTCGCGCTTTTCCATCGTCCTCCTTAAGCAGCAGTTTTCCGGTCGTGACCTTATAAGGAATTTTCACGCCATTGATGGTCACCGTGGATTCGCGGACCACCGGTTCGATCGCCTTGGCCGGTGGCGCGTCCTTGGGTGGAGTTTCCGCAGGTTTTTCGGCATCGGGAGCGGCGGAAGCGATCAGGTTCAGACCAATGAGAAAAGGGAGGATAAAGCGGCGCATGGGCGGGAACGTATGGATGAAAAATGGCTTTGTCGATGGGCTGTTGGACCTTCAACCCCGCATCGCCTCGACCTCATCCCGCACCATTTTCAGCAATTCCGGTGGCCCCAGCACTTTCGCCTGACTCCCAAAGCTGAGAACCCAGCGCAGAACTTCCTCAAGTCTTCCCACTTCGAACCGAATCTCCACCCGCGAGCCTTTCGCATTTTTGGCGAATATTTCCTGAGTCGGATGCCACCGACGTTCCTGCGCAAGACGGGCAGCGTAGTCTTTTAGCTCCACCCGAACGACTTGGCGCGAGTAGTCACCGGCGACGCTCCAGATGCCGAACGACTGTTTCAAATGATCGCTCCCAACAAATCCGCGAGGTCTTTCGAACTGCTTGGTGGTGACCTTGAGTCGGCTCATTCTCGGCAAGGCAAAAGTGCGCAACGCGTCACGTTGCAGGTCTTGTGCGATCAAATACCAGCCACCATCGACCTCGCCAAGATGCAGGGGTTGGACCCGCCGGGGTTCCGAATTCTCCGCTCCTAGTTTTCGATAATGAAAGGTTGTAACAAGTTGGCTTAAAATGGATTCGGCGATTTTACCGAAGAGTTTTACGGCGTGAGGATCTCGCTCAATGGTCTTGCGGGAAAACGCTTCGTCGAGATCGTTCCAAGCAAACTCGATTTTGCCGCGCATCCCACGGGTGAGCTTGCCAAACACCTGTTTCATCGCCTCGGCCAAGGGAGTGCCACGGACGGATTCCAATGCGGTGCGGGCGAGGAATAGTCCAGCCAGTTCCTCGGCGGTGGTCTGGAAGATTGGGAAATCCGACACGTCCTCGTCATAATAATAGCCGTGCAAGGAGTCCTCATATTTGACCGGCAGATTGAGTTCATCGCGCATGAAGCTCACGTCGCGTTGGATGGTTTTGCGCTGCACGCAAAGTTGCTCGGCGAGCTTGGAGCAGTTCGGGTATGAGCCGCTGCGAATCGCCGAGTGGATTTCGTAGATCCGGAACAGCGGCCGGCGAGTCTTGCCAATCCGCTCATTCGTATCCGCCATGAGCTCGGCAACGTCATTTTGAAATGGGGTCATCGCGATGGATGATATCGAATTTGGAGCCAACCATCCAGCTTGGATGTCCCGAAACTCATCAAACATCACTTGTTACAATATATGTAATGCGGAATTGAATGCTCAATGCCCCTATGGACCTCCGCCACAAAGCGCTGTCCTCACCATTTTGCCCTCTGCGGAAGTGCGGCTGAAGCCCGTAAAATCAAGGATTCCGGGTTTTTTAACCGGCGGAGCGTCGGGTTCGCGAAATTGATACCAAAAAAGCGTTCCAACGCAGCAGATTCATTGAGCGGGATTGGCAGTTGAGGGGGGCTGTGAGCGGCGCGTTAGCCTCGGTCATGCCGCAGTTGCAATTGCCCATCTTCAGCGAAGGAGTCCATCTCATCACGCCGCACCTAGGCGACCAGAGGGAGGGTGATGAAGTCGTCTATCTCCACGGCATGATGCCCGTATTCCTCCACCGCTGCGATGACCTAGCATCCTTCAAAA
>JANMJJ010000054.1:0-33801 GCA_031371325.1 Akkermansiaceae bacterium | reverse complement strand
CGTGGAGGTCGATCTTGTAAACAGGCGGGGTCTGGCTGTGGAGCGAGTTTTCCGCGTTCTCGCTCCAGTCGTTGGTGGTGGTGACGATGTAGCGGAGCGTGAACGGCTTTTGGCCGGAGGCGGTGAAGAAGCTGTCGATGTAGGCCTTCCGGACGCGGTAGTCCTCGGCGTAGCATTTGCACTGGATGGCGTGGAATTCCTCGGTGCCATGGGTCTTGGCGACGAGGTCGATGCCGGTGTCCTTGGCGGAGAAGCCGTGGGCCTTCGCCCAGTCGGCGAAGAGCCAGACGTCGGAATAGAGATCGGCGAAGCGGGGCTCGTTGCGGAAGTAGGTGCGGATGAGTTCCTCGAATTAGCTGCCTTTTTCGCGCTCGGTCTGGGATTTGGCGCGGTAGGTGGCGAGGATGCTTTTGACGGAACTCATGGATTGCCCGGAGGTTAGGCGGGCGGGCGGGGACGGGAAGGAGAAAAAGCGACCAGAAGGCAAGGCCAACCGCCGATCATGGCGATGTGCCAAAGGCCGCTTGAGGCTGCCAGCCATCATCCCGCAGCATTCTGCCGGCGGGCGCTATTGAAAAAGCTCCGCGAAGAACGCCCTCATCGCCTCCCACGAGCGCCGCTGTTAGCCGCGCCCGATAGAGCGCGCGGTCGCCCTTGTATTTCCCGGCTTCCTTGCCCGCTTCCGGCGGTTGCGGGCGGATGCCCTGGCCGTAGATGTCGGCGGCGAACACATTGTAGCCGAGCGCCGCGAGCATCCGGCTGCGGCGCTTCTCGTATTCGGTCAGGCCGGTCCACTGGTGGATGACGAGCACCGCCGGACGCTTGCCGGCCACCGCGCCGTCGTAAACATGGAAGCCTTCGAGGGTCGCGCCGCCTTGCTGATAGCTGACGGCTTTTTCCACCAGCGCCGCGTGGGCACCGGTGACGAGGGAAGTGGCGAGCAGGAGGGAGTTGAAAATTTTCATGACATCCGACCAAAGCTGCGGATGATCGATCCGTCAATCCTGGACAACCATGCCACGGTGGCCGTGGTCGATCTGGAGAAGGAGGACTTCCAGGTCCAGTCGCGCGGTGTGGAAAACCCCTGATCACCGCCATCAAACGCCGCGCCCTCCCGCTGCCCGGACCTCCGCGCTGAGCGGAGCCTCAGAGCAACTCCTGCCGCCACTCGAGGTATTCTTCTTCCTCGCGATCCGGCTCGCAGGCCGGTGGCGGCGGTTGGTGGATTTCCGGGCGACCGGGTTCAGTGGCGGGAGGGACGGTGGCTTCCATGGCTTCTTCAATTTTCATGGAACGGGTTGCGGCCACCGCTGGAAGGTCCGGGTTCACCGCCGGTTTCCGGGGGCGTGACTTTGGCGGCGAGTTGGGGTTTGAGCGATTTGTCCATGGTCTCGAACCAATGTTGCAGGAAGAATTTTTTCTCCTGGGTCAGTAACAGATCCGAGCGGCCGAGGATCGGGCGCAGCGAGGTGGTCATTTGCAAGGTCACTAACAAAAACACGATGCTCCAGATGGCCAGCGGGCCTTTCTGGGTGCCGCCGGTGGCGAGGATGACGGATTTCAAAAAGCGCAGCGCGAAGAACACCGCGATGATCCACGAGCCGATCGCCAGCGTGCCCATGAAGCCGAACGAGTCGGTGGATTCCGCGAAGATCCACACGGCGGGCGCGAATCCTAACAGTAGCAGCCCGGCCAGAGCGAGCGCTCCGGCGAGGCAGGCGGCGAGCTGGGAGAGCGACACCCGCGCCCCGGCCAGCGTGGCGAAGATGTAGAGGCTCGGGAAACAAATCAGCCCGGAGAAGATCAGCCCGGCGGTGATTTTCGCGGGCGCGGCCCATAGTTGATCGTGTTTCGCGAAGCAGCCGAGGACGAAGCCGAAGAGCAGGATCGAGATCACGGCCATCAGGGCGAAGCGGCCGGTCGCGCCGTGGTTAGGCTCGGCCAGGCGGGCGACGAGGGCATGGGGGCGACGGAGCAGCGCCTCGAAAAGGGTCTTGAGATCGAGCTTGTCCGGGAGTGGCGCTTCGAGCGGTGGTGGCTGGGCGGTGGTTTGCATTTCGGGCGGATTCATGGTCGTGGGGTGGTTTGGTGGTTCGATTGGATGGCTTTGGCGATCGGCAGGATCAGGATGAGAACGATGATGGAGAGCATGGTCAGGCCGTAGCCGCGGCTGATGTGGTCGATGGCGCTCCACACGGACTGATAGAAATTTCCATCCATCGGATGGGGCCGCAGGAACTCGACTTTGAGCCGCGGGCTGCCGAAGAACGGCCGCAGAATCCAGGAAAACTGTGCGCCGAGAAATCCATTGCCGCCGAGCCAGGCGAGCAAGGTGGCGGTCGCCGCCGCCGGGGTGGGGGCTTTCACCGCGAGCAGTCGATGGAGGTGAATGTTAGACACGATGCCCGCGAAGCCAATCAGCAGCGTGTGGGTGACGAGATAGGCGGAGTGGGCATTGCCCGCCCCCGTGGCATCCGGCGGGGGAGCGTTCCAGGCGAGGAAGAAGGTGACGGGTGCCAGCGATCCGAGGATCACCGCAGCGAGCGCGAACGAGGTGAGCAAGGCCAACAGCGACTGGCGGAATCCGAGACCGGTGCCTAGCAACAGCCCGAGCAGCCCGTTGAGCAGGCCGTTGCAAGCGAGCGTGAGCGCGATGAGCAACGGCAGTTTCACCGCCACATACGCACCCATCAGCGGATCGCGCCAGAAGCCGACGGTGAACCCGTAAACCGCCAGCCCCGCACAGGCCGTTAGCGCGACCCAAGCCACCCGCCGTGGGGAAGGTGCATCCAGCCAATTGGCATCGGGCTGGATCAGTTGGCGAAGGTTCATGCCGCGGATTCAAGGCCCGGTTTGTGAACCGGTGATGCGGAATGGATGAGATTTCCGTGAATCCGCCACCCGACAGATGGCGCTTGAATGTTCCCGCCTCGCGCTCTAGTTCCGTGGCCGCATGCACCCCTACCAACTTCTGTCGCTTTTCACCACCGGCCTGGTGCTGGCGATTTGGTTGATCGGCATTCACGCGCTGATGTTGGCGAAGCCGGCGATGGTGCAGGGATTTCTGAAAAAATTCCCGCGCAACGATCAACTCGGCCAGATCGTGATGGGCATCGGCCTCGCGTGGTTCTGGTTGCTCATCGCCCCGGACAACCTCGGCAAGCTCAGCGCACTGTCGATGGATCTCGGCGAATTCAACAGCGCGAAGGGTCTGCTGCAATGGGCGGTGCCGGTCTCGTTGATCCTTGTCTGCCGCAGCATCCGGGATTTCCTCGCCGTCCGCGCGTTGGGGCTGTTCGGACTGATGGTCGCCGCGCCGCTGCTATATGCTTCCGATCTCAGGGATCCGTCATCGCGCCTGCTCGTTCCGATTTACGCATACATCGTGCTGACGGCTTCGATGTTCTGCGTCGGCATGCCATACCTTTTCCGCGATGCGGTGACTTGGGTGACCGCCGATCAAAAGCGCTGGACGCTGCTCTCCGTCGCCGGGCTCGGCTATGGCGTCGCGACTTTGGTCTGCGCCTTCGCCTTCTGGCGCGGCTTCTGATCGTTTCGTTTTAAAAACAAAACGGCGTCCTCCCACGATGGTGAGAGGACGCCGTTTTTTTTGATGGATAGGCTTCAGTAAACGGGAGCCCCGGAAGTGTCGCCACCTCCAGAAGAACTGCCGCCGCTGGCCTTGTTCGCGGAGTTTTCCAAGCCTTCGCCGCCGATCCGCATGTCACGGCCGAAGCCGATCATCGTATTGCAGGAACTGAAAAGCACGGCCGCAGTCGCAACGGTGATGAGGAGAAGTGATTTCATTGGGATTTTTGATACCGCAATTTCAAGCTCCTGCAAGACGATATTGTAAGCATTGGTTAAATTTCTGACCGGGGTCTATCGCATTGACCTGTATCCCCGTTTCAGAATAGAGATCTGATCAACATGAAAACGAAATCCATTGCGGGTTTGGCTGGCTGGCTCGCCATCACAATCTCTGCGGTCATCGGCCAGTCGCAGTATTCGGGAATCTACACCGGCACTGTCCCCGTGAAATTCACGGTCGCCCTCACCAAGGGAGGCCGGGGCTTGGGTGGCGGCAGCAAGGACACATGGAAAGATGAATTGGATCCGGCCAAGAGCACGATCAACGCCAGCGGAAAATTCAAGGGCGTCACCCCGAACGGCGATGTGATCACCGTCACGGTCTCGGGAAGCGATCTCGCGGGGACCATCAAATCCGGAAGCGAGACGCGTCGTCTCGTCGGCAAGCGCGTTTTCAATTGATTCGTAAACCGGTGCCATCCATCACCGTCAACAAGCCGATCCTAGCGGTGGGAATCCTGGCGGTGATCGTGGCGGGCATTGTTCTCAAAAGCACCCCCGCGCCCGACAAAACCGGCGGCGACGGCCCGCCTAACACCAAGCCGGCCCGTCACCCGTCATCATCGGAAGGTTCAAGTCGCGACAAGCCCCCGGTCAGGCCGGTGTTTGAAGGCGTGGCCACTCCCGAATCCCAAGCCTGGCTGATCTCGCTTGGAAAGCTCGCCTCGCGCGATCCCCAACAAGCGCTGGCCCAACTCGCTGGCATCTTGGACCCCACGCTTCGCTCGCTCGCCTTGGCCTCCATTGCCGCCGGTTGGGCACGAGTCGATGCCCCGGCCGCAGCCCAATGGGTGGCCGGTCTGCAACCCGAAGACGATGCCGCCCGCGCCGCGCTCGGCCTCGTCCCCGTCTGGGCCGCCAGAGCTCCCGCCGATTGCCTCGAGTGGGCCAATCATCGCCCTCCTGGAACTCTCCGCGAGATGTCACTCGTCGAATTGGCGGACGCGTGGGGTTCCGCCCATCCGCAGGAGGCGCTCACCCGTTTTCTCGCCCTCGAAAGCGACGGCGGCAGCGAACGCGGCCTGCAAACCATCGTCACCCAATGGGCGCTCGACGCCCCGCAAGCCGCCGTTGAATCTATCAGCCGGATGGATGCGGCATCGCGGCGCGACGAATTTCTGCAGGCCGCGCTCGTCAGCCTTTCCAACCAAGACCCCGACCTCACCTGGAAATACTCCGACCGCTTTGCCGACTCGGCAACCGTCGAGCACGTCCGCAGCATGGCACTTGAAGCGATTGCGGAAACCCGCCCGCAGGACGCCATCAAACTCGCCGCGACTTGCGGTAACAGCGAAACCCTCCTCACCGGCATCGCCCGTGGCTGGGCCTCTGCGGATGACGCCGCAGCGAAGACCTGGATTCGCAGCCTCGCCGATCCGGATCTATCAACCAAACTGCTGCAAGCAATCTCCGGCGAACCCTAACCGTTCGTGCCGGTCGCCCGCCGCCTCACCTCACGGGGTGCCCAGCATCTGATCCAACCGGTAAACGGTGATCGCAGGGGTGACGGGAGGAACTTAAGAATCCGGTTGCGGTGTCACGTCCGGTCCGGGATCGGGCGCTTCGTCCGGGTTGGGGACAGGCAGGGTATCCGGCTCGGGCGAGGGGTTGGGATCTTCGTCGGGGTCAGT
The DNA here is from genome assembly GCA_031371325.1 of Akkermansiaceae bacterium. Lineage (GTDB taxonomy): Bacteria > Verrucomicrobiota > Verrucomicrobiia > Verrucomicrobiales > Akkermansiaceae > Luteolibacter. Next base: position 28,300 of record JANMJJ010000054.1, on the reverse strand, counting down.
TTGATGGTCCCGAACCTCGGGCGCGGGTGCCGGAACAGCCACGGGTGCTAGGACGCTTTTGGCCGGCTGCAGGGTCGAATGATAGGCATACGCAGCGATGGCGGCCACCGCAGCGAGAATGAAGACTATCATCGGCGCGCCCGATGATTTTTTCGCCCTCACGCGGACATTTCGGCGGGCCGGTTGCACGCGGTGGGGAGTCGCGATCGCTGCGGTGCGGGGAACCTTCGGCACGAGCGACGCGGCAATCACCTGCAAGTCGTGCGAAATTTCCTTGGCGCTGGAGTAGCGGCCAGCGGCCAGCGGCTGGGTGGCACGACGGACGATGGTGTCGAAGCGGGGATCGCAGCGGACGATCGTCGAGGCCGGCCGCGGGTCGCTGGCAGGCAGCCTGCCCGTTAGGAGTTCGTGCAGCAGCACGCCGACGGAAAAAATATCCGCACGACAGTCCACCGAATGTGGGTCGTTCACCACCTCGGGTGCGGTGTAATGGGGGGTGCCGAAAATTTCCTCGCCCTCCTCGACTTTGCGCTCGATGGGACGGGCAAGTCCGAAATCGCCGATCTTGGGCTGGGCATTGAGATCGAGGAGGATGTTAGATGGCTTGATGTCGCGGTGGATGATGCCGGACTCATGGGCATGGGCGAGACCCTCGCAGATGCAGGTGACCAGCCGGATGACTTCCTCCTGAGCGATCGCCAGACCGTAAGCCGAGTGATAGATCGATTTCCCGGGCACGAACTCCATGATGATGTAGAGCATCCCGTTCATTTCGCCGAAGTCGTACACGCCGATGAGATTCGGGTGATTGAGGCGGGCCATCGCCTTGGCTTCGGCCTCGAAACCGGCGCAGAATGCCGCGTCCTTGCTGAATTCGATGGGCAGGATTTTCAGCGCGACGGTGCGATCCAAGGATTTTTGCACCGCGCAATACACGGCACCCATCCCGCCGGTGGCGATGAGTCCTTGGATTTCGTAACCCGGAAACAGCGGCGCGAGATCGGCAGGGTCCGGCGCGACAAAGCCGGCATGTTCGTGGGAATCGCTCATGGTGTATGGGGCATCGCTAGCTGGCACGGGAGGCTAAGCTCAACAAACGTTTGATTTCAAGTTTAATGATCCACCTGCGCGTGGCCGGCTCAGCCTGCTCCGATCAGCCAAGCGGCGCGTGATAGACGATCCACTCCGGGATCTTGATCGCCGTGTTGTAAAGCATGTGAAGCGCGATGACCGTGCTGAGCGAGCCGGTTCCCGAATAGAGAAGGGCACAGGAAAACCCGAAGACACCCACGCTTGCCAAGCCATAGCCATCATAAAAATGCAGGATGGCAAACACCGCCGACGATAACAACGCGGCCGGAACCACTCCCAGCCGGTTGCGACAGGAGCGGAAGAGCACCCCGCGGTAGAGTATTTCCTCGGCGACCGGAGCCAGCAAACAGGCCGATACCACGGTGAATGCGAACCCCCATAACCCTGCATCGCCGAGCGAGAGTCCGCCTCCGGGATCGTTCGAGCCTGCATCGTTCATCGCCCAGCGGAGCACTTGGTCGAGAATCATCAGCAGCGAAAACATCCCCAACAGCACCTTCACCGCGATCCGTCGATCCAGCCCCATCACCCGGATCGCGTGGCTGGGTTTCCGGAACAGCAAGGCCAGCGCGATCAGGGACGGCAACATCCGAGCTGCGGAATCCAGGAAAATCCCCACGGCGGGATGTAGCCCTGGTAAGGAACTGATTCCAAGTTCCAGACTCGTGCTGAACCCGATCCAAGCCAAGGTCGTGACTAGGAAAACCACCAGTCCCAGCGAGATCGACCAAGCCTTGGCGTAGCCCGTGGGCTTGGCAAACACGCCTCGCTTCAAACACCGCAGGGCAGTCGGGAGAAACACCAGCCCCACCAGACCCAGCAGCCAAACCGCCGATCTCGCCACCACCGCGCGGGTTTTGAGTTGGATCATCTCCGCGCCGTAAGCCTGCCGCCAACGCGACCCGGGCAGGACCTTTTCCTCCCACGATTCGATCAATTTCGCATGCCACCAGTTCCCGCGATGATCCGCCAGTTCCCGTGAGGTTTCCTCGAATCCCGAAATCATTTGCCCCTGCAGGAACTGCCCGAGCACCGCGCGGATTGGCAATCCCTCCTGCTCCGCCTTGACGATGGCAAAGGCTTCCAAGCCCTTCTGGGTGATCGCCTTTTCCGCCGCCAGTTTTCCAAAAACCTCCAGCGCCTCCCGCCGCACCACCACCGGTTCGTCCGCTCCAGCCAGCCATTTCAGCCACCCCGGATCTTCCCGCATCGCCTCCGCCAACCGCAAGTCGCGGTCGATTTTCACCAGCGCGATCTCCTCGGTGCCCGGTGGATAGCCCTCGACCTTGCCAAAATATTGGTCCCACAGCCAGATCCCCAAAATGAATGCCAGCAAGGCGATCAATGGCTCGGGGTATTCCCGCCGCAAAATCGCGCGGTAGGGATTTCCCCGGTGGATGGTGTCTGCCCTTGCCTCTTCGATAGGGCGCGAGCTTTTCCTAAATCCTAGGATTGGCAAGCCTTGCCTGACTTTCATCTTCCGTAAAGGTGATGGGCGCTCCATCCCCGATTTTTACAGTGGCGGGTTGGCACTGGCCGTCGCAGGGTTGTCGCCCAGCCATTTTCACATGCCAGACCCCACGGAATTCGTCATCATCGCCACCTTCAGCACGGCTTTCGGGATTTTCGCCCTCGCCGCCACCGCCCGGATGCTGGTTGGAGAAACCGCCGTGCCGGTTCCCGTGATCGAACCCGCGCCCGCCGATGACGGCACACCCTATCAGACGCCAATGTCGCCCGCCCTGCCGCCCCCGCTGCCGGTTGGACGGGTGCCAGTGTGGTTCTATCGACCGCTCGATTTGCTGGGAATCGGCTTCATTTTCGTTCTTTTCTTCAGCTTGGTCGTGGCTTCCGTGAAACCCTCCGACAAGGCCGAACCGACGTTGGATCCCGCCGGACTGCTCTCCTCGATCGCTTTCCAATTCATCATCGCCGGCATCGTCACGGCATTTGTGATCCGCCGCATCCGGCCGGTCGAATGGCTCGGCCTGAAGTGGCCGGGCTGGCGCTGGGGTTTTCTAATCGCGCCCGTTGCCGTGTTTCTCATGTGGTTGTTTTTCGGTGGCCTCCAAGCCTCCGGCTTCATGCAGTGGATCGAATCGCTCGGCGTCGAGACGGTCCAGGACACGGTGAAAATCCTCCAGGAATCCAACAACCCCGCCATCCTCGGACTGATGGCCTTCGCCGCCGTCATCGCCGCGCCGCTCTGCGAGGAAATCGTTTTCCGCGGCTACCTTTACTCGGCCACCAAACGCTTCGCCGGTCCTTGGCCTGCGGGGATTTGTTCCGCGCTCGTCTTCGCCGCCGCCCATGGCAGCATCGCCGCACTGCTTCCGTTGTTCGTTTTCGGCTGCGTGCTCGTCTTCGTTTACGAAAAAACCGGCTCGCTGTGGGCACCCATCGCCGTCCATTTCTGTTTCAACGGTGCGACCGTCATCATTCAGATGGCAGCCCGCTATTTCCCCCAACACCTCACTTGAAAACCCTTCGCGACATCGGCGAGGATGCCCTGATCGATCGCCTCGTCGGGCTAGTGCCACGCGACCCGAATCCCGCAGCCGGGCCGGGCGATGATTGCGCCGTCATCGATCACGACCCTCAGTCTCCCGCACTGTTGCTGCTGAAAACCGACGCGCTCGTCGCACACGTCCATTTCCTGCCAAACGCCCCGGCCCGTGCCGTCGGGTGGAAGGCCGCCGCCCGCGTCATCTCGGACTTCGCCGCCATGGGCGGGCATCCGGGACATTTTCTCATCACCCTCGCCCTCCCGCCCGAAACCGCCGTCTCGTGGGTGGAAGACCTCTATCGCGGCATCGCGGATTGCCTGCAAAAATTCGGCGGCTTCCTCGCCGGCGGAGAAACCTCCAGCGCCCCTAGCGGTTCCGCCGCCGTCATTTCCATCGCCGCCACCGGCACGGTCCGCCGTGAGCAGTTGGTCCTGCGCTCCACCGCCAAGCCGGGCGACGTGCTGCTGGTCACCGGCCTGCTCGGCGGCTCCATTTCCGGCAAGCACCTCGCTTTCACCCCGCGCATCGTGCAGACGGACTGGCTGGTGGCTCGTTTCAAGCCGACCGCGATGATGGATCTATCAGACGGCTTGGCGAAAGACCTCCCGCGCCTCGCCGCCGCTTCCGGTTGCGGCTTCACCATCGACGAAGCCACCTTGCCGCTCACTCCCGGCTGCACTCCGGTGCAGGCGCTCGGCGATGGTGAGGACTTCGAAATTTTGTTAGCCATCGCAGCCGGCCGCGTCGCCGGACTGCTAGCCACCTGGCCGTTTCCGGATCTTCCCCTTACCCGCATCGGCGAGCTTGTGAAACCCGGCACAGGCCAATCGCTAACCGGCGGTTGGGAACACTTCCGTGGCGGCGGTTTTCCACCGCCAAACCGCACATGAGCTCCTGGCATGACGACGCTTTTCGGGTCAGCGCTTTTCGGGTCAGGCTTTTCGGGTCAGTCCTCGCTAACAAGCATTCAGCCTTTTCCGGCTGCGGCTTCGCGATCGACGAAGCCGCCTTGCCGCTCACTCCCGGTTGTACCCCCGCCCGGGCGCTCGGCGATGGCGAGGACTTTGAAATCCTGTTAACCATCGAAGCCGGCCGCGTTGCCGCACTGCTAACCGCCGCTACGCTCAGGCACCTTACGCGCTCGCCTCACGCACCGCTTCCAGCTCTTCCCACCGCGTGTAAAGCTTCGCGACCTTGGCCTTCGCGGCGTCTAACTTCTCCACCATCTCCGGAATCTCGGCGAAGCGTTTCGCCTGGAAATCCGGATCATGCAGCAGCGCTTCAAGTCCCTCGGCTTCCTGTTCGATCGCGAGGATGGCGGTCTCCATTCCCTCTAACTCATTTTTCTCGTTGAACGTCAGCTTGCGGCCTTTCTTCTCCGCCGGTGCGGCCGAAGCGGCTTTCTGCCGGGCCGCAGCCTCGCGTGCGGCGGCTTGCGCGAGTGCCCGCTGCGAGGCTTCCCGCGCCTGGCGTTTTTCCAGGTAGTAGGAATAATTTCCCGCCTGCACCGCGATGCCATCGTCCTCGAAGGCGATGATCTGGTCGCAAATTCTATCAAGAAAGTAGCGGTCGTGGGAAACCACGATCACCGAGCCGTCGAACACCGCGAGCGCTTCCTCCAGCATCCGCAGCGAGGGCAGGTCGAGGTCGTTGGTCGGCTCGTCGAGGACGATGACGTTGCCGCCGTTTTTCAAAACCTTGGCCAACATCAGCCGCGCCCGCTCGCCGCCTGATAGAAGATCGACCCGCTCATTGATCCGCTTGTCGTCGAACAGGAAACGCCGGAGATAGTTGCGCGCACCGAGCGGCTGGTTGCCGAACATCAGCTTCTCGTTGCCATCGGAAATCTCGTCCAGCAGCGAGCCGGTGCCGTCGAGCACCATCCGCGTCTGGTCGATGTAGTTTACCTTCACCCGCTTGCCGGTCACGGCGCTGCCTTCGGTCGGCTCGAGCTGGCCGAGGCAGAGCTTGAGGAGCGTCGTCTTGCCCACGCCGTTGCGGCCGACGATGCCGGTGCATTGGCCGGGACGCAGGCTCAATGTTAGATTGCGGAACAACCAGCGCGGCGACTTTTCCGTGCCCACGTTCACGCCCGCGCCTTCGAGCTCGACGACGATGTTGCCCAAATCCGGCGGCGGCGGGATGAGCAAATCCATTTCCCGTTCCTCGGGCGGTGCTTCGAGGCCTTCGATTTCATAATACTTGTCCAGCCGGGTCCGCTGCTTCGTCCCCCGCGCTTTCACGCCGGATCTCACCCACTCTAACTCCTCGCGCAAAAACCGCTGCCGCCGCCGCTCGGTCTGGCCGGCGATTTGTTGGCGGATCGCCTTCGATTCGAGGAATGCGGTGTAATTCCCCGGATGCGAAAACGCGCGGCCCTGGTCGATCTCGATGATCCGCGTGGCGATCACGTCGAGGAAGTAACGGTCGTGCGTCACGAAAATCACCGCGCCGGGAAATCCTTTCAAATAGTCCTCCAGCCAGCGGATCGACTCGGCGTCGAGATGGTTCGTCGGCTCGTCGAGCAATAACAGATCCGGCTGGCAGGCGAGCGCGCGGCACAGCGCGACCCTCCGCTTCTCGCCACCGGAAAGCGGGCCGACCATCGCGTCCAACGGCGGCGTGCCCAGCGCGGTGGACGCCGCCTTGATCCGTGAATCGAGGTTCCAGCCGTCGGCGTGATCGATGAGATGGAGCAGGTCGTTGAGTTCGGCGTCGCTGCCCTCGCCGTTCTCGTAGCGGCGGATCGCCTCGACGATATCGGCCGCGCCCGAGGCGATGTTTTCCTGCACGGTGAGGTCCGAATCGAGCTCGAACTCCTGCGGCAAATACCCGACGCGTAGCGCGCGGCGCAGGGAAATTTCCCCGGAGTCCGCCATCTGCTCGCCGGTTAGAATTTTCAACAGCGAGGTTTTGCCACAACCGTTGCGGCCGACCATCCCGGCTTTCTCGCCAGCGGCGATGGCAAGGGTGACGCCATCCAGCAGCGTTTGGTAACCGTAGGTCAGGCGAATTTCGTTGGCGGAAAGGAGAGCGGACATGAAGCGGCGCGGATGTGCCCTATCCCGGGCGAAACGTCCATCCCGGATAAATCATGGCACCGATTTCCCTCACTTCCGGGGAATCGTATGCACGTAAGTTTCCTCGCTGCCATCTGGATTCTTGAGCAGGAACAGCACCCTGGCTTCTGGAGTTTTCGAGAACGGCGGCGGGGTCCACTCCAGCGTTCCTTGGTCCGGGTGATAGACCAGCCCGGCGGGTGAATCCATGAGTTGGGCGGTGACGCCGGTTTTGAAATGGAGCTCGGAGGTGACGGTGGTGCTGGTGGCGGCTAACGGCTGGATTTTGCTGACGTCGGCGGGTGCCACCGGTTTGTCCTCGACCATCGGCGGCGGGGCGGGAGCGCGCGCGACGTAGGTCTCCATGTCCGCGACGCTGTGGCCAGTCTTCTTGGCCATGATCTCGGCAATGACCGCCTCGGGGATGAATTTGCCGGCCTTTTGCAGGATCAAGCGTTGGTCCGGCGATGGCGGGGCATCGCTGGCAGCTAGGCTCCAGGACAAGACATACACCGCACGCAGCGGATCGTTGTTGGCGGCGCAGGCGCTCGCCAGCTTGGCCATGATGGTTTTTCGCTGATCCTGGTCTTTCCCGGTCGGTGGGATCGAGAGACAGGCCATGCGGTTTTCCATGGCCTTTTTCGGCTGCTTGAGAAAGTCCTGGCATTCGGCTAACAAGGAACGGGAAAACAGGTTCTTCGGGTCCTTCTTCACCGCGCTCTCGGCATAGGCAAGGGCCAGCGGGTATTTCTCCAAGCGGTGATACATTGACGCGAGGTTGTACGACCACTGTGGATTGTTAGGTTCGAGGCTGAGCGCCTCGCGTTGCAGATAGACGGCCAGCTCGACTGCATCGGGATTCGAGCCGAACGACAGCGCGTCGCGGAAGACTAGGTTGGAAGCCATGTTGGAAAGCCGCGTGGCTTCCTGCGGGTTGCCCATTTTTTCCTCGGGCTTGACGAACTGGTCCATCTTGAGGCCGGCCAGTGACGCGGCCAGGCCGATGCGGTCGGCACCCTCGAACTTGAGGGTCGGGATGCCGATCACCACGCCCTTGTCATTGATCAGCGCGCCGCCGGAGTTGCCGGGATTGATGGCGGCATCTAACTGGATGTAGGGGTTGTTATCCACGACCCTGCGGGCGGAGCTGATGATGCCCTTGGTGATGGTGAGCACCGGCTTGTCCTGACCCGGCACGAAGGGATAGCCCATGGCGAAACAGGTGCCGCCGGCGACGGTGTCGCGGTCCGATTTCGAAATTCGCGCGGGTTTGAATTTGCAGCCTGCGGCGTCCACCTTGAGCAGCGCGAGGTCGTTCTGTGCGTGGACCTTGAGCAAGATGACCTTGGGAAAGGTCTTCTTCACCTGGCGACCTCCATCTTCCACCATCGCCTCGACCGTCTGCGGCAACGGGGTGTTAGCGACATGGAAATTCGTTAGGATCAAGCCGTCTTCCGATAGCACGATGCCGCTGCCACCACCTTCTACGTCGGTGATCAGGACGACCGAGGGTTCGAGCGCCTGGAACATCTTGCGGGCATCCATTTCCTGGGCAGCCGCAGGAGTCAGCGCGGCGGACGAGACCACGAGCAACAAGGCGGGAAAATTAAGGGACGTTTTCATGGGACGGATCAGCGGGAAAGTTCCTTGGTGAGTTCGGCAATATCAAAATCGTAAACCACGGCGGAGGTGGTTCCTCCGGCTTTCAGCCATTGGACCAACGTGTTAGTGCCACTGATGAGGTATGGAATCTGGTCCCGGCCGTACGGGGCATATCGGATCTTGAGCAGTTCCTTGGTGGGTTCCCGCACATCGCGCACGGACACCGTTTTGGTTTGCTCATCTCCCGTGGTATCCGACACCAGAATGTAGCGGCCGGATTCGTCCAGTTTGCAGTGCGCCGAGTCTGCCATGCCCGGCAGGGTGGATGCCTTGACTGACTTCAGCGGAGACGCGCCGATGTTGACGATCGTCTCCCCGCCGACGACGAACTCGCCCGAAGCGTCGGGCACCCCGAAGCTCAAGCCATTCACGGCCTCTCCGGCGAATGGCTTCACCGTGATCGCGCGCTGGTCGCGGAAGATCGCCACCCCCCGCGACCACATCGCCGAGCCGGAGGCATTCGAAGCGAGTTGAGGGATGAAGAGGCCCCGGCGGGATTCCTGCGGAAGGTCGATAATGTTAGGCTTCAAGCTGTCCCGCGGGATTTGGATCAGGAAGCCTTCGACCCCTTGGTGTTCCACCGCGAGCAAGGCGTCGCGGGACGACATCCCGGTGGTGATACTTTGAATCTTGTCTCCCAGCTCCGCCTGGCCGGCGACCTGGCCGGTTAGAATGTCGTAGGATGTCAAGTTGCCATTGCTTGAAAAGAGATAGATCCGGTCCGCATCCCCGAAGGCGTGGTGGAAATCCTTTTTCACGCGAAAGATCATCTCGCCGGTGACAAGGTTCCACGCACTGAGGGAGCCGGAGTCGTTGACCAACACCACGGTGCCCGATCCGGCAAATCCGACGATGTCGGAATCAACCTCAGTTAGAACGACCCGCGGGTGCAGCGGAATGACCTTGCGCCCGTCCGGCGACACGACCTCCGGACTGCGGGTCGGCTGGATCACGCGGATCCGATAGTCCTTGCTGATTTGCGAGCCGAGCTCGCCGGTCCATTCGAGCTTGAGGGAGAAATTGCGGTCATTGTCATTGATGAATGGAGCGAACCAACGGATCGACTCGGGACCGATTTCCGATCTGCCTCCATCCGCCGAGGTGAGTTTGTGCCCGCTGCCGGGCGGAAGTGGAATCTCCAGCGTCTCGCCGGCAAAGATGAATTGCGGGGTCTGTTTCTCTGCTACTGCCAGATTGAGCCGGACGAGATTCAGCTTGTCGCCGTCGGGCAGCAGCAGAACGCCGTTCGCCGAGTCCAGGTAAGTGCCCCTGTCGGAAACCAGAAAGCCAGTCGTTTCCTCTTTTCTATCAGGCAAGACCGGCGAGTTCTTCATCACTGCGAACGGCTTGCCCTCCTTCGCGCCCTGGAAACGGATCTCGCCGGTGGGCCCGGGGAAACGTGCGTTGGACGGGTAGGGCATGACGCTGGTGACGCTGCCGCCGTGATCCGGGAATCCCCGGGATTGGGTCAGGTTCCGCCCGCGGGTGGCGAGGAACTGCTTTTCATTGGAGGTGGCCACGACCATTGACGAGCGGTCCACGGTCACGATCAGGTAGCTTCTCGTGCGTTGGCTGGTGTTCGCGTTGATTCCTGAAAGGGAGTAAAGAGAGCCGTCATCCGAAGCGCGAAGACAGAGGCTCGCCGGATCGAGCGGCACCTGGCCCTGGCGCTTGCCTGCCTCGGCATCGAAGAAATAGCGGATATCCAAGCCGCTGGGAATCACCTCGAACTTTTCCGGATCCACGAAATAACCGCATTTATCGGTGGCGATCATGACCGGCTGAGCGGGATCCGACAACGGCGCGGCGGCGGCCATGATCGTGCCTTCGAGCGGTAACAGTTGGAAGCCTTCACGCTTGCCCGAGACCAATCCCCAGATCTCGACGATCTTGGTCTTGCGGTCGATCAGATAGATTTTCCCGGCTTGTGTCGCCACCAGGGTGTCTGCGGTGGCTATCCAAGGAGCGGGCATCCATTGGCCGGTTTTTAAATCAAGCGGTGCCCAATACGGTGGCTTTTCGGTCTGGACCATCACGACCGATCCGTCGCCCGCCGCGACGAGGTCGCGGATTTCGCCCTTGGCATCGAGTGCTAGCTGCTCCTTGACCAGATCCTCCGGAGTGTTAGGCGGGGCGGTGGGAAGCTTGATGAGGGGAGACGGAGGTTTCCCCCAGCGGGCGGAGAATGACCCGGGGTAGTCGAGCAGGATGACCTCGTCGATCACCGGCGTCTCCGGCTTGCGGTCGTCGAAAACCTTGAGCCATAGCTTGGATTTCTGCTGGTTCCATTCCAACTGTTGGGAAACCGAGTAGGATCCGCCGCCCCCTTCGAACGCGACGGGCGGCACCTTGGCGAGGCGTTCCTCCAGCGATCCGCTGCCGATCGATTCCAAGCCGAAGGTCGTCGCCGCCACCAACGAATAGGTGTTCTTGCGGAGCGAGAAGCCTGACTTCAGTTCGCAGGTCAACTGGACGCCCCCGCCGCTCTGGGAGACGTTGAGCGTCACTTGTTCGAGTTGGTCGGAAAGCGACGAGAGCAGCTCTTTCACGTCAAACCATTTTCCGCTGCGGCGGATGGCTCTAACCGTATTCTCCGAGGTGGCCAGCAGGGTGTTGTCCAAGGCCGCACCTGCGGACTCGATCGATTCTTGGGTGGCGGCCGCAGCGGCTTCCGTGACCGCAATCGAACTGATAGGAAACTGTAGCCGGCTCCTGAGCTTGGATTCCTGCGCGGACAACATCGCCATCTCGTTCCTCGTCGCGTTGGAATCCTGCTCGATTTCGTTGCCCGGCGGCGGCTGGCGCGGATCGCGTTGAAACTGCGGATCGCGGGGATCCCCTCCCATCGGCCTGCGCTCCATCCGGGCCCTTGTTGACTCCGTTAGAAGTCGGTGCATTTCGTTGCGTTGGGCGGAGATGTTTTTGAGTTCGGATTCGATGGACGCCAGTTCGGCCTCGCTGATGGATCCTCCGCCTGCCAGGTGAATGGCATGCCAGGTTTCTCCAAAAACTGGATCGGTCAGGCGATTGCAGGCCACCGCCGATTTCGTGGTGAACTCATAGACCGACAAGCCCGTGGCCAACGTGGACTTCTTCTTCGCGGATGACTTCTCGATCCCTTCGGCCGTCCGATAGGCCACATAGGCCGACTCAAGATCCTGCGGGGTGTCGCAGAGAATCAGATAGCGGCGGCTGGAAGAGGATGCTCCCGCGCTCTCTAGCAAGATCCCCGGGCGGTCGGGTTGGCCGGGGACTTTGACAAGGGCGCACGATTTGGCGATTTGCTCCAACGCCGGTAATCGCAGCGGCGGGGTGGCAGCGGGCTTTTTTGCCGGTGCCGGTTTGCCGGATTCGGCCGTGCCGTTGCTGCCAACACTTTCCTTTTTCTCACGGTTGCACGAGGTGAGGTTGCCCCAGCAGGCCAATGCAACAGTGCCCAGAACAATCCAGCGCCGGACCGGTCCTGCCGCGTGACTCACCATGGAATTGAATTCAAAACTTCCGCGCTCCATTCCGAAATGCTGATAGGTCGAAGGACAGCGTCAAGACGAATTCCGCCGCCGGATGTTCGCGGAGGATTCCGCACTCGTTATCCTTGCACCGTGCCCACTCATCGCGAAATCATCCGCCGTGCCGCAGCTCCCCGCATGGTTGGAAAGATACCGGATTCTGCCGAAGTGCGTGCTGCAATTCGCGGCGGGGCTGTTCCTCATCAATTTGATCAACTCCGCGCAGTTTCTCCTGCTTAACCTGTTCCTGAAATCGCGCGGCCTCGGCGATCCGGCGATCGCGGCACTGACTTCGCACCGGTTTCTCGCCACCTTCTTCCTCGCCCTGCCCGCCGGGCTCTGGCTGCGGGGCAAACCTCTGCGCAAGCCGCTCGTCATCGGCGCGGTGTTGTTCCCACTGACCGCGCTGGCGTCGTTGGAAACCGTCCGGCTCGGCGCGATGACTGCGGCATCGGTTAGTTTCCTGGCGATGGGCTTCGCGGGCCTGATCCTCAACGTCGGCAGCCTGCCGATGATGCTGCGGCTCGCTCCGCCCAAGCAATCGAGCGAGGCCTTGAGCCTGCTGTTCGCGACCTGGAGCGCCGCCAGCATCTGTGGCGGAGTCTTGTCGAGCGTGCTTCAAAGCATCGGCCATCTGGACCTCGGGAGCACCCGTCTGGTGTTCAACGAACACTCCACGCTGTTAATTCTAACATGTTGCGGGTTGGGTGCGCCGTTCCTTTACGCCCGCCTTCCCGATCCGGCTCCCGTGGAGAAATCGACGCGTCACTGGTCGCATGTCCACCGTGAGGATCGGCCGGTGCTGTTGCGCGCGATCGTTCCTTCCATTTGCATCGCGACGGGGGCCGGGCTGAGCATCCAGTTCCTTAACCTGTTTTTCAGCAGCGTCTATCAGCTCGATTCCGCGACCTACTCGGCATTCGGCTCGGTCAGCTACGTGCTGGTCTTGTTCATGGGTCTGATCGTCCCGGAAGTCCGCCGCCGGCTCGGTTGGCGCGGGGCGATCCTCGGCGTGCAATCTGCGGCGGTATTCATGCTCGCCACCATGGGTCTAACCGAACTGTGGGTCTCCAGCGGCTGGGCGCTGCCGCTCGCGCTCGTCTGTTTCATTTTCCGCCAGCCGTTGATGAACATGGCCGGGCCGTCCACCAGCGAGCTCTCGATGTCTTACGTGGGCGAGCGCAACCGCGAATTGATGAGCGCTTGCAACGGCGCGATCTGGAGCGGGAGCTGGTGGCTGGCTGCCCGCGCGTTCGAGAATCTCCGCGCCCACCATTTCCCCTACTGGCAAATTTTCCTGATGACCGCCGCGCTCTATCTGATCGGCACGTTTTCCTACCTCGGGCTGATCCGCACGGTGGAGCGCCGGGAGTCGCGGGACGGAATCCAACCCGTTACAAAAAACCCGCCCTAACCCGTCTTGTTCCCATGACAGCGCGACTCCGGGGGAAAGACTCGCTCCTTCAATCATGGCGAAATCCTTGGCTTCTTCAGCGAGCCGCCGCCCGCCTTGCAATTGGCTGCCTGGGCCGACGTGGAAACCATCCACTTCACCGGCCTCGCGCAGCCCGTGACCTACCAAACCACCCCTAACGAGCTGCGGCGCTTCTTCCGCCTGCGGCTTCCGTGAGTCCTTCCTCTGTCACGGACTAACGGTCCGGCCCTTGGGCGGGCTAACACAACCCAGGGCGGGAGATCCGGAGATCTCCCGCCGTAGGTCAGCCCCGGATCGGGAGCAATCGGGCACCAAGCTCGCGAGCTTGGCACCCGGTTCCCCAACCGGGGGTTTGGATTACTTCTTCGCCGCGTTCTTGGCGGCTTTCTTAGCAGCCTTTTTGGCGGCCTTCTTCGCTGGAGCAGCCTTTTTAGCAGGAGCAGCCTTCTTGGCAGCAGCCTTCTTCGCAGGGGCCGCTTTCTTGGCGACCGTTTTCTTTGCCGCTTTCTTGGCGACCTTCTTGGCACTTTTGGCGACCTTCTTCACCGCTTTCTTGGCTGCCTTTTTCGCAGGAGCCTTTTTGGCGGGGGCTTTGGTTGCCGCTTTTTTCGCTGCCTTTTTGGCCGGGGCTTTTTTGGCCGGGGCTTTCTTGGCAACTTTCTTCACGGCTTTCTTGGCGGTCTTAGCCGCTGCTTTCTTTGCTGTTTTTTTTGCAGCCATTGTTTTGTGTCGTTGGAGTTCGCGTTCGATGTTTGTTTTCTCTTCCGGCGTTAATGTGCCGGCGGAGAGGATAGCGAGGAGCGCCTCACCGAGGCGTCCTCCAAAAGCGTTTGTTAGGAAATCGTGGGTCGCACGCTGCACGATCACTTCCTGCGAATAAGCTGCGGCATAAACATGCGCCCGGCCGACCCGTGCGCGTTTCACCAGACTCTTGCGCTCGAGACTTTGCATCACCGAGAGCACCGTGGTGTATGCCCGGTCTTTTCCATCGGGCAGGGTCTCATGCACGGTGGCCACCGTCGATGGTCCTTCGTGCCACAAAACGGATAGGGCTTGAAGTTCGAGATTGGATGGATGGGTGGGCCGCGCCATAAATGGTGTCTCTTCGCTAACGACGAGGAAACTAGTAGTTTGGATGCGCGTCAAGTTGAAACATGCCGATTTTCAAGAAATCCGTAATATTTTACGAACGGACTTCCCATCTACTACGCGTGCCGTAGTTAGGTGCTGCCAGTTACTCGGCGCCGTCCGCCGATGCCGGGCGGATGATCTTCGGGTCGAGCTTGGTTAGGGCATCCCACAAGCCGTCGTCGGTGGGGTCGCCGTTGAAGAGGATGGCACCTTCGTTAGAAACGAGGATGAAGGCGGGCAAGGCCTGCACGCGGAGGTCGCGGGCAAGGGGATTTTCTTTCCGGTCGATGAGCCATACGCCCGGTGGCTTGTCGCCTAGCGGTTTGATCAACGCCAGCGCGTCGGTTAGAATCTTGGGCGCATCCTCGGGAAGAATGGAAACCATGGCGACACCCTTGTCACCAAGGGCCTTGGCGGTGATGACGTAGTCCGGCATGCTCGCTTCGCACTCGCGGCTGGCGGGTGACCAGAAGTGGAGGACCATGGCCTTTTTCCCTGTCATGAGGCTCTTCAGCGCGACTTCATCGCCACCGCCGAGCGTGGCGAGCTTGGTTTCAAAATCAATTCTAACGGCACGCATGGCCTCTTCCAGCCGCATGCGATCGATGTGCGGCGCGAACGCGGACGCCTGGCGTGGACTCAGCCAGAACGCTTCGGTGATGTGACTCTTGAATGCGTCCTTGTCGCCCTTTTTCAAGGAGGCGATGGCTTGCACGTATTCAACGACGGCGAGCCAATCTTCCTTCACGCTGAAAATGGCGGAGTCGCCGATCTTGAAACCGTCGCGCTGTTTGAGAAACTCGGGAAGCATCGCGGCGACGGCGTCATCCTCGCGGCGATCCACATGATAGAGGAAGCGGGCTTCGAGGATCGACTGCTCGCTGATGCCGGCTTTCCTGGCAGCGGCGATGACGGATTCAAGTTCCTTATCGGAATCGCGTTCGGATAGAAGATTGTCTAGGGCGACTTCCCGCAGGCTTCCGCCGGCGGCTGCTTCAGGCTCGGGTGGCTCTGCGGGTTCCGCGATCGCGGCGGTGACAAGGGCGAACAGAGGGCAGATGAAGGCGGGGAAGCGCATGGTATTTAAGAGAAAGCCGCCGGGAGCTGGTGGACTCCGGGCGGCGGGTTGGATGTGTTAGCGGGCAGGCGGGATCACCATCTTCCGGCCGAGTACGACGGTGTCGTTGGTCATTCTGTTGGCTTGTTTGATGGTGGCGGCGGGCACTTTGTATTTCGCGCTGATGCCGGAGAGGGTGTCTCCCGCGACCACGGTGTGGATGATGGCGGCACCGTTGGAAGGTGCCTGCGGCAGGGCGGCGGCTTGGGTGTTAGGCGGAGGCATGGCCCCGGGTGCCGCGACCGGAGCAGCGGCGGTGGCGGCTCCAGTTTCCTCGTAAGCTGCCGGCGTGTCATAGACGGGGTTCGCGGGGGCGTTGACCGGTGGCGAGTTGACCGGGGTGGTGTCTGCGGTGTCGTATTTGTCGGCCTTGTGTGTGGCGCATGAGACAAATGCGAAGGCGAGGAGCGAAGGGGCGAGGATGCGGGTCGGAGACATGGTGGGGATGTAGCGGTTTGGATTCGGGTTGTGAAGGACGGAACGTCGGGCGCCGCCAACAGGCTGATGAAACGTCGCCGGACGAATCCTTTGTTCAATTGGACTGCGGGCGAAGTCGAAAAAACGAGGCTGCGGTTTTCCCGGTGTGAAGCGCCAGAGCTTCCAGCGATTCGCCGCGCAATGTGGCTAGGCGCTCTGCGGTCATTCTAACGAACGATGGTTCGTTGCGCTTTCCCCGGTGCGGTTCTGGGGCGAGGTAGGGTGAGTCGGTCTCGATCATGAAACCTCCCGCCGGGCATTGGAGGGCGGTCTCGCGGACCTCATTCGCGGTCTTGAACGTCGCCACCCCGCCGAAAGAAACGAGGCCGCCGAGATCCAGCACGCGCCGGGCGTTTTCCCAAGGGCCGATGAAACAGTGGAACACGGCGCGCGTGGAATTCCGATAGTGGCCGTAAATCGCGAGCGCGTCTTCAAACGAGGCGTGGCCCTCGCGGTCGCGGGTGTGGATGACCACGTTGAGCTTGGCTGCGGCAGCGAGTTCGAAATGCTGGCGGAGGAACAGGCGCTGGCGTTCGCGGAACGTTTGCTCGTCCCAGCCATCGGGAGCGGGGTGATAGTAATCGAGGCCGGTCTCGCCGATGGCGCAAACCCGCAGATCGCCGGTGAACGCCGCGAGCCGCGCAGTCGCGTCGTCCGGCGCGTGGTGGACATCGCATGGATGAATGCCGATGCAGGCGTGGACGGCGGGATTTTCCGCGAGAGTTAGATTCGCCGGGAGATCCTCCAGACAAGTCGCGAGGGTGATCATGCGGGTCACCTCCGCAGCACGGGCGCGGGCAAGGAGGTCGGGAATTTCCTCCGGGGAAAACCGGTGGGAGGCGAGATGGCAGTGGGAATCCGTTAGCATGTCGGGCGGCGGTGCAGGGCGGTGAGAAATGCGGCGACCTTTCGGAAGTCTTTGATGCCGGGTGAAATCTCCGCGCCCGACGCGATGTCCAGCGCGGCAGGCTGCACGCTCAGCGCGGCGAGCCCGGCATTTTCCGGAACGATCCCGCCTGCCAATAGAACAGGCAGATGGGGATGCCGCCTGCGGAAATCGGAAGCGACCTCCCAGTCGAACACCTCGCCCGTGCCGCCATAGACGCCCGGCGCATGCGCATCGAGCAGGATCGCCGCCGCTCGGTATTCGGTCGCCCGTTCCAGATCCGCACGGGTCTTCACGCCGATCGCTTTGATGAATGGCACACCCGCATCGCGAAATGCCGCTGCCTCTTCCGGCGTCTCGTCGCCGTGAAGCTGCACCACGTCCAGATAGCCCTCGCTAACAAGCCGCAGCGGCAACTCCGGCGCTTCGTTCACGAACACTCCCACCCGCAAGATCTTCCCGGCCAGCCCGTGCAACCACTTCGCCTCACCAGCCGCCAGATAGCGCTTTGACTTCGGCCAGAAATTCACGCCCAGCGCGTCCACTCCCATCGCCACGAGTTGGTCCGCGTCATCGCGCGTCGTCACCCCGCAGATTTTCAGCGAGACGGTCGATGGATCGAGGAAGCGTTCGAGCAGCGGCATGGCGGGACCGTAGTGGAAATCCGCAGGTTGGAAACCGGGAATTTGGACCGCCCTATCACCCGGATGAACCGGCATCGGGGGGAAATGGTTCTTGACGCATGGCGCATGGATTCCTGTTCTCATGCTCACTTCAAACCGCCCCATCCGATGTCCCCACTCCCACCGAAGGAAACCGATTTCATCCATAGCGAGGAATTCCTCCACAGCCTGATGAAGCGCCAGCTCAAGCTCTCCATCTCGTGCGCCGCGTCGTTTCTGTTGTTGTTGTTGGGGCTGCCCCTGCTCAACTACTTGGCCCCGGAATTCATGGCGCGCCGCGTCGGTGGCTTCACCCTGAGCTGGCTGGTGTTAGGCGTGTTGTTTTTCCCCTACGTCTGGATCATCGCCCGCGTCTTCATCACCCGTTCGATCGCCTTGGAAAACGAAGAAGTCCACCACGCCGCTGCGGGCAACAAGCGCCAATCCTAACATTTTCTCACCCGCATGGACTTTTCAAAAATTGATCTCTGGATCCTCGCCTTCGCCGGCATCACCGTGGCCATCACGCTGTGGATGGGCTTCCGCTCCGCGAAATCCTCCAAGTCCGCCTCCGACTTCTTTGTCGCCGGCCGGTCCGTCTCCGTCGGTTGGAATGCCTCCGCGATTTCCGGTGAATACCTCAGCGCCGCCAGCTTCATGGGCGTCGCCGGCATGGTCATGTCGTCGGGTTACGATGCGCTGTGGTATCCGGTCTGTTATGCGTGCGGCTATTTGTTCCTGCTGTTATTCATCGCCGGGCCGCTGCGCCGGTTCGGTGCTTACACGATTCCCGATTTCGCCGAAGGCCGCTTCGACTCGCCGTTGTTCCGCCGCATCGCGGTCTGCTTCGTTCTGTTCATCGGCTTCTTCTACACCATGCCGCAGATGAAAGGCGCGGGCACGGCGCTGTCCTATATTCTGCCGGGGTTGCCATACTGGGTGGGCGTCGTCGTGGTCGGTGCCGTCATCACGCTGAATGTCGCGCTCGGCGGCATGAAGGGCATCACCCTGATCCAGGCCGTCCAGTATTGGATCAAGATGTTCGCCATTTCCGTGCCGGTCTTCGTTCTTCTATCAGTCTATGGCGGCTACGGGAAAAATCTCTCGCTGAACCACTCCGCCGCCGAGAGCGCGATCGTCCAGTCCGCCGATCCCGCCGCGCTTCAGCGCAAGCCGCTGCCGGAAAAGGCACCCAAGGACGACGCCTGGCTCGCCCCGTTCGGCCCTCTAACGACCAAGGCTGTCAAAGCCGCGTCCGACGCGCTGCCCGCCGACCAGCGCGAGGCTTTCCTCAAGGAAAACAAGAAGCCCTACTCGCTCCTCTACACCTTCTCGCTGGTCGTCGCCCTCGTCTGCGGCACCGCCGGGCTGCCGCACATTCTCGTTAGATTCTACACCAACCCGGACGGAGTCGCCGCCAAGAAGACCACCATGTGGGTCATGATCCTCATCGGCATCTTCTACGTCTTCCCGCCGGTGTTCGGCGTGTTAGGGCGCAACCTAATGCCCGAGCTCTACACCGGACTGGCCGGGGTCAAGGGCACTGATGCCGTCGTCCTGAGGCTGCCCACCTTGATCTCGCAGAAATACGGCATCCTCGGCTCCATCCTCAGCGGCATCACCTGCGCCGGGGCCTTCGCCGCGTTCATGAGCACCTTCTCCGGCTTGTTAGTCTCGATGACCGGCGCGCTCGCGCACGACGTTTACGGCCGAATGCTCCGGCCCAACTCCACGCCGGCCGAGCGCATGAGAATGTTCAAATGGTGCGCCGTCCTCATCGGCAGCATTTCCGTGATTCTCGGTTGTTTCGTCGAACCGTTGGAAATCAACTTCATGGTCGGTCAGGCATTTGCCATCGCCGCCGCCAGTTACTTCCCGCTGCTGTTCATGAGCGTCTGGTGGCGTGGCATGACCATGAAAGGTGCCGCCGCCGGCATGTTGACCGGCGGCCTCTGCGCCCTTGTCGCCGCCGCCGCCACGAATGTTAGCAACCTCTCGCTCGACAAGGGGCCGATGGGCAAAGTCTTCGCCGGCTTCGCCCCGCTCAACCCGTTCTGGGCCGCCCACCCGCTGCTGCGCATCCTCTGCGAGCAACCCGCGATCTGGACCGTGCCGCTGGCCATCACGCTGATGGTCGTCGTCTCCAAGGCCACCCGCGCCGGCATCCCGAAGGACGTCCGCATGAAAATGTTAGTCCTCCACGCGCCCGAAGCGCTGGGCCTCAAACAGGAATACATCCAGGAGCAACAAGGCCCGGCGCATTGAGTCGGGACCGCGCGATGCGGGTATTTCGTGGGACGGGCAGCGATCCGGCGGGTCTCCCGATCCTCTTCGACCGCCGCCTCGCGAACGAGAAATTCCCGGACCAGCGCACCGATAGACGCGGGGTTGCAGCACTTGCTTGATCCGGTTTTCAACAATGCGCTTGGAACACCGGCCGGGTCCATTAGCGTCACGTCCATGCCGGCCGTCGCCTTGGATCTGATCATCGTTGGAATTTATTTCGCCATCATCATCGGCATCGGTTGGCATTTCAGCCGCCGGAACAACAACGTCGCGGACTTCGCGCTGGGCGGCCGGTCGATCCCGTGGTGGGCGGTGCTGGCCTCGATCCTCGCTTCGGAAATCAGCGCGGGAACATTTTTCGGCGCACCAGGCGACGGATTCGAGCTGAGGAATTACACCTACGCGCAATTGATGGTGGGCTATTTATTGGCGCGGGTGGTGGTGAGCGCGATCTTTATCCCCGCATTCTACAAGCACAACGTGGTGAGCATTTACGAGTTTCTCGAGATCCGTTTCGGGCCACGAACGAGGAGCATGGCGAGTGTGATTTTCCTGCTGACGCGCTCGTTGGCCAGCGGTGCCCGGTTGTGGGTGCCGACCTTGCTGGTGGTGGTGATTTGGAACCAGATGCATCCCGAAAGACCGTTGAGCAATTGGGAGCAATTCTGGGTGACCGGCGGGGCGCTGGTGCTGATCACGATTCTCACCGCCGCCTATACCGCACTGGGAGGGATCAAGGCGGTGATCTGGACGGACGTGTTGCAGATCGCGGTGTTGTTCGGGGCGCTGGGATTTTCGATGTGGTACTTACTCGGGCACACTGGCGGTTGGGAAGGCGCGAAAAGTCATCTCAGGGAGCCGAACGATCTCAAGCTCTGGGAATGGAAAGGGGATGTGGCACCGACGAAGGATTTCGTTCAGAAATACGGTGCCACTTGGGGCGCGATCAAGAGCGTGTTGGAAAGCCAATACAATGTCTGGGCGGCGCTGCTCGGTTCGCTGTTCGTCACGCTGGCGACCCACGGCACCGACCAGGACATGGTGCAGCGGATGCTGACCGCAAAGAACAAGCGCCAGAGCGCGGTGGCGACGATTCTATCAGGTCTGGCCGACATCCCGGTCACTTACGCCGTTCTAACCATCGGAATCCTGCTTTCGGTTTACTACGGGCACATCGTGACGGATCCGTCGCTTCCGATGGAAGATGGCAAGCCGGACAGCGGGCGGATTTTCCCGTATTTTGTTGTCGATGTGATGCCCGGTGGACTGCGTGGCTTGGTGTTGGCCGGAGTGTTGGCCACCACGATGGGCTCGCTCGGCACGGCGATGAATTCCCTGGCGACCAGTTATTCGCGGGATTTCCATTTCCGCTGGTTCAAAACACCTGCGGATGATCAGGCCCGGGTGCGAATCATCAAGCTGAGTACAGTGGCCTTCGCGCTGGTGCTGATCTTTGTAGGTCTGGCGACAGCTCTCGTGAAAGCGCACAACCCTAACTTGACCATCATCGGGATCATTCTCGGGAGTTTCGGCTACACCTATGGGGCGCTGCTCGGAATTTTCATCGTGGCTTTGTTCACCCGGACACGTGGCAGCGAGACGGGCAACGTGATCGCGATGGTCGCGGGCATCGTGTTCGTCGCGTTCCTAGCCGATTTGCCGAACGATGTCTGGAAGATGCTCGCAGGCAAGAGACTTTACGAGAATTTCGGGTGGCTTCCGATGATCAAGTTCACCTGGCGGATCATGGCCGGCACCCTGATCACCGTCGCCGTGGCCCTGTGTTTCAAGAGCCGCAAAGCACCCGCTCCAGCGGCTCGCTGAGCGGGCTTCCGCGCAGCCCTTTGATTCCAGCGGGCCGAGATGGCCAAGGCGGCTCGTTTCTGCTAGAGCGCGGCGTTCAAACGGAATTGTCCCATGGCAACTGCCTCGCTTTCAATCAAGTGCGTAAATTCCCCTGGAAACTC
This sequence comes from Akkermansiaceae bacterium, assembly GCA_031371325.1. Lineage (GTDB taxonomy): Bacteria > Verrucomicrobiota > Verrucomicrobiia > Verrucomicrobiales > Akkermansiaceae > Luteolibacter. The sequence continues at coordinate 6,510 of JANMJJ010000054.1, read as the reverse complement.
CCTCGTTGATACTTCGGGAAGACAAAGTAAATCGAGGTCAAGATCTTTAAAAAATTCAGCCGTGGAACCCTTGTGGAATACGGTCCGCCGCGAGCATCAGTTAGATGCCTGTAAAAAACTTTTCCCGGTGCGCTGCCACCTGTCCATGTTTCCCACCTCGCCGCGTTGCGCCACACCGGGGAGTGGCTATCGGACGGCGTCAAATAATTTCAAAAAATCATCGACAATGGAACCGCAAGAAGTGGCAACGCAGGAAAGAGTGGATGGTTGTGAAGAACCTCCGTCGGAAAACGGCGGATGGAACAAGGTCTGCGATGTGTTGCGCGTGATGGTTGGCAATGACGCATTCCAGCGGTGGTTCCGCGCCGCGCGTTGGTTGGGAGTCGAGGATGACGTGGGCTCGATTTCGGTTCCCGGCGAAATCAATCAGGTGTGGATCGAGACGAATTATTTGCCCGAACTCACGATGGCCGTGACCGGCGTTTTTGACGAGGTGCGGGACGTCCAGATCGTCGTCAGAGCGGAGAGCGGCGATTCTAACATTTCAGGAGCCGACCCCCTGGACCGGGCCGCGCCCCACCCGCGCCCGACCAAGGCGGCCACGTTGGAAGGCGAGGCGCTCGACAAGCGCACCAAGGCGGCCGGCCTCAATCCGGCGCACACTTTCGCCAGCTTCGTCGTCGGAGCTAACAGCCAGTTCGCCCATGCCGCCTGCGAGGCGGTCGCGAAGAAATCCGGCATCGGTTACAACCCGCTATTCATCTACGGCGGTCCTGGCTTGGGCAAAACCCACCTCATGCAGGCGATCGGCCACGAGCTGCTGCGCCGCCAGCCGGGTTCGCGGGTGATCTATCTGACGTGCGAGAAGTTCACCAACGAGTTCATCGACGCGATCCGCCGCGGCGACATCGAGAAATTCCGCCGCCGCTACCGCAGCTCGGACGTGCTGCTCATCGACGACGTGCAGTTCCTCGCCGGCAAGGAGCGCTCGCAGGAAGAATTTTTCCACACCTTCAACACCCTGCTAGACGGCCGCAACCAAGTCGTCCTCACCTGCGATCGCCCGGCTTGCGAAATCAAGAACCTCGAACCCCGCCTGATTTCCCGCTTCGAGTGCGGCCTCACCGTCGAGATGCAGCCGCCGCAAATGGAAACGCGGATGGCGATCCTCAAGAAAAAGTGCCTCGATTGGAAAATCCGCGTGGACGAATCCGTCCTGCAGTTTCTTTCCGAGAAAATCCGCACCAACGTCCGCCGCCTCGAAGGCGCGTTGATGCGCGTGGCCACCTACGCCTCGCTCGCCGGGGAGAGCGTGACCGTGGAAAAAGTCGAGCATTTGCTCCGCGACCTGATCCGCGAAGAGGCCAGCCGGCAGGTCAGCATCGACTCCATCCAGAAGGCCGTGGCCGAGCATTTCGACGTCCGCCTGGCCGACATGACCAGCCGCCGCCGACCCGCGAGCATCGCCTTTCCCCGCCAGATCGCCATGTATCTCAGCCGCTCGCTCACGAAAGGCTCGCTGATGGAAATCGGCGAGGCCTTCGGCGGTCGCGACCACGGCACGGTCATCCACGCCTGCAAGAAGGTCGTCGAGCGGATCGGCGACGAACCGGGTTTGAAGGAAAACATCGCACGCATCGAGTCCCAACTCCGGCGCTGACCCGCCGACTGTTTGGGATTGTTCACAAAAGCTTGCCAAGGGGCAGTGAAAACGGAAACTCCCCCGCAACAACTCCCCAGTTATAGCATTTATGAAGTTCCGCATCTCCAAGGAAGCATTCCTCGACGGCCTGCAAAAAGTCCAACACGTCGTCAGTTCGCGCACCACCCTGCCCATTCTCTCCAATGTCCTGCTTGTGGCCAAGGACGGCCGCATCCAGTTCACCACCACCGATTTGGATGTCGGCATCACCGGTTCGGTGGAGGCCCAGATCGAAAAGGAAGGGGCCACCACCCTGCCTGCCAAACGCCTCGTGAGCATCATCCGTGAGCTGCCTTCCAGCGAAGTGGAAGTTTCCGTCGATGCGAAAAACCACGCATCCATCCGCAGCGGCCCGTCGTTCTTCAAAATCATCGGCCTCGGCGAAGCGGAGTTTCCGCCGCTCCCCGATTTCGAGGGAGCCAAGGTCTTCAAAATCCCGCAGGTGATCCTCCGCGACGGCCTCAAGAAAACCTCCTACGCCATCTCCACCGACGAGACCCGCTACGTCCTCAACGGCATCTTCACCTCCTTCCGCGACGGAAAAATGACGCTCGTCGCCACCGACGGCCGCCGCCTCGCGATGGTCGATGCCGACCTCGAATTCCCCGCTTCCCACGAAACGGATGTCATCATCCCGACCAAAGCCGTGCAGGAACTCCAACGCCTGCTAGGCGACACCGGCGATGTCATCGTCAAGCTCAGCGACAGCCAGATTTCCTTCACCGTCGGCGACAGCCTGCTCGCCAGCAAGCTCATCGAAGGCAACTACCCGAACTACCGCCAGGTCATTCCGGGCGACAGCAACGAGCGCGTCGTCATCGGCCGCGAGGCGCTGCTAGAAACCGTTCGCCGCGTTTCCTTGCTCTCTTCCGACAAGTCGAACTCGGTCAAACTCGTCTTCAGCGAGAACCACATCGAAGTCACCGCCAACTCGCCGGATGTGGGTGAAGCGCAGGAGTCGATGGACGTAGTCTATCAGGGTCCGCCGATGCAGATCGCCTTCAATCCGGAGTTCCTCCAAGCCCCGCTCCGTGCTCTCGACAGCGCCGATGTTTATCTCGACCTGATCGACGAAATGAGCCCCGGCGTGCTGCGTATCGAAGGCACCTTCCTCTACGTCCTCATGCCGATGCGCGTGACAAACTGAGGTGGAACCCAGCTCCGTTCTGCCACGCCGGAGGAGTCCGCAGCCATTCATAAGGCATTGGCGGGGGGGCGGTTGTCGGTGGCGAAGTAGAATGAACGGAAGCGTCTGACCTTGTATGGCGAAGAAAATGACGTGCTTTTCGTGACGATCCCTGCCGGATCGAACACTTTGAACACGTAAAACTTCCCGGTCTCAAACGTGCGCTCCGCCAATTCCTGCCGCAGCCGATCCAGATTCTCATCCAGATCCTGCGCGAAGCGCCGCAAAGTGTCATTGACGAGAGAACTTTACACACCAGTGTCGGGAACGTTTACGATTCCAAGGACGGCAAGAATTCACTTGCGCAAGCGGAGAATTTTTTTTGACCGCAACAACCTATTGGTGAATGGATTACAATATTTCACGAATGTGAATTTGGCGATTGGCGTAGATCATGCTAAGTCATTTCCGTATGAAAATAAAGCAATCCTCCCTGCTTACAAAGAGTCTGCCGATCGCCATTGGTAGCCTCCTCTTGACTGCGGCTTCTTCGTTTGCCGTCTCCATCAGTTTCAGCACCAGCGTAGGCGTCCAGCCGGGCAATGTTGGAAAGATCACTCTCACCCAGATCAGCGCCACGACTGTGGATGTCCTGTTGGATTTGTCGGACACGAGTGACCCGGCCCCGAAGTATGGGCTCCTTAATACGGGTGGGCCCCACACGCCATTTGCGTTTTCGATTTCGGGGACAGAGACAGGCGTGACCTCCAGTTTCATCCAGCCGAGTGGCGGAATCTTCTCGTTTGGCTTGCTCTCCCTAAACTTGGGTGGTGGCGGCAACACGCCATTTGGAACCTATGGGATTGCGATCGATAGCTCGGCGGGCAACGGCTCCGGCAATGCTTATTACGGCGATTTGCAATTCCGGCTCACCAGAGCGGGCGGACTGCTCATGACAGACTTCGTTGCAAACACGGATGGATATTACTTTGCCGCAGATCTTACCAATGGGTCTAATACCGGCGCTCAAGCTTGGGGAACTCCTGATACTCCTAGTGTGGTGCCCAATGGTGGTACGGTGCCCGATGGTGGAGCCACTCTCACACTCCTTGGCTTGGCCTTGAGCGGCCTCGGCATCGCTCGTCGCGCGGCTTCCAAAGCTTGAGACAGTCAACATCAGTAACCCGTTCCTAATTTCGAAAAAGGGCCACTCGCAAGAGTGGCCCTTTTTTAGCACAGGCCACGCTTATCGGTCCGACCCGAGCAAATCGCTTGAAGAACTTGAGGTCTGTCCTACTCCTGTCGCCGTTTTTCTCCTACGCCGGCGTGGTGGTTTTTCAACCAACGCCCGACCGGGCCGCATCTAGGATCGCGCGGTGGACGTCTTCCGCTGTCTTCACCGGAAATGCCGAGCCTAGGAGCACCGGGCATTCGTCCTCCGGGATAAGATCCCTGCCATGTGAGCCCTTGACGAGCGTGGCATCCAGCGGGATGACAGCCAACAGGCTCCGCAGCCCGAGCTTTTTCTTCAGCAGGAATTTGGCGATCCGCAGCCTGGGAAAGGCGAGCGCGGGATCGATGAATAGCTCGCACGGATCGTAGCCCGGCTTGCGGTGGATATCGATAGTCCGCGCGTAGTCGGGCGCGACCTTGTCGTTGTCCCAAAAATAATAGGTGAACCAAGCATCGGCGGCGGCGATGGCGATGAAATCCCCCGCCCGCTCGCTGGCCACGCCTGGTCCCCAGGTGTCAGCCGTTGGGCGGACTTCGTCGATGCCCGGCGTGGTTTCCAACAAGGCACGCACTTCATCGCGGATCGCCGGATCGTTCACATACACCTGCGCCACCTGGTGATCCGCGATGGCGAAAGCACGCGACGCGCCGCAGTCGAGCGTTTCGAGACCGAGCTCGTCCTTGATCTGGAGCCAGCCCTTTTTCCGGAATAAGCGGTTGAGGTGGATCGTCCGGGTGACGGGGGAAATGCCGTATTCCGAAAGCACCAACACGCGGATGCCACGCGACTCGTAGTAGTTGATCAGATCCGTGGCCAGCGTGTCGATCTTGCGGAGTTCGGTCGGGATGTTTGGAGCGAGCGGCCCGTCCTTCTGGAGCGGATAATCGAGATGCGGGAGATAGACTAAACTGAGCGTGGGCGAGTGTTTTTCCTCCACCCATTTCGCGGAGGCGGCGATCCATTCGGACGAAGCGATCCCTGCGGCCGGGCCCCAGAATGCCTGGAAGGGAAACGGGCCGAGGTCTTTCTTCAGTTCCTCGCGCATGCCCATCGGCTGGGTGTGGACGTCGAACACCTTGCGCCCGTCCGCCGGATAGAGCGGCCGCGGGGTGATCGAAAAATCCGCCGTGGAATGCATGTTATACCACCAGAACAACTTCGCGCAGGTGAAACCCGGGATCTCGCGCCGCAGCTTGTCCCACAGCTTCTCGCCGCGGACGAGGTGGTTGCTTTGCTTCCAGAAACGCACCTCCGCATTTTCCCGATCATACCAACCGTTGGCGACAATGCCATGCTCGCCCGGCGAAGTGCCGGTGACGATGGATGACTGCGCCGTACAAGTGACGGCGGGAAATGCGGGTTTGTAGGATTGCAGTCCGCTCTTCGCCGCGAACTTGGCCAAGCCCGGCATTCCGACTAACAGCGATTTGGATAGTCCAACGAGATTGATGACGGCGAGGCGCATGATTGTTTTTTGAAGGTGAATTTTGTCAGAAGGCCAATTCACCATGAAAATTGAACATCAAGTGTGGGATTTTCATGGTGAATTACCCCACGTTCACCGGCACCAGCGTCATCGTGTCATTACCGAAAATATCGATGACTTTGATGGCGACGGTGTAGCGGCCGGGCTTGGCGTAGGTGTGGGTGACGGTGGTCATTTCCAGATCCCGGTCGCGGCGGGTGCGGAAGCTTTGCCACTCGTTCTCGAAGATGTAGGCACCGGTCCAGCGTTCCTCGAATTCGAGAAACTCGCCGCTGGCAGCGTCCACCACGCCGGGCAGCTCGCCGTCCACGCCCATGGTCTTGGCCATCTTGATGATTTCCTTGCGGCTCTCATAGTTGAAATCCACGGCCCAGTAGTCCACCCAGTCGGTCCATTGCTTGGTGAGCACCTCGCGCTTGACGATGCCGTCCTTGTCCTTGGTGAATTTCGCGAGTTGCCCGGCATCGCAGACGACCTCGCTTTTCCCGGCCTTGAGCTCGGCGGTGATGGAGTCCACCAAGCCTTGCGAGTAGTGGACGGAAAAATCCGTGAGCTCGATGCTGAGGGCGAGCTTGTCCTTTTTGTCGTAGCGCGGAGTGGCCTCGACGTAGGCGATGTCGGCGAAGCGGACCTGGCCCTTCTCCACGGCGCGTTTGTCGAAGACTTCCGGCGGGATGGTCTTGGGCGCGATATCGATGCCCTTCTGCTTGGACTCCTCCAGCACGGCGGGAAACAGGCCCATCTCGAACTCGAAGGCCAGGATGTCCACCCGCGTGGCACCGCGTTTGCGGCATTCCATGATGACTTCCTCCACGAACAAGCGGCCGACCGGCAAATTGATCGGGCCGACGACGACCAAACGGCCGCCGGTTTTTCCGTGGAAGAAAGAATCGGGGAGCGCACGCGCCTCGCGTGCTGTCGTTCGCGCCCTCGCGGACGACTGGGCTGGTGTTAGGCTGGAC
>JANMJJ010000173.1:0-6466 GCA_031371325.1 Akkermansiaceae bacterium | reverse complement strand
CCGGCTTCGAGGGTTTTGAGGTCGGTCTCGAGCGCGCGGTCTTTCATCGCGCCGGCCTTGGTGGCGAGGGCGACGTCGCCATTGCTCAGCGAGTGGGCCCAACTGTAGAAGGTGTTGGCGTTGTGCCAGTCTTCGAGTTGTTCGTAGAGGCCGGCGAGATCCTTGACGGTGGCGAGATGGTTGGGATCGAGGTTGTATTTCTCGATGACCTTGTCGCGGCGGTCTTCGAGCTGCTCTTTGGTGAGGCCGGTGCGCGCGGCTTTTTCGAGTTCCTCGTTCTCCGCCGAGTTGCGCATGAGGGAACGCATGTCGGCGTTTTCATCCCACTTCTGCTTCTGCATCGAGGCGCGGGCGGAGGCGTCCTTGGAGCCTTTGATCGCGGGGCCGTCGGTGGGGTGGTGCTTGATGATGTCGTTGTAAACTTCCGAGGCGAGCATCGGCTGTTCGCGGGTGATGTAGAACTCGGCGAGCTTGTGGAGCAGCTTCGCGTTTTCCGGGCTTCCCTTGCGGACGGTTTCCAGGGCGAAGGCGGCGGTTTCGAAAAGTTCGAGCTTGAGGCAGGTGTCGAAGAGGAGGTCGTTGGCTTGATCGTTAAAAGGGTCTTTCTCCAGTTCCTTCTCGATCAGCGGGAGAGTTGCGGTCGGGTCTTTCTTGGCTTGGCTGGCGAGTTTCATGACGCCCATGCCACCGGTTTGCATGCCGAACAGGCCGGCTTTTTTCTTGGCCCCGCCGGCGAGCTGGAGTTCGCACTTGCGCAGCATTTTACGGCCTTCGAGAAAGCCGGGGCTGTCTTTGAGCACCGCTTGGAGGAGGCTGACGCCGTAGGGGAGATTGGTGGTTTGAACGGCGCTGAGCGCTTTGAGCCACAGCGGTTTGAGGTTCGGCGGGAGTTCTTTTTCGGTGATCTCGGGCATGGCGATGGAGTTGGTGCGGTTTTTGGAAATGCCACGGAGGGCGGGCGGGGGCATGAAAAGTGAAGCGTGAGTGAGAGCTTGGCAAGCGCGGGTGATGCAGAAAAGCGAAGGAATGAAGGAATCGGGTGTTTTTTGGGATTGATGGTGCGGCGGGGATCGGCTACCGACGGGCCGCACGGCGGAAATTTCCTTCCCGCCGTTTGTCTTATCTCACTCCAATATGCCTCCTCGCCCAAAGAACACCGGTCGTCGTTCCAATCGCAATCGTTATGGCCCACCGAAGCGTTCCACCAAGGACGATGAAGAAAAGGCCGTGGAAGTGGATGGCGAAATTTCGTCGGTCCTCGCAGGGACCATGTTCCGGGTGAAGCTGGAGAGCGGCCACGAGGTGCTGGCCCACATTTCCGGGAAGATGCGCAAGCGCTTCATCCGCCTGGTGGTGGGTGACAAGGTCAAGATGGAGATGTCCCCGTATGACCTGACGAAGGCGCGGATCGTTTTCCGACTTTCCTGAAACGCCTGCGTTTTGAGCGGAAGGCTTATTGATAGTCCGCCCCGACTTCGGCGGCTTCGAGCGCGGCAACGGCTGAGTTGTCGCGCCTTTCGATGACGATGTCGCCCAGCAGCTCGCTCTGGCGGACGATGAACTGGTTGAGCTTCATCAACTCCAGCAGCGCAAGGAAGGTGACGATCACCTCGGCCTTGGTGGTGGCCGTCTGGAACAGTTCCTCGAAACGGCGGGATTCGCCGGGCTTGAAGTGGCCGAGCAGCAGATCGATTTTATCCGAAACGGTGTAGCGGTCGTCGATGATGTCGCCGAAATCGTGGGATTCCTCGAAGCGTTTCAAGACGTTCTGGAACGCGCGGATGAGGTCGAAAATCGAGACCTCCGCCAGCGTGGCGGGTTCCTCCGGGGGCTTTTCCGCAGCATCCGGCTGATGGGCGAAGCGCCCTTCCTGTTCCATTTCGCGGAGGCAAAGGAACCCGGCGGCATCCTTGAATTTCTTGTATTCGATGAGCTGGCGGATGAGTTCCCAGCGCGGGTCGTCGTCCTCGGCGTCTTCCTCGGGCGGTTGATCCACCCGTGGCAACAGCGTCCGGCTTTTCAAATACATCAGATTCGCGGCCATCACGATGAATTCAGACGCGAGGTCGATGTTCAACAGTTTGAAGGTGTTGATGTAGTCGAGATACTGGCGGGTGATGCGCTCGATGGAAATGGCGTGGATGTCCACCTCGTCTTTTTTGATGAGGTAGAGCAGGAGATCGAGCGGGCCTTCGAAAATTTCGAGGCGAACTTTGTAGTCGGTGGCTTCCACGGAGCGGGTGGTAGGGGATGACCGGGGTCTGTGCGAGGGTAAATTTCCCTCGCTTCAATGGCAGCGGAGCGATTTACTGGCCGGGCTGCAAGGCGAGTCAAATTATGGAATCCGAGCAATCGCAAAATTTTAATGAACGCATGAGCCAATGGGTGGCCAACCAAGGGTTTTGGTTCCAGGTCCGGTATTCCATGAGTGGCAGCGGGACCAAGGGGACGGTGATGTTTCACCTGTTGAAACTGGCATCCAGGGTGCTCATTTTCCTGTTGGTGGTGGCGGCTGCGGGCTGGGTGTATTTGTTCAAAGTGACCGGCACGAAAAAGTTCAACGACGGGTTCAAATCATCGCTCCAGGAAGGCCTTTCCGCTTCGGAGACCGAGCTCAAGGGTTTTTCGCGGGCCCGCGGTCAACTTGGAATTAACCGGCTCGCCTGCCAAGGGGGCAACCAGACGTTTTTCACCTCGTTGGAGGCGAGAAACATCCGTTGCAAGATGGGGCTGCTCGATGGCATCACCGGGATCTGGGATACCGGAATCGTGTCGATCTCGTTGCTTGATATGGAACTCCGGGCCGGGGCTGACGATCCCGAGTCGGCGCGGATGCTATCCAAGGCACTTTTTGAAAAATCCCCGAAGGTCGTGATGAACACGCTGGAGGTCGCGGACGCCACCCTGCGCTGGGGATATTCCGACCGGACCCGGGGAGCCATCGAGAACAGCGTTCTTAGGGTCCAACGCTTGGAGAACGGGTTGAGGTTGAATTTCAAAGGCGGGACATTCTCGCAAAACTGGCTGCAGAAGCTTGAAATCATCAATCTGGTGATCGCTTGTGACCCGGAAGGTCTGACCTTTGAAAAGGCCGAGTTTCAGCAGGGTTTAGGCACGGTCGAGTTCTCGGGGATGAAGGTCGGCGGCGGCGAACGCCCCGTGATCGGCGGTAGCGCCAAGATCCGGAAGCTTGCGATCGAAGATATTGTGCCGGTGGCCTTGAGCAGTTTCATCGAAGGATCGATCTCGGGGGACTTCCGAGTGTCGGGATCCACCAATTCCATTGAAGGTGTCGGTTTCGAGGGACAGGTCATGCTGGATGGCCAGGATTCGATTTCGTTGCGGGAGCGGATCCATGTGTTGAAGGCGCTTTCCACCGTGGATTTCGTGCGCAACTACCACCGGGTGGATTTTCGCGAGGGATCGTTTCACCTAAAAACGAGCGGTGGAGGAATGGAGGTGACGGACGTGAATCTGAAGGCGGACGATCTGTTTACCATGGAAGGGAAAATGCGGGTGAGATTGCCAACGCCGGAGGAGACCAAGGCGGCGGTGGACAACGCCTCGCAGCCAGGTGGCTCGTCGATCTTCAACGGCGAGGATGCCGAGTTGGAGCCCAAGGCGGACGACACGGATTTCACGCTGCGCAAGGCAGGCAAGGCGAGCAAACTCGGCAAGGCCGGATTCCAGCCGGAAAGTTCCATCTCATTGTCGAGTCGCCTAGCTTCGCATCTAGAAGCGCGCCACCTCGAAGCCCAAGCCTCCGAGCGCTCGTCCAGAATGCTTCGCTACGAAGGCGAATTCCGGATCACCATTCTTCCGGACGCCTTTGAGCGCGCGCCCCGGTTGGTGCAGCAGTTCCCGGTGGACCCGAAGCTCGGCCGGATTCCGATGATGATCCCAATCGAGGGAACTCTTTACGAACTCACGCTGAAACAGGCGGAAGATCTCTACCAGCAAGGCCGTCGTTAGAAATCAGGCGGTCGCCGCAGCAAGGCCGAGGCTGTTGTAGATTTCCCTCGTCGCGTGGCTCTTGTTCAAGGTGTAGAAGTGAATGCCGTCCACACCTGCGTTGAGGAGTCCGGCGCACTGCTCGGCGGCGTAGTGGATGCCCACCCGCTCGACCGCTTCGGGGCTGGACTTCGCCCGTTCCAAGGCCCGCACCAGTTTCGCGGGATACCTCGCGCCGGCGGCGAGCTCCGCCATCCGTTTCATGCCATGCAGGGACGTCACCGGCATCACCCCGGCGATGATTGGGACGTGGATTCCGGCCAGTTCGCAGCGATCGCGGAAATCGAGGAAGTCGTGGTTGTCGAAAAACAGCTGGGTGCAGATGTAGTCGGCACCGGCGTCCACCTTGGCTTTCAGGAAATCGAGTTCATCCACCCGGTTGGGGGTGGCGGGATGGCCTTCGGGAAACCCCGCCACGCCGATGCCGAACCCGCGCGGATCGGGGTGGATGCCGGATTCGTTGAATTTGCGGATGAACCGCACCAGATCGGCGGCGTGGCGGAATCCGCTTTCCGACCAATCGTAACCGGGCTGGTCTTTTGGCGGATCGCCACGCAAGGCGAGGATGTTGCTGACGCCTGCCGCAGCGTAGCGTTCGAGAATCTCCGTCACTTCCTGTTCGGAATGGCCCACGCAGGTGAGATGGGGCACCGGCGGGATCGAGGTCGTCTGTTTGATGCGGACCACCAAATCGTGGGTGAGTTCGCGGGTGCCGCCGCCGGCACCGTAAGTCACGGAAACGAAGGTCGGCTGGAGCGGTTCCAGCTCGCGGATCGCCTGATAGAGATCTTCCCACGACGCGGCGGTGCGCGGCGGGAAAAATTCGAATGACAGCGACGGGTTTGAATCGTTGAGAATGTCTCGGATGTGCATGGCGGAGGGTGTTAGGGAGCGGCAGGTTTCCGGGCTGAGAACCGAAACTTTTCCCAAGGGTTGGAGTTTCTCTGGAAGTCAGCTCGCGGAACGCGGCTAAAAGAGCGTCAATTGCCCATGAAAACAATCCCTGTTTCCTTTCTTGTTGCGGGAATGCTGCTGCCGGCAGTTTGCCTAGCCCAGCCCCCGGAGCCGCCGAAGGACCCGCCTGCCGGCGAAAAGGGCGAACGCCACGGTCCGCCGCGGCCATTCATGGAAGCCTGGAAGCTCGCTGACACGGATCATGACGGGTTTATTTCCAAGGCGGAATTCGAGGCGATGCCACGGATCATGAACTTGCCCGAGGAAAAGCGGGAGAATCTGTTCAAGCGTTTGGACAAGGATACCGATGGCAAGTTGAGCCGTGACGAACTTGGCCATTTCGGCAAACCGCATGACGGGCAAGACCAGCCGATGAAGCGCTTGTGGGAACTCGATTCCGACAAAAGCGGTGGGATCAATTTCGAGGAATTCAAGGCGGGGCAACTTTTCATGAAGCTGCCTCTTGCCCGGCAGGAAGCCGTTTTCCGCAGGTTGGATACCGACGGCGACGGCGTCATCACGCCGAAGGACAAACCGGAGTCTCCTTTCAAGCACCCGAATCGGCCGGATGGCAGGCACCCGGAAGACGGCGGCGAGTCCGGCCAGATCAACCGCAAACTCGATCTGGATGGCGACGGCGCGTTGTCGTTCGGGGAATTCCGCAAGGACCCTGCGGTCAAGAATCTGACCGAGGATGAGCAGGAAGATCGTTTCGAACTCCTCGACCGGAACGGGGATCACAAGCTTTCCGCAGAGGATTTTCCGGCTCCACCACCGCCCGCAGTGGATCCGAAGTAAGGAGGGCGGACACTTATGTCCGCCTGGCCAATGAGTCGCGAAAGGAAGTGCCCTCGGCTTTGGCACTTTCGCCACCCATTGGCACCACGACAAAACGTAAGCGGTCTATTCCCGGCCTCGACTCCCCAGTGCCGGCATTCGCCGAAGTATTGGTTAGTCACTCCGCCCATTCCACTTCCGCCGGGTCATTGCGCGTCGTGTTGGCTTGCGGCGCGGCCATCGAAATCACTTCAAGCGCCTCTTTGCCGCTCGCCTTGGAACTCCTCGCCGCCCTCCGCCGCCCTCGCCAAGAAACTCGGCCTCCAAGTCCTCCCGAACCCCGCAGTGACAACAAGTTAGTCAAGAGGACTGACCCCGGCCAGCGAGTGGTGCGCCTCAGAAAAGCTGCTCCAGCGAACTCGCATCCTTGGATTTTTGCCAGTAAGTAGCCGCGCCGGGCGGACGCTTGAGCTGCAACGGATCTTTGCCCATCAACCGCAGCAACCAGCCGAGCGGCGTCATGACAAAAATAAAAAACACCAGCAGCACGCAGCGGCCCACGAACTGGCTAGAATAAAATCCCAGCCGCAACGACAGCCGATACCAGCCTCTAAACCAGCGCGGCTGGAGCACAGCGCAAACCGCCACGACGGCGAGCACGGCGAGCACCACGAGCCACACGTTCACCGGCAGATGTTTTCGCCAGCGCAGCAGCGAACTGATG
>JANMJJ010000164.1:0-16815 GCA_031371325.1 Akkermansiaceae bacterium | reverse complement strand
TGCGATGAATGCCACCGGCGAGAGTGCAAATTCGGCGCAAATCGCCGTGACCGCAGTCGTTACTCCGCCGCCACCGGTGCCGCAACCGACCTTGGCCGCCTGGTTCAAGGCAGATGCGCTGAGTTATGCAAACGGCGCTCTGGTCGCAAGTTGGATAGACTCTTCTGGCAGCGGCAACACCGCCACGCAGAGTGCCACCGCTTCCCAGCCAAGTTATGTGACGGCGGCGATCAACGGTCGGCCAGCGGTTCATTTCAATGCTGCGGAAACTGACAGCCTCGCCTTCACTCGGCCGGTGAAAGACAACTTCGCGATCTTTTGCGTTTTCCGCAGCACCCAAGGCCTTAACACTGGCACAAACTTCTACGAAGGAGCGGGCTTGGTGAGCGGCGAGAAGAGTGGCGTGACCACCGATTTCGGACTCAGCCTGAATGCGAACGGTAAACTATTGGCTGGAACTGGAAGTCCGGACGCGACCATCGCCTCGACCGGTTCCACCTTCAAAAATGGTTCCGCCCACATCGCCGTCTTCAAGCGGACGAAAAGCACCGGCCTCCTAGAACTATTCGCCGATGGAATCGCACAAGGCACCGCGACCGGCGGGGTGCAGTCACTGACCGCTCCTGCCTCGCTGATTCTCGGCTCACATCCTGTGTTAAATAACTTTCTCACCGGTGACATCGCCGAGGTGAAGATCTACGATGGGATCATCAACGACGCCGACCGCAGCGCCGTGAGCAGTGCGCTCGCCTTCAAGTATGGCATCGGTCCCGCCGTCTCAGCGCGTGCGCCTGCTGATTTCCTCGCAGTGGCAGGAAATCTCCGGGCGACCTTGACTTGGACACCGGTGATGGAAGCCACCAGTTATACCGTGAGTTGGTCGGCCACTGCTGACGGCCCGTTCACCCAAATCGCCCAGAACCTCACTTCGAGCACTTTCGTCGATCTCACGGCGACTCCCGGCAAGACCAACTATTACAAAGTGACGGCTTACAACGAGTCTGGAGCCGGACTAAGCTCCACGGTCTTCGGAATTTTCGTTTCCCTGCCGGTCGTAGGCATCACCGCTGGCTCCGGCTCCGTGACCCTCCGTTGGCCGGACTGGGCCACCGGCTGGATCCTCAATTCGACTAACAGCCTCCAGCAGGGAACATGGTCGCCGGTCTTGGCGTCTCCCACCACCAGCGGCGGAGTGAAGGAGTTGGTTCTGCCCCGCGATTCCGCCATGAAATTTTTCCGTCTGGCCAGCCCCACTCCCTGAGCATTGAAAATCCTCAAGCGTAGTCCAGGACTTCAGTCCGTCTTCGATTCCAAACCTGTCCGGACTGAAGTCCTCGACTACATTTTAAAACGGCACCTCACCCGCCAACTCACTGGCCTCCTCCGCCATCCTCTCCGCCTCTTCCTTCAATTCCCCAATCTCTTTCTCCAGCTCCCCCCGCGTCATTCTCCGCGAATCGGAACACTTCGTAATTCGCGCTCGCCGTCTAGGGAAACCGAGGGGAGCACACGCGCCCTCGCGTGTTCCATGTCGCGCCCTCGCGGCATGGAGGGCTCGCATCACGAGCGAGCCCGCCTAACCTGACAAACGCATGATTTCAGCGAGGGCGCTGGAATCCACACGCGAGGGCGCGTGTGCTCCCCTAGGTGAGGAGTTCGTAGGTCTTGCGCTTTTCCGGGTCGTGCTCGTGGAGATCCGGGTGAAACATCCGCACCAGCTTCTTCCAAAGCTGTTTCAGCCGCGCCGTTTCCTCCGCGTTGAGCTCCCGTTTCCCCTCCAGGGCTCACTGGACGTGAGGGAACCTCAGATCTCAGCGGGCAGTTTGTCAGCCTCGGTTTGCATGTCTGCCAACATCTGTTTCCGACGCGCGAGGGTTTCATGAGCGTCCCGCAAGGCATTTTCGAGATCTGCGATGCGCTATTTCTTTTCTATCTGTTTTAGAGCGCCTTTGAGCTTTCCTCGGGCGATTATCCAAAGGGCCGCGAATGACATGGTGATGATCAGCCAAACAATCAAAGCGGTAAGAAAAGAGTCCATAGATATCCGGTCGTTGATCAGGGGAAAATGAGGGGGCAGGGCAATCGGATTCAAATTTTCGTTTCACAGCCGCCCCACGGAAAATTGTTAGATTGGCTGGCGGTCGCGGGTGTAGTCCCCGGATCCCCCTTCGTATTGCTGGATGAACCGGGCGTAGTCCACGGGGCCAAGCTCGCGGATGAGGATGGCTTTGGCTTTCTGATTGAGTTTGGCGGTGAGTGCCATGGCCTTCGATCTCCTCCGCCCGGCGAGCCAGAGTTTCCGATACCGCCACATGGAGGCTTGCGTATCCGGTCATGCAAGGCTGACGGCGCGTTTGGTGGAGTCAGGGTTGCGAACCAGTTCCGGGCTCAAATCCGAATTTCCGTGAATCAGCCGTTGTCTTTTGCTGCGCAACTTCACGGACGCGGCGTGGTTTCACGCCCATGCTGCCGCAAGCCGAAAACTCCTGGACCATCTTCGAGGCCGCCCACCTCCTGAACCGCGCGGGATTCGGCGGCAGCCCTTCGGAAATCAAGACCCTCCACTCCCTCGGCCGCGAGAAGGCGGTGGAATCCCTAATCGCTCCCGCCGAGCCGCCGGATGCTTTCCCGCTGCCCGCCTGGAGCACCGCCGATGCCGCCCTCGCCGACATGCGTGAACGGCTGGAGCAGCGCAAGACCGTCAAGCAGGCGCTGCGCGATCTCCCGCCCGAGGCGGCGGAAAAAACCAAGCGGGAGGCGAACAAGGAAATGCAAATGGAAGACCGCCAGCGCACCCTCGAAGCGCAGGCGTGGTGGTTCCGCCGCATGCTCAAGACCGAGGCCCCGCTGCGCGAAAAAATGACGCTCTTCTGGCACGACCATTTCGCCACCTCCATCCAGAAGGTGAAGCAGCCGGCGCTCATGATACGCCAGAACGAACTCTTCCGGCACAACGCGTTGGGCAGTTCCAAGGATCTCACGCAGTCGATCCTGATGGACCCGGCGATGATGCTCTATCTCGACACGCAGAATTCCAAAAAGGGCATGCCTAACGAAAACTTCGCCCGCGAGGTCATGGAACTCTTCACCCTCGGCGAGGGCAACTACACCGAGCAGGACATCCGCGAAGCCGCCCGCGCCTTCACCGGCTATCAGCTCAACCGGATGACCGGCAACGTCGTCCACAACAAGCGCCAGTGGGACGCGACCGACAAGACCATCTTCGGCAAGACCGGCCCCTTCACCGGCCGGGACATCATCAACCTGATCTTCGAAAAAAAGGAAGCCGCCCGCTTCATGTCCAAAAAACTCTGGGAGTTCTTCGTTTATGAAAACCCCTCGGCAGGCGCGCTCGACGCGCTGTCGGCCAGCTTCCAGAAGGCGAATTTCCAAACCGGCCCGCTGCTCCGCGAGATTTTCCTCTCCAAGGAATTCTACGCCGAGGCCTCCATTCGCTCGCAGATCAAATCGCCGGTCCAGTACCTGATAGAGCTGCTCAAGCAGCTTGAAATCGCCAATCCGCCCGCCGGGTTTCCCATCACTGCGGAGCAGCAGTTAGGGCAGATCCTCTTCATGCCGCCCAACGTCGCTGGCTGGGATTGGGGCCAGGCATGGATCAACACCAACACCCTGCTCACCCGCTACAACCTCGCCGGGTTCCTCACCAAAGGTGCCGGCCAAGCGGATCAACCGATGGCCGACGAAAAAATGAAAACTCCCGGCATGGCCCCCGGCGCGAAACGCATGGGCCGCGGCTGGAACGGCCCGGACTACGAGAAAATCGCCCCGCGAAAACTCCGCGAAAACCCCGCCGACCTTGTCGATTCCCTCATCTTCCGCTTCTTCCAATGCCCGCTTCCCGATAAAGCCCGCAGCTCCTTCATCGAATACGCCACCGCCAAAAGAGGCGTCATCTTCACCAACAAGGAAACCGCCGAACTCTGCCACCTCATCCTCAGCACGCCCTACTATCAGCTCTGCTAGGAAAATTTTAAATTTTAAATTTCAAATCTCTTCAAGATGAAAACCCGCCGCGACTTCCTCCGCTCCACCGTCCTCGGGGCCTCCGCCACTTGGACCGTGCCCATGTTCATCGAGCGCACCTTCGGCCAGCTCCACGAAGGTGCCCGCGATCTCGCCGTCCAACCGGTCACCGGCAAGGACGACACCATCCTCATCGTCCTCCAGCTCGCTGGCGGCAATGACGGCCTGAACACTCTCGTCCCCTACGCCGACGACACCTATCACAAGGCCCGGCCCCGCCTCGGCAAGAAGGACAAGGAAATCATCAAACTCAGCGACCACGTCGGCCTGAACGCCGTCATGCCATTCCTCGGCTCCCTCTTCAAGGAAGGCGATCTCGGCATCGTCCAGGGCGTCGGCTATCCGAATCCCAACCGTTCCCACTTCGTCTCCACCTCCATCTGGGAAACCGCCGATACCACCAATCACTCCGCCACCGGTTGGCTCGGCCGTTACTTCGACAACGCCTGCCCCGGTGCCGATCCCACCGTCGGCATCAGTTTCAACAAGACCCAGCCCGAGGCCTTCGGTGCCGTGAAAAACCCCGGCGTCTGCCTCAACTCTCCCGAACTCTACCGCTGGATCCACGGCGGCGGCGAAAAAGCGCAGGCCGAGGAATTCTTCGCCGACCTCAACAAGCCCGATGACGATCACGACGAGGACGAACCCACCGACGGTTGCTCCATCGCCATGCCCGCCGGCGGCAAGGTCGGCGGCATCACCGGCGAGGGCAATCTCGCGTTCCTCGAGCGCGTCGCCCTCGACGCCCGCGTCAGCTCCGCGAAAATCCTCGAACTCGCCGCAAAGCACAAAACCACCGTCCGCTATGACGGCTTCCCGCTCGCCCGCAACCTCAACCTCGTCGCCCGGATGATCGCCGGCGGCATGCCCACCCGCGTTTACTACGTCAGCCACGGCGGCTTCGACACCCACAACCAGCAGCTCAATTCCCACGACCGCTTGTTAGGCCAGCTCGACGGCGCACTGAAATCCTTCTTCGCCGACCTCAAGGAACAAGGCAACGACAAGCGCGTCGTGCTCATGACTTTTTCCGAATTCGGCCGCCGTGTTTCCGAAAACGCCAGCGCCGGCACTGACCACGGCAAGGCCTCCTGCCTCTTCCTCGCCGGCCCCGGCATCAAAGGCGGCCTCCACGGCAGCCACCCCAGCCTCACCGATCTATCGGAAGGCGACATCCAGCACACCGTCGATTTCCGCAGCGTCTATGGCACACTTCTAACCGACTGGCTCAAGGCCCCCAACCTGAAACCCATCCTCGGCGCGAACTACCCGAAGATGGGACTCATCGGCTGACCCGGGTCCGCAGCCGTCACCTAAGGGCATACGCGTCAAGTTAAGCGCAATGCCCCATGCACTGCGGTGGGAAGCGTAGCACCACACCGTTTCCATGAACGCTTCGTGAGCGTGGCATCGGTCCGGCTGCCACGAAAGCATCCAAGCGGTGTCGCCGTTGTATTCGGTGAAATAGAATTCTTCTCCGTGACGTCCCGCTGGCGAATCGCACGACAATTGACGCGCGGTCGCGAGGAATAGGCGCATTGCCTTCGGGTTTCCGTTGGGCAGGGGCGGCGTTAGCGAATTCACATTTGAAATGGGCGCATCGATCAGGCTAATTGAGGTGCCACCTGATCCAAACCCCGCTGATTGGCGGATCAAGTGATGCAACCCACCAACCCTATTTCACCATGAACCGTCGCCAATTGATCCGAACCCTCGTCATGACCGCCATGGGCACTTGCGCCATCGTGTTGGGTGCCACCCGTGTTTCCGCGCGAGACGCCGTCCTCGATCCGGGAAATGAACGAGTCCTGCGTGTCGGAGAAACGCTGCGCTACGACAGCGGGCTGAAGATCACGTTTCTCGCCGTGCGCAATGACAGCCGCTGCCCGATCAATGCCCGATGCACGTGGGCGGGCGATGCGGAAGTGGTCCTGCGGGTGAAGGCCGGCAATCAAGCCGCCCGGACCGTGAGCATTCACACGAATCTCAAGCCACGCAAAGTCGTGATTCCTGCGAACGTGTTTGCGCCAGGCATGACCGGTATTTCGAAGTCCTACATCATCGGCATCGCGGAACTCACGCCTCAACCGGAAGCGGGAAAAAAGACGCTGCAGTCAGACCACCGCTTGAAGCTGCAGATCTCGGTGGCGCAGTAAGCCCAAGCTGGCGGCGCGCCTGTTCATTCGTGTCAATCCGCAGTTCCATCGTCCTCTGTGGCAAAGAACCCGGCGAAGACGCAGACGACGGGCTTCATCAAACGGGTGGAATTGATGAGGTTCCGCATTATGGCGTCACCAGCCACGGACGCTTGGCCGGAGTGATGTGCGGCGGCTTCAGATAGATCGGCTGTGGCGTTTCGCGCGTCCAACGGGTGCGAGTCTCCGGGTCGGTTAGTTCCCAAGCCCGCCAGAGCCGTTCCGCATTGGGGAATTCGAGCCGCACCTGTCCGAGGAGTTCCGCCGGAAGCGGAAAACGCGCTGAATCCTCGAACGAAAAAACCGGGACGCCCGCCGCGACAGCTTCTAACACGATGGCTTCTAGTCCGCCTGCATCGGTGAGTTCCGGCTCCGCCAGCAGGCGCGAGCGCTCCATCCGTGCCGTCCAAAAGCTGCCCCGCCGCGCATCGCCGATGGCCACGCACGCCGCGCCGCCTTCCGCCGAATGCACCGCCAAGATCGACGGCAGCGCCACCGCCGGGCAACCTGCGGCGATGGCCACGCCCTGCGCCGCCGCGATTCCCACCCGCGTCCCGCTGTAGCTTCCCGGCCCGCTGCCGACGAGCACCAGCCCGATTTCGCCCTCGTCCCGCGCGTCTAGCAACTCCTTGAGCGGGGAAAACAAGACCGCGTTGTGGCTGCGGTCGCTGGTGAACTCGCGCTGCTCCAGCCGCCCATCCGGCTCGATGGTGGCAAGCGACGCATGGGGCGTGGATGTTTCAAGAACCAAGGTGAACGCGCCGGTCATGCGGTGATGCTAGAACCTGCCGCGGGAACCCGCCAGCTTGCGTTGCGAAAAGGTGTGGAGTGCGGCGGCATAGCGGAAGTGGGAGAATGTGGCGGCGATCGCCGCTACGCTTCAGCCTTGCGCAGGAGCCGGCAAACGGGTTTCTTGCGGCGTGGCGCTGCGGCGCTGAAATTGTGGGAATTCGACATGGTCACTTTGAAAATCACAACTTACGCGCTGCTTGGCCTCGCGATGGCGCTGATGTCTTGCGCCGTGCCGAAGGCGACCGTCGTGGTGCCGCCACCTGCCACCAAGAACGTGGGAAAGGAGACGGAAGCCATCGTTGCCGAGCCGCCTGTGCCAGCCTTGCCGGGCGATGGAATCCGCATGCCGCCTGACATGTTGGGTTTGCCCAATGATGGGGATTTCCAGGCGACCACTCCGGTTTTACCGAAAACCGCCCCCGAAGCGGGATCGGTGTTTGTCCGCCCGCCGACGGATCCGCCGTCGCGGGTCAAGCCGAAGCCGGCGGAGTGATCAACGCTGGTTGAAGCGCGACATTTCGCGCTGGGCTTCGCGCAGCTCGACGCGTTCCTTCAAATCCTGGCGTTGGTCCGAGTGGGTTTTGCCCTTGCCGACGCCGATCTCGACTTTGACCCGGCGGTTTTGCCAATACATCCGCAGCAGCGGCAGCGAGCAGCCTTTGACGGCGGTGGCGTTGGCGAGCTTGAGGATTTCCCGCTTGTGGAGCAGCAGCCGGCGCGGCCGTTTCTCGGCGTGGTTGTACCACTCGCCGGCGGTTTGCCACGGCTGGATGTTGCAGCCGTAGAGGAAAAGCTGGTTGTTCTCGACGCGGGCGAACGCGTCCGAGATGTTGACCTTCCCGGCCCGGATCGACTTGACCTCGGTGCCTTTGAGCTCGATTCCAGCCTCGAATTTCTCCGTGATGTTGAAATCGCGCCCGGCCTTCCGGTTGGTGGCGATTTCCGCACTCATGGGGAGGCTCGGTGGTTAGAAAGCCCGGCTCAGGGGGCTTCCTTGTGAACCAGCTTGATCTTGCCCTCGATGATTTCGGTGAGGGCGATGTCCGCCACGCCCATGCTCGGGCGGGTGGCAATCAAGGGGGACCGGCCGCTGTTCAATTGCCGGACGCGCTGGGAGACCAGATTGACCAAAACTAACGGGTCGGTGACAATTTCAGAGGCCTTATCGAGAAGATCGCTTTTCATAGGAGAACCGGGAAATCGCGAAATTGGCTTTGCTTGCTCAAACGGGATGACGTTTTCGGGAAGCGCGGACGGTTTTTTTTCGCTCAAAACAATGGGATGGGAGAGAATTTCCGGCTTTGACGCCGGGCCGATGGTCAAACCAGAGATTCGAGATCCTGACAAGCCTTATCTGGTTTTTTGATGGGGAAATTTCCGCCGTTCATTTCGGCATCAAGTCGATGCCGAAGCGGCGGAGGACCACGACGGTCAGCCAGAACAGCGCCACCGTGATGACGCAGTTCGCGGCCAGCGTGGCCCAAAAGCCCCAGCCGTTGCGCAACATCCAGGGGATGATGAGAAACATCGGCAAGGTGGGGAGGACGAACCAAAAGGTGCCCTCGGCGTGGTTGGCCAGCCGCTGGGAGGATTGGCCGGCGTGGTGCATCCAGACCATGGCGACCAGCGAGGTGAGCGGCAGCGCGATGAGCAGGGCGGACAGCCGGTCGTTGAAGAGCTGGACCTTGTTGACCACCACGATGATCAGGGCGCTCAGGAAAATTTTCCCGACATCGAGCGGGGTGAAGCTGAGGATTTTATCCCAGGGAATGCGGTTCATGGGGAAGCGGGCTTGCGGCTGCGGGCAGCATAAAGGTAGGTTGCGGCCATGCAAGCCGCCTGTCTCGTTTGTTCCGTGGTCGTCCTTCTAACCGGTTGCACGTCTGCCGCCGCGCCGGTGGCGGGAAATCTCACCGCCTCGCAGAAATCGGCGATCGGTCGGAAAATCTGGCAGAACGAATGCGCCGGCAGCGTCGCCGGGCTGACCACTTGGAACGCGGGCGAGGAATTTCCCTCCATTGGCATCGGCCATTTCATCTGGTATCCGGCCGGTTTCAAAGGGCGCTTCGAGGAAAGTTGGCCGCAATTCGCCGCCTTCGCCCGCCAGCGCGGCGCGGAATTGCCGGCGGTGGCACTCGAGGCGCACAGCCCGTGGACGAGCAAGGCGGAGTTCCAAGCGGAGTTCAAGGGGCCGCAGATGACCGCACTGCGGACGTGGCTGGCAGGAAATGTGACCTTGCAGACCGACTTCATCATCGCCCGTTCGCGCGCGGCCTTGCCGAAAGTCCTGGCCGCCGCCCCGGCCGGCGAGAAGGCCCGGATCGAGGCGAACTATCAGAATGTCGCCACCACCTCGCAAGGGACTTACGCCTTGATCGACTACGTGAATTTCAAAGGCGACGGCACCCAGGCATCGGAAAAATACAATGGCCAGGGCTGGGGCCTGATGCAGGTGTTAGGCGGGATGAAGGACGTCCCCGCCGGTGCGCCCGCCGCCGCAGAATTCGCCGCCTCAGCCAAGCGCACCCTCACCCGGCGGATCGCCAACTCGCCGCCCGCCCGCGGCGAAAAACGCTGGGAGGAAGGCTGGCACAACCGCTGCGACACTTACGCCAAGCCGCTTTGAACGAACGTGGCGGCGATCACCCGTCGGCTCGAAAAAATCATCGGGCTCTACAAACGCCGCTTGGCCTGAACTCAAAACGGATTCTGTGATGAAATGTTGCCAAAGTCCCGCCGCCCCCGAGCCACCGGAGCCATCGTGTTGCGGTGCCCCCGAGCCTGCAAAGCCATCCGCCGCCAAGCCCGGGCAGTTCACCTGTCCGATGCACCTCGAGGTAATTTCCGATTCGCCCGGCGATTGCCCGAAGTGCGGAATGGCTTTGGAACCCGTGGCGGTGACCAATGCCACGGACGAGCACGCCCGCCGCGAAATCCGCGACCTCTCGCGGAAGTTTTGGATCGGTCTAACGCTCACCGTGCCGGTGCTGCTGCTCGCCATGTGGCCGATGATCCCCGGGCGGGCGCTCGATGGATTCATATCAAAGAATGTTTCAAAATGGATCGAGTTCATCCTAGCCACTCCGGTGGTGTTTTGGGCGGGCGGGATCTTTTTCGCAAAGGGCTGGCGCTCGTTCAAGGGCTGGAATTTCAACATGTTCACCTTGATCGCGATCGGCATCGGCGCGGCCTACATCTATAGTGCGGTGGCGGTGTTAGCTCCCGGATTGTTTCCTCCCTCGTTCCGGCATCATGGAAACGTGGAACTCTATTTCGAAGCGGCCGCAGTCATCACCGTGCTCGTTCTGCTAGGACAGTTGCTCGAAGCGAAAGCACGCAGCCGGACCGGACAGGCGATCCGGGCGCTGCTCGATCTCACCGCCAAATCCGCCAATCGCCTGAAGGACGACGGCACCGAGGAACAAGTGCCGGTGGAAATGCTCGCCGTCGGCGACCGGCTCCGGGTCAAGCCCGGCGAAAAAATCCCGCTCGATGGCGCGATCCTCGAAGGCTCCAGCAGCATCGATGAATCCATGATCACCGGCGAGCCGCTGCCCGTGAAAAAGGCAACCGGCGACGCAGTGGTCGGGGCCACCATCAATCAGACCGGCTCCTTCGTGATGACCGTCGGCAAGGTCGGGGCCGATACCCTGCTCGCGCAGATCGTCCAGATGGTGTCCCAGGCTCAGCGCAGCCGGGCACCGATCCAAAAGACCGCCGACACCGTCGCTGGCTACTTCGTGCCGGGGGTGATGTTAGCCTCGGTGATCACCTTCATCGCTTGGTCCGCCTGGGGACCGGAACCCGCGATGGCGCTCGGCCTGATTAACGCGGTAGCGGTGCTCATCATCGCTTGCCCGTGTGCGCTTGGCTTGGCGACGCCGATCTCCATCATGGTCGGGATCGGGCGCGCCGCGCAGGAAGGAATCCTCGTTAGAGACGCCGAGGCCATCGAGACCACCGAGAAAATCGACACGCTCGTGATGGACAAGACCGGCACCCTCACCGCGGGCAAGCCCAAGGTCACCCGCTTCACCGCGTCTCCTGATTCAATGGAGCACGAGGCATTAGCCGCCGCTGCTGCCCTTGAAAGCCACAGCGAGCATCCTCTCGCCCGCGCCATCATCGATCACGCCCGCGAGGCCAAATTAACCGTTCCGGCAGTGGCGGGATTCCAATCCACCACCGGCGGTGGGATTTCCGGCAAGGTGAACGGGCAACTCTGGCATGTGGGAAAACAAGCGTTCATCGAATCCAAAGGCGCAACGATTTCTGATTTGTTAGCCACGCCCGCCGGGGAAAGCCAAAGCAACGCGCAAACCGTCGTCTGGGTCGCCCGGGGTGAAGCGGCGGTGGCCACGTTCGCCATCGCCGATCCGATCAAAGACAGCGCACCGGCCGCGATCGCCGCGTTGCACGCGCTTGGCATCCGGCTGGTCATGGCCACTGGCGATAATGAAACCACCGCCCGCACGGTGGGCAAGGTGTTGAAAATCGACGAGATCCACGCCGGTCTATCATCCGCCGACAAGATTCAGCTCATCCGCGATTTAAAAGCCAGCGGCCGCCGTGTCGCGATGGCCGGCGATGGTATCAACGACGCGCCCGCACTCGCCGAGGCCCATGTCGGCATCGCCATGGGCACCGGCACCGATGTGGCCATCGAGAGCGCCCACATCACCCTGGTGAAAGGCGATCTATCAGGCATCGTGCGGGCCATTCTATCCAGCAAAGCCGTGATGCGGAACATCCGCCAGAACCTGTTCTTCGCGTTCATCTACAACCTCGCGGGCATCCCCATCGCCGCCGGTATCCTCTATCCGATCACCGGCACCCTGCTCAGCCCGATGATCGCCGGCGCGGCGATGTCGCTGTCATCGGTCTCGGTCATTTCCAACGCGCTTCGTTTGCGGGGGATGAAGCTCCGGGCTTGAATTGGGATTATTGCCTTGACCCTACGTTCGGGTGGCACGAAATACCCATCCGTGCGACAGGTGCTGGCAACTTTTCTGCTGATTTGCTTCGGGATCATGATCCCGACGGCAGCAGCGCCGATGCGGGTATGCCTGCTCGAAAACAAGGTTCTTGCTCCTGGGTTTGCCACTTTCGGTGAAACCTCCAACGGCAAGGTCAAATGTTGTCCGGACTGTGGATCGTCTGAGAAGGGCGATTCCTGCTGCATGGATGTGAAGAAACTACCGGACGCGACCAATCCCTCGTCCCCGATCCTTCTGTTTCCCGTTTCTTTCTGGTTGGCGACGTTGGAAGTGTGCTTGCCGCCGTGTCCCGTAACGGAAGTGCCACAGCCAGACGTGCCGTCAGCGCCGATCCGTGGCCCCGATTGGCCCCGAGCGCGGCGGGCGCTGCTAGGAGTCTGGAATATTTGATCCGGGGTGTTACCCCGCGTGAAGCCGTCCATTGTTAGGGTGGCTTTTTTTGCCGCACCTCCAGGAAAGGTGCGCCGCGTCCCGATCCTTGGATCCGAGTTCGCGTCCATAGTTCCACCATTCTCCAAGCTCCATCTCTCATCCAATGATACCCAGAATTTCATCCTCCGGCTCACTCCGGAATCTCCCGTTAGCGGGCACTTTGCTTTTTCTTTTGAGCCTGTTTTCCGCTCGTGCTGAGCCTGCTGCCGTTGCTGTGACCATCGACGGACTCGTCACCCAAGCGCTCGCCGGAAATCCCGAGCTCAAGTTTTACAAAGCCGAGATCGCCGTCGCGAAAGCAGGTCGCAACACCGCCGGAAAACTAACGAATCCCGAGCTCAACCTCGACCTCGGTCACAAGCAGGTGCGCGGAGACAACGGTCGGGCGGAAGGCGTCGCTTTTTCCGTCGCGCTTGCCCAGCCGGTTGAATGGCCGGGCCGCCTCGGACTGCGCAAGGCCATTGCCGACCGCGACATCGCGCTGGCCGAACTCGGGCTCGAGCAATTCCGCGCGTTCCTTGCCTCACGGGTGAAGATCCTTGGTTACTCGCTAGCCACGCAACAGGAAAACGCCGCTGCCACCGCTGCCGTGGCCGACCGCATCACCAGCGTGAAGGACGTGATTGTCCAACGCGAACCCGGCGGAGTCGCACCGTTGCTGGAAGCGAAAATCCTCGAAGCCACGGAACTCACGCTCCAGAGCAAAGCCAGCGAGGCAGCAGTGGAAATGCAGAAGGCACTGCTAGAACTCAACCAGCTCATGGGCCACCGCGCCGATTCGCCGCTGCAAGTGAAACGCACCGAGTTTGCCGCTCCTACCTCCACCGAACTCACCGCGTTGCTCAACCGGGCCGCGCAAAACAATTACGCCATCCGCGTCCGCCGCGCCGAGTTGGAGCAGCAAGGCCTCAAGGTCGCGCTGAGCCAGAACGAGCGTTATCCCACATTCACCGTCGGCCCGTCCGTTTCCCACGAAAACGCGGGCGATCAGGAAACGATCATCGGCCTTTCCTTTTCGATGCCGCTGCCGGTCTGGGACGACGGCCGCGCCGCAGTCACCACCAGTGAGGCCCGGCGTTTGCAGGCTGAAGCCTCACTGCAATCCACCTTCCGCGAGGTGGAGCGCGGGATCACCGAAGCGTGGCTGATCCTTGAAACCCAGCGCAAGCGACTCGACGGTTGGAAACCCGGAACCCTCGAAACCTTCGCCGACGCCGCCAACCTCGCCGACCGCCACTACCGCCTCGGGGCCGTCCCGATCAGCACCTACATCGAGATGCAGGACAAATACCTCGAAGCCACCGAAGCCACCAATTCCACCCGCCTCGCCGTCCTCCGCGCCGCGCTCGATCTCGAACAACTCGCGGGTTCATCCGCTACGAAAAACCCCACCAAATGATTCCCATGAAAAAATCACTCATTCTCTTTCTAACTGGCCTGGGCACCGCATCTCTCCTCAGCACCTCCTGTCAGAAATCGAACGCCTCCGCCAACTTGCCGGAAAAAGCTCCGGAGAACGGCGCGCAATTCAAGAAGGGCGAAGGCTTGTCCCTCACCGACGAAATGAAGAAATCCATCGGCCTCATCGTCGTGGAAGTCGGCGAGGAGGAAATCGCCTCAGCCATCCAGCTCGATCTAACCGTGACCACCGCCCATGAGGCGCACGGCACCGTTTCCGCGGATCGCGCGGCACTCATCAAGCCCGGCATGGAAATCCAACTGCATTCGGGAAGTGGCTCCTCGATCAAGGGCATCGTTCGCGGCGCGGACAAGGTTCCGTTCGGTCTTCCCGGCGATCTTGAAGTCACTGTCGTCACCACCGAGGCGCTTTCCAGCAGCACCGAATGGAAAGGGACCATCCAGCTTCCATCAATCGGCAGAGTCACCGCCGTGCCCGTGTCCGCGTTGTTGAAAACCGCCGAGGGCTCGTTCGTTTACACCGTGAACGGCAGCTTCTACGTGCGCGCTCCCGTCAAAACCGGAGTCGCCAATGACATGCTGGTGGAGATCACCGACGGACTCTATTCCGGCGATCAGATCGTAACCACGCCCGTCATGTCGCTGTGGATGGCGGAGCTGCAAGTGCTTCGCGGAGGAAAAGCCTGCACCTGTGGACACTAACACCCCATGCTGAATCATCTTCTCGAAGCCGTCATGCGCCAGCGCATGGCGGTCCTGTTAGCCACAATCGTCCTGATCGGCGTCGGCACCTGGGCCATGCTACGGCTACCCATCGATGCGGTGCCGGACATCACCAATCCGCAGGTGCAGATCAACACCGCAGTCCCCGCGCTCGCGCCGGAGGAGGTGGAAAAGCTCGTCACCTTCCCCATCGAAAGCGAGATGGCCGGCCTGCCGGAAATGGTGGAACTCCGCTCGCTCTCCAAGTTCGGCCTCTCGCAGGTCACCATGACGTTCAAGGACGGCGCGGACATCTATCGGACGCGCCAACTCGTCACCGAGCGTCTGCAAGGCGTGCTGGACGAACTTCCTCCCGGCCTCTCACCGAAGCTCGCGCCCATCGCCACCGGACTCGGCGAAATTTTCTACTACACCCTGGACTACTCCCCGGATGCCAAGGACAAGCCCGCCACTCGCGAGGCCCAACTCATGGCGCTATGGCAGATTCAGGAATACACGGTGAAGCCGCTCTTGCGCGGCACCACCGGCGTGGCGGAAGTCAACCGCAGCGGCGGCTACGAGCGCGAAGTCATCATCCAGCCCGATCCCGCCAAACTCGCCGAGGCGGGGCTCTCGCTGAGTGACCTTGCGGAAATGGTCGAGCAGAACACGAAAAACGCGGGCGGCGGCTACATCGAACTCGGCGGCGAACAACTTATCGTCCGCGCGCCCACCCGCGTCACCTCAGCGGAGGAAATTGCGAAACTCCCCCTGAAATTCGGCGCGGGTGTCCGGCCCATTTTACTCAGCGATGTCGCCACCGTGGCCGTCGGCTCGTCGTTCCGAACCGGGGCCAGCACACATGAAGGCGACGAGGCGCTCATCGGCGCGGCCATCATGCTTGCCGGGGAAAACACCCGCCTTGTCGCCGAATCCGTCCGCACCAAGCTGGAGGAAATCCAGACCAAGCTGCCTGCCGGAGTGTCGATCAAGACCGTCTATGACCGCAGCGAACTGGTGAACCGCACGATCCACACCGTGGAGAGGAATCTGTTCGAAGGCGCGGTGCTTGTGGTTGTTGTCCTGTTCCTCCTGCTGGGGAATTTCCGCGCAGCCTTCATCGTCGCGCTGGTCATCCCGCTTTCCATGCTCTTCGCAATGACCGGCATGGTCCGCCTCGGGCTGTCAGGAAACCTCATGAGCCTCGGGGCCGTGGACTTCGGCCTCATCATCGACGGCGCGGTCGTCATGGTGGAAAACATCGTCCGCCACCTCGGCGAGAAACAACACGCGCTGGGCCGCAAGCTCAATCCCGCCGAACGCGCCCGCGAGGTCCTGCGCTCAGCCAAGGAAGTCGCGAATCCGATGTTCTTCGGCGTGCTCATCATCACCGTCGTCTATCTGCCCATCCTCGCGCTCCAGGGCATCGAGGGCAAGATGTTCACCCCCATGGCCGTCGTCGTCATGCTCGCGCTCGGCGGTTCGCTGGTGCTGGCCCTCACCCTCATGCCGGTGCTCTGCTCTTACCTATTAGGTGGAAATATCAAGGAGAAGGACAACTGGCTGGTCACCCTCGTGAAGCGTTTCTACACACCGCTCCTCACTTTCGGCCTGCGCTTCCGCTGGCTGGTCGTGGTGCCTATGTTCGCCCTCTTCGGATTCTCGCTCGTCGTTTTCTCACGTCTCGGTTCCGAGTTCATCCCACAGCTCGACGAAGGGGATTTCACCCTCCAGTTCATCCGCAGCAGCAGCGCCGGACTCAGTTCGTCCGTCGATCTCCAAAAGCAATCCGAGACCATTCTGCGCCGCGATTTTCCCGAAATCCGCGACGTATTCTCCCGGATCGGTACCGCGGAAGTCGCCTCCGATCCGATGGGCCCCAATGTCTCGGACACCTACGTCATGCTCCACCCCCGCGAGATGTGGCGGAAGATCGACGGCCAAACGATCACCAAGGCTGCCCTCGGCGAACTCATGCGGAAACGCATGCTCGATCAGGTTCCCGGCCAGAACCTGCTCGTCTCGCAGCCCATCCAGATGCGCTTCAATGAGATCATGGCCGGCTCCCGCGCCGACCTGATGTGCAAGATCTACGGCGAGAATTACGACGAGCTCGAACGCCTAGCAGGCGAAGTCCGCACGGTTCTCAGTGCCATCCCCGGCGGAGCGGAAACCGAATTCGACGCCATCGGCAAGGTGCCCATGGTCGAAATTCAGCCGGACCGCGATGCCAT
>JANMJJ010000038.1:0-35033 GCA_031371325.1 Akkermansiaceae bacterium | reverse complement strand
CGCCGCTTGGGGATCGACCGCAGCGGATTTTTTAAATGCCTCGATCGCCTCGGGAGCCGGCGGCAGTCCCGTGAGATCGAAATGCAAGCGCCGATAAAACCGCGCAGGATCTTCCGGCGGATTGGGCTTGGTGGCGGATTTTCCGAGCTTGTCGGCGATGAAATGGTCGATGGGATTTGCGGCCCAGCCTGCACCCGCAGCGGGCAGCCCTAGCTTTTTCACCGGGGCAAATGACCAATGCGGCTCATACTCCGCGCCTTGTTCGATCCAGCGCTCGACCATGGCGATTTCCTCCGGCTTGAGCGTTTTGTGGCTCTTCGGCGGCGGCATCACCTCGTCGGGATCGGTCGAAATGATGCGTTTGATTAGCGCGGAGTCAGAAGGTTTGCCCTTGATGATCACCGGTTGATCGTCGTCGCGCGGGCTGAAAGCATCCGCCACCCGGTCGAGGCGCAGCGGCGCTTTTTTCGGCTCGCGGGTGCCGGAATCCGGGCCATGGCAATGGTAGCAATTCTCCGACAGGATCGGCAGGATGTGCTCATTGAAGGAGATCTTCTCCGGCAGGGAAATTTTTGCGCCTTCCGCGTGGCTGGCTGGCATCTGGCCATCAGCGGCGACCACGCTGTTGGAATCCTTGGGGGGCGCTGGATCGCAACTGGCGAGGATGCCGGTGGCCAAGAGTCCCAAAGTGCGAAGGTGATTGAGGCGGAAATTCATGGACGAGGTTATAAGATCGCCGGATACGCCCGCAAACCCACAGTTTTTTTCAAAAATCAGCCTACGTACTTGGTTTAGCACCCGGCCCGGCGTGCAAATTACGTCACCCTGTCACGGTTGCCCGACCATTTTTTCGAAGCACTCGCTACCTGCGGGCGCGATTTGAAAGCCGGATGATCTGGCCGGTTTGAAAAACGGATGGTGTTAGGGGACGTCTGCTTCAAGAGCTGCAAGCTGATCGCCCAAATCGAGGTGCCGATGCTGTGAATTCCGATGACCAGGCGATGTTGAAACATGGTTGTCGATGGCTTTCGCTTGTCGGCAGCCCATCCCAATTTCTCCATCGCTGGTGGCTGGCAACGGATTTGAGACTGTCGGGGCCGGAGCAAAAGCGGATTTCTTTGCATTTACTGCCAACCGCCCTGTGAAACCCTCTGCCTGTCGTAATCCCGTCTTGCCGCCCGCTGCGGTGCCTGCTTCGCTTCGCGCCCCAACCTTTCAATTTATGGCCAACAAAGATGTCACCGATCCCGCCCGCATGGAAAAAATCGTGTCACTGTGCAAACGCCGGGGCTTCATTTTCCAAGCCGGAGAGCTTTACGGCGGCCTCAACGGTTGCTGGGACTACGGCCCGCTGGGCGCGGAGCTGAAGCGGAATTTGAAGGACTATTGGTGGCGCAAAACCGTGCAAGAGCGCGACGACGTGCTCGGCATGGACGGCGCGATTTTGACGATGGAGCAGGTGCTGGTTTCCTCCGGTCACGTCGGCGGATTCAGCGATCCGATGTGCGACTGCTTGCTCTCCAAGGCACGTTTGCGGGCGGACCAGATCCCGGCTCAAGACGGCACGGCGGTGTATTTTAGCGGTGCGAAACATCCGGCGACCGGCTGGAGCGTCGAGCGTGCGTTCGCGGTGTTAGTGGCTCCGGGCAAGGACCCGATCGAGGCGCACAAGACGGCGCGGAAGTTCTACGCGGAACTGATGCCTGATAAGAAGATCTCCCCGAAAGAATTGGAGTTGACCGAAGAGCGTCGCGAGGAAGTCACCGGCACGACGAGTTTCAACCCGGATAACGGCTCACTGCTCACCGAGCCGCGGCAGTTCAACCTGATGCTCCAAACAAATTTCGGCGCGACCGGCGACCAGATCGCCTACCTCCGCCCGGAGACGGCGCAGTCGATTTTTGTGCAGTATAAGAACGTACTCGATTCCAACCGCGTGAAACTTCCCTTCGGCATCGCGCAATGCGGCAAGTCGTTCCGCAACGAGATCAATCCGCGCAATTTCACCTTCCGTTCGCGCGAATTCGAGCAAATGGAGATTGAGTATTTCTGCCACCCGGACGACGGCCTGCGTCTCACCGACGAGTGGCTGGCCGAGCGCCTCAAGTTCTATGGCGAGATCGGCATCCCCCGCGAGAAACTCCACATCCTCGACATCCCGGATGGCGAGCGCGCCTTTTATTCCAAGAAAACCTACGACATCGAATACGAATTCCCGTTCGGCATCCAGGAGCTGGAAGGCGTGGCTTACCGCACCGATTACGACCTCGGTGTGCATGAAAAGGGCGCGGGCAAATCGCTGGTTTATTTCGACGAGGAGACCAAGGAAAAGTTCCTCCCGCACGTCGTCGAGCCGTCCGCCGGCTGCGACCGCACCGTGCTCGCGCTCATTTGCGAAGCCTTCGACGAGGAGCCGCTCACCGACGACAAGGGCAAGGAAGACGTCCGCACCGTGCTGCGATTCGTCCCACGGATGGCACCGATCAAGGTCGGCATTTTCCCGCTGCTGAAGAAAAACGAGGAGCAGGTCGCGATTTGCCGCGAGATTCAAAAAACGCTCCAGCCGTGGATGAATGTCTTCTATGACGACGGCGGTGCGCTGGGCCGCCGCTACCGCCGCCAGGACGAAGTCGGCACGCCGTTCTGCGTCACCGTCGATTTCGAAACCCTCGGCGAACAAGGCGAAGAGCTAAAAAACACGGTCACCATCCGCCACCGCGACTCGATGGAGCAGGAGCGCCTGCCGATCAGTGGCCTATTGACCTGGCTGCTGGAACGCGTGCGCTAACACTAGGGAGGCGTCGAACAAACCCGTCGCAACCGCCTCCGCTCGGCGATTCTCGAATCGCGCGGTGGACCCATACTGCTGGAAGATGCCTTCGCATGGTGCCCAAGCCATTTATGGCCCGTCTTGCGCGAGATCTCGAACTGCCCGCAAAGCTCCGTCACCGTAAAATGACCGCTCCCCACCAAACTCACAAATTGCTATTTTTGGTTCCATCCCTGACACATTTTTCCAAGGCATTCGCCCAGTTAGATGTGTAATTCATGTCCCCGGTTCATACCTACGGGTGCGAACGGTCATTTAGTCTGCGGTTTCCGTGTAGCGCATCCAGTTGGTGCCGTTGTAGGTGCGGAGTCCCGGCGTGTTGTCGTTTTGGTAAACCACCATTCCGGCCGTTGGCGATGCGATGGCGTCCCGCTGGGTTTTAGTCATGCGCGGCGGCATAAAGGCCTTCGTGGTGGATTGCGCGTCGAGGATCGCGTTCGCATTTGGAGTGCCGCCGATTCCGGTTTTACCGACAAACACATTCGTATCTCCTTCGTCTGATTGGTAAATCCCGTAGGCGTTCGTTACTCCGGTGCCATTTTGTTTCCCGATGTTGATTCCATAGAGGTTGGTGATCGGTGAACCTGCGCCGCCGAGATGCTGAGCCGGTATTTTGATGCTGGAAAATGCAGTGACCGTGCCGCTGCCCAAGTTGCCGCCTTTCAAATAGATCGAATTCATCTCAGCGACGGTTCCTGATCCGTTTTGATACGCCGTCAGATTGAACCCGTTGAATGAATTGGACCCGTTCATGGTTCCGCTGCCGGTTTTAATGGCTGCCATCGAGATCGAATTATAGTTATAGGTATCCGAATTGCCGGATGGAGTAAATGTGCTATATATGTTTATGGACTGACGATGGGCGGTTGTATCTGTAATCGTGCTAGTCACCGATAATTTTGTCGGGTCCGCTGCCGTCGGGAGCGCACCGATTCCGGTTTTTCCGTTGAAATAATTTATGTCAGCAGAATCCGCCTGATAAAACCCGTAACCGTTGGTTACTCCGGTCCGGGATTGTTTGTCCGCGTAAAAGCCATAAGCCGTGGTGATTGGCGCGGTCGGGGTGCAGGATGGGATATTGGCCTTGAATCCAATACAGTTGGTAAGTATTCTCCCCGATGTGGTCGTCTGGTTGCCAAGGTGGGTAGTATAACCGTCGATTTCATAGACGTTAGCGTCTCCCTTGTTGGTTACTGACGCAACATACCCTTTGAGTGATTCGGAACCCGTCAGATCGTTTGCTCCATAGGCATAAAGACCCGAATACACCCCGGCAATTGTGCCGGATGTCGTCGAGTTCGGCGTCCAGTCGATTCGTTGGTTGAGTCCGTATAGTGTGGCTGTGGACGTGGGGGCCTTATAGAGGTCTTGACAGAGCACCCCGCCCGTCGCTGCCGACCTGCCGACGAGAACCACGCCGCCACTTAATTTCAGAGTATCGACCACGGCCCCGGAATTGACCGATGAGAACGATGAAACACTGTTTTGGGTCAGAGCGAAATCAGCATTGGCGGAAACACCACCAGGGGCGACCCATGAGCGGGTGCCTCCGGTGGTGGAACTGAGGATGTATCCGGTGGTGGAGGGATTGCCCAATGGTGCCTCTCCCGATGGAATATTGGTGAGCAAACTTCCGTCTACGGACGGAAGCTTACCGGTGGTCGCGTCCAGCCTGACCAAGTTGCCAGCAGCGGTGCCGTAGTTAAGGGTCGCCGCCGTGCCGAGGCCGAGGGAGGTGCGAGAGGCGCTTGGGTTGTCGTCAAGCACGCCGTTGACCGACGCGTTAGAGAGTGCTGAAGCTTCCGCCCATGTCACGCCGCCGGTGCCGTTACTTTGCAAGAAGTAGCCGTTGGTGCCGTTGCCAATCGCGAAGATGTTCTGCCCCGCCGTGGTGCCGCCGAGCGCGGTGACGATGTCGGTAGCGCCCGGCAAGGCGGAGCCCGCCGCGATTGAGGCCGCCACGCTTGGTGAAAGGTCTTCCGGATTCACCCCGCCGTTGGCAATCATTGAGGAAGAGACGGTGCCAACGGGAAGCCCGCCCGCTAACAAGGCGAATGGCACGGCCAGGATTTTTTGCCTCGGCACTTGGGCCACCCCGTCCACCATGAGTTCCAGCCATTGCTCGGCGGATGCGGCGAGCACGTTGGCGAAGCTTCCCGGAGTGCCAGACCCGAACTGGAATCCATAGACGCCATTGGCATCAACCGCCACGTTGCCGACGGTTTCCGAATAGAGCAGGGTGCCGCCGGTGGTCGCATCATAGATTTTGACGCCCATGGCCCGGTCACCCTGTTGCGGGACGCCAGCTGCATTGGTGAGTCGACCTTGATAGTTGATGGCGGATGGCGTGGCGGCGGGCGTGACTTGCACAATGCCGAGCAGGACGGCGAGGGAGAGCAGGCGGGGGATTGTTTTCATGGAATCAGGGGGATCAGGATTTGGACTCGGAAGAAGTAGTTGGAAGGATGGCTGCTGCTTTGGAGCGGGCCGGAGGTGATGGTGGTTTCGTCAAACTCGAAGGGTTGCGTGGTGTCGTCGCCGCTAAGGGTGTTTTGCAGGGTCCAGCTTTGCAGGTCGCGGGAGACCCAGATTTGGTAGTTCCTGCCGGAAACCGTCGGGACGGACATTTGGAACAAGCCGCCGGTGTAGGTACCTTGCGGGCGGAACACGGAGGACGAGCGGCTCGGATTCGTTCCCGCGAGGTATTCCAGCAGGTTGCTGGTACCGTCGAGGTCGGCATCAGCGACGGGATCGACGCCCAAGGACCCAAAATTTTGGATTTCCCAGCCATCAGGCAGGCCGTTTTCATCGATGTCCGTGACAGATGACGGTGTCACGGGATAATTGACCTCGATGAGTCCGGGATGGTTTTGGGTCGCGCCCGCCTGAATGGTGAGGGTCGCGAACGAAGCGCCGATGGAGGAGTGACTGAGAAAGATCCCGTCTGAGGACATGCCGCCGCCGGAATCGATCCCGGCGGACGCTGGAGCGAAGATTGCGAGAAAAACGAGGATCGGAAGATGTTTGGAAATGAGCGACATGGGGGTGAGGCGTGGCGTCCGGGTCCGTTGTCATTCATGAATGACGGCTCGTGACGGATTTCGGTGGAAATCCTTGCCGCAAATCACCGGGGCACAAGGTTTTCCCGGTTAAGAGCTAATGTATTCCCCGTCAGATTCTCGGAACCCAGTCGATAGAACCAGTCCCGGTAATCGAGCACAAGCATTCAACAGGGGCTGCGGCGGTTCCCGCCACGAGTCTTTTCCGGTGGCGCGGGATGGCTTTCAACGCACCGAGCAGGGCTGGATTTTCGCCCGGCTGAGACAGCCGGGACACATTCTATCAGGCTTCGATGCCGTGCTTCGCGCGAAGGCGCTCGATCTCCTCGGACAGCGCACCCCAGCGGGAATAGCTGACTTCTAACGATTTTGCGAGCTTGTCCACGGCGTTGGTCACCTCGCGGAGCTTGCCGGGATTGTTGCCCACTTCTTCGCTGGAGAGTTGCGCGGTGAGCGTGGCTTGCGCGCCTTCCAGCTCGGCGATTTTGGCCTCGAGCGCGGTGAACTCAGTTTCTAACGGCTTGAGGACTTTGGAGCGGATTTCGCGTTGCTCGGCTTCGATCCGGCGTTGTTCCTTGCGGTTGACGCCGGGAACCGACTGGCGCGACGAGCCGTTGGGAGCGGCTGAGGCAGTGGTTGTTAGCCGGGGAGCGATCCCCTTCTTCGCGGCCTCGTCCTCGGCGGATTTTTCCAGGTAGTAAGTGATGTTGCCGGCGTAGAGGACCGGTTGCTCGCCGGGCCGGAATTCGAGGGTCTTGCTGACCAGCGCGTCAAGGAAGTCCCGGTTGTGGGAAACGATCATGACGCTGCCGGGATAGTCGATGAGCGCGCGCTGGAGGACGTCCTGCGATTGCATGTCGAGGTGGTTCGTCGGCTCGTCGAGGATGAGGAAATTCGCAGGGCGCAGGAGCATGCAGACGAGGGCGACGCGCGACCGCTCGCCGCCGGATAGGACGCCGATCTTCTTGAAGACATCGTCGCCGCGGAAGAGGAAGCAGCCTAGCAGGTTCCGCGCGTGCGGCATGGACTCACGCGATGCGGCTGCTTCGACGGTTTCGAGCACGGATAGATTCGGGTCAAGCTCGTCGGCGTGGTTCTGGGAGAAGAACGAGGTGGCGACCTTGTGGCCGAAGGTGTGGGCACCGGCGTCCGGCTGCTCCTGCGCGGTGATCAGGCGGCAGAAGGTGGATTTGCCCGCGCCGTTAGGTCCGACGATAGCGAATTTCTCACCCTTGTTGATTTCAAAATCGAAGCCGTTGAAGATGTTGAGTGCGCCGTAGCTTTTCGCCACCCCTTCGAGTTTCGCCACCGTGTGGCCGGAGTTCGGCGGCGGCGGGAATTTGAAATTCATCACCGCGTCGTCCTGCTCGGGTGCCGGGATCCGCTCGACCTTGGCGAGCAACTTGATGCGGGATTGCACCAGCGTCGCCTTGTTAGCGGAGGCGCGGAAGCGGTCGATGAAGCGCTGGCTCTCGGCGATTTCGCGCTGCTGGGCGGTGTATTGCTTGAGGCGGATTTCCTTGCGCAAAACCGACTCGCGCTCGAAGTAGGAAAAGTTTCCCGCATACTCCTCGGCCCGGCCGTGGGAGAAGGCGATGGTCCGCGTGCAGAGTGTGTCTAGCAGCGCGCGGTCGTGGGAAATGAGCAGGATCGCGCCGGGGTAGTTGACCAAATATTGCTCGACCCAGATCTGGGTGCCGATGTCGAGGTGGTTCGTCGGCTCGTCTAGCAGCAGGACTTCCGGCTCTTGGAGAAACAGCTTTGCCATCGCGATCCGCATTTGCCAGCCACCGGAAAACTCCGAGCAATCGCGGGTGAAATCTTTCTGTTGGAAACCGAGGCCCTTGAGCACCGACTCGATCCGCGGCTTCATCCGCGCCGGGTCGGTGGCATCTAGCAGCAACTCGAGCTCGCCGATTTCCTCCAGCATGTCGCCATACGGCGACGAGCGCGGATCGAGCTTCGTGAGCTCGTGGGAAAGCCGGTCGATCTTCTCGCTGAGCGCCATCGTTTCGCCGAAAGCGGATTCGGTTTCCTGCCACAACGTGCGGCCTTTGACGTGAATCCCTTCCTGCGGCAAGTAGCCGATGCGCGTGCCTTTCGGTGCGTGGATTTGTCCCGAAGTCGGCCGGATCAACCCCGCCACGCATTTCATGAGCGTGGACTTGCCCGCGCCGTTGTGGCCGGCGAAGGCGATGCGCTCGCGCGGCTGGACGGAAAAGGCGAGGTCGTTGAAGAGGACGCGGGCGCCGAATTCAACGCGAAGTGACTGAACGGAAATCATCGGGGGCGGAAGATGCACGCCACGGGCGCGGGGTCAAGCCTCGGGGCGGGGAGCCTCAACTCTCGCTCTCCACGCAGACCCGCAGTTGCCGGTCGGTCTTCGGCTGGTCGCGGTCCCAGGCGGTGAGGAATGCGCGGATTTCCGCGAGCAGCTCCTCGCAGTGCTTGTTCCACTTGGAGGCACCGCGCAGAACCATCGCGCTCTCGCGCAGGCCGGTAAAGCGGATCTCCTCGGCTCCGGCCGCGCGGAGCGCGTTGAGTTCCCCGCGCAGCGTCTCGAAGAACCCAAGCTCGAAGCCATTTCCCGATTCCATCGCCGCTTTAACGAGCGAGACGGTCACCGGCGGGGCAAGCGGCTCGAGTTTCTCGGCGATGCGCTCGCAGCCGATCTTCACCAACATTTTGCGCATCCGGTCGAAGAGATCCTCCAGGCGCAGCAACTTGAGCGGGCACTTGCTTTCCAAGTACTGGACGATGCCACTGCGGATGTCCTCGACGAAGGGGAAATCCTCATGATCCGCCGCCACGGCCGCCCGCCGCAAGGCGTCGTCCAGCCACGCGGTATCGTACTCGATCACTTGATAGGGTCCGATTTGGAGGGCGGGTCGATTGCCGATGAGTGCGATCACTGGGTGATTTTGAGGAGGGGAAAAGGAAAAGTGGGTGAGGGTTAGGGGGAGTCAGTGAAATGGGATTTCCGTCAGTCCTTGAACAGGCGGCGCTGGAACGGATCGCGGGCCGCGCGACGGGAGAGCGATTGGATTTCCGCGATGAACTCGTTGACGTCCTCGAACTGGCGGTAAACCGAAACGTAGCGGACGTAGGCGACCGGATCGATCTGATGGAGCTTGTCCATCACCTTGCCGCCGATGATCGCGGACGGCACCTCGCTGAGATGGTCCTTGTGCAGGTCGGTTAGAATTTCCTCCACCGCGCGGTCGAGCCGGTCCATCGGCACCGGGCGCTTTTCGCAGGCTTTGATCAAGCCGCTCATCAGCTTCTCGCGGTTGAGCGACTCGCGCGTGCCATCCCGCTTCACCACCCGCAGCTCGGTGCGCTCGATCTGCTCGTAGGTCGTGTAGCGGTAGCTGCACTTCAAGCACTCCCGGCGCCGACGAATCGTCGTCCCGTCCTTCGATGAGCGGGAATCGAGGACTTTGTCTTTGAGAGAACCACATTGGACGCAACGCATGGATGGAAATGAATAGCAACGTCGCGAAGCCTACGCGTACATGTGGTAGCGTCAATCTGAAAACTATGACACATTTAGTAGTTGGCGGCGAATTGTCGGCAAAAACGAAGGGAAGATTTTTGAAATTTTCTTCGTTCGTAGTCCCGCTTTCAAGCGGTCTTCTCACGCTCAAGACCGGCTGAAGCCGGGACTACTTGCGGAAGACTTCAAGCCTTCTTCGCGAGCTGCTCGTCGCGGAGGCCCCCGATGAATAACAGAACTGCAGCGATGCAGATGCAGGAGTCCGCCACGTTGAAGGCCGGCCACCAGCCGCCGCTGCTAGGGACGAGCTTGTCGTAAAGCGGCAGCTTGAGCGCGATGAAGTCCACCACGTAGCCTTCTGCCAGACGATGCCAGAGACTGGCGGACTTGAACTCGTCGAGCAGGAATCCTTGGACCAGCCGGTCAGTTAGATTGCCGAAGATCCCGCACAGCAGCAGCGCGACGGCGACCTTGGAGAGCGGGTGATTGAAGACGCCTTTTTTCCAAAAAATACGAATCATCGTCAACGCGAACACCGGCACGAACAGGAACACCACGGGAGCCCACGCGGTGCCATTGCCAAACCCGAAGGCGACTCCCTGGTTGTGGACGCGGACCAGACGGAAGAAATTTTTGATGACCGGGATGTCGAAATTTTCAAACGACGACGGTGGCGGGAATTTCCCCACGGTCCAGAACTTCGTGGCCTGGTCGAGCAGGTAAAGCGGGAGCGTGAGGAAGAGGAGGAGGTGCTTAAAGGTCATGATTGTAACGGCGATCTGCGACCGCCAGCGGTTGAGATGCGACGGTCACAGACCGCCGCTACAAACTTCATCGCAACGTCCGCAGATCCCGCTCTCTAGCAGCGGCTCGTGCTTCCGGCAGCGCGGGCACAGGCAAAGCTCCGTCTTGCGGGCGGTGGCCGCGAGTTCACCGCCCACCGTGGCAGTTAGACCGGCGATGATGAAGAACTCGGTGGCGAAGTCGCGGTCGTTGAGCATTTCCAACAGGGCGGCGTCATTGGCAGGAATCGTTAGAGCGACATCCGCCTCGTTGTTGCGGGTGAATTCCTTGGCCTGGATGCGGCCTTCGATGGCGGTCTGGATGGCGTACTTGATTTCGAAAAGACGGTTCACCTGGCCGGTCGCCTCGCCCGGAGCGAACGCGGTGTTGGCCTCGGGGAAATCCTGTTCATGCACGGTGCCAGTGGTGAACGCGGCGTGTTCCCATGCCTCGTCGGCGGTGAAGGCGAGGATCGGCGCTAACAACTTGGCGATGCCGGTGAAAATCTCATGCATCGCGGCTTGCGAGGCGCGGCGGCGCGGGGAATCGGCGGCATCGCAATACATGCGGTCTTTCGTCGCATCAATGTAGATGGCGGATAGGTCGGCGGTGCAGAACTGGTTGAGCGCGTTGAAGACCTTGCGGAATTCGTAGGCCTCGTAAGCTGCCAGACACTCGGCGGTGACCGCGTGAAGGCGCTCGAGGATCCAGCGATCCAGAAGCGTGTACTCCGGGCCGGCTGAAGCCAGTGCTCCGTTCGGGTCGAAGCCATCGAGGTTTCCCAGCAGGATGCGCAGGGTGTTGCGCAGGCGGCGGTAGGGTTCGGCGACTTGTTTGAAGAGGTCTTCACCGAAAGGCACTTCGTTCTGCCAGTCCACGGAGGAAACCCAGAGTCTAACGATATCGGCGCCGTATTGGTTGTAGAAATGAGCGGCATCCGTGGGCTTGCCCGACTTTGCGGCATCGGACTTGGAAATCTTCTTCTTGTCCTTATCGACGACGAAGCCGTGAGTCATCACCGTCTTGTAAGGAGCGTGGCCACGGTAGCCGGTGCTCAACATCAGCGAACTCTGGAACCAACCCCGATGCTGGTCGGTGGCTTCCAGATAGAGATCGGCCGGACAATGGAGCTGCGGATGCGCGTCTAACACGGCGGCGTGGGAGCAGCCGGAATCGATCCAGACATCGAGCGTGTCGCGGCATTTTTTCACCCCGGCGGGCAGTCCTAGCAGAGCGGCGAGTTCGGCATCGGATTTTTCGAACCAGATGTTCGTGCCGTGCTTTTCGACGAGGTTGGCGACCTTGGTGGCGAGCTCGGGGGAGAGGATCGTTTTGCCGTTTTCATCGAAGAAAACCGGCAAAGGCACGCCCCAGGTGCGTTGGCGCGAGATGCACCAATCCGGGCGGGATTCGACGGTGCCGTGGATCCGATTGCGGCCCCAGGCGGGGAGCCATTCGACCTTGTCGATTTCCGTCAAGGCCTCGCCACGGAGGGTTTCGAGCGAGATGAAGAATTGCTCGACGGCGCGGAAGATAATCGGCGTTTTCGAGCGCCAGCAATGCGGGTAGGAGTGCTTGTAAACCTCACGGCCGAGCAGGTGGCCGGTGTCCCCGAGAATCTCGATGATGCGGTCGTTGGATTTGAAAACGTGCGTGCCGACGAGTTCGTCAAGGCCGACTTCGGCGGTGAATTTCCCGGCGTCATCGACGGGCGAGAGCACGGCGAGGCCGTTTTGCTGGCCGGCCGCATAGTCATCCGAGCCATGGCCGGGAGCGATGTGGACCGCTCCGGTGCCGGTCTCGGTGGTGACGAAGTTGGCGAGGATGAGCTTGGACGTGCGGTCGAGGAACGGGTGCTTGGCTTCGAGTCCGTCGAAATGGCGGCCGCGGATTTCATCGAGTGGCTTGATGAGAACAAAGCCGGTCTTGGCGGTGAATTCGTGGACGAGTTCGCGGACGATCACGAGCGTCTCCTCGTGCTCGTCCTTTTGAAACCGGCCGACGACGTAGGTGAATTCCGGATGCACGGCGATGCCAAGGTTGGCCGGAAGCGTCCACGGGGTGGTGGTCCAAATCACCATCGCTGCGGTGCCTGCCAGATCGCCGGTGACGAGCGGGAATTTCACGAAAATGGCGGGGCTTTCCTTGTCAGCATACTCGACCTCGGCCTCAGCCAAGGCGGTCTGCGCGCCGTAAGACCATTGGACCGGCTTCTTCGCCTGATAGATCGAACCGTTTTTCACGAGCTTCGCGAAGA
Organism: Akkermansiaceae bacterium; assembly: GCA_031371325.1. GTDB lineage: Bacteria > Verrucomicrobiota > Verrucomicrobiia > Verrucomicrobiales > Akkermansiaceae > Luteolibacter. The sequence continues at coordinate 22,608 of JANMJJ010000038.1, read as the reverse complement.
CCCGCAGGATGCTCGCCTCGTAGCTGGGGTCCATCGTGAGATACGGGCTGTTCCAATCGCCGAAAACCCCGAGCCGGCGGAAGGAGCCGCGCTGGATGTCGATGAATTTCAAAGCGAAATCGGTGCAGCGGCGGCGGATTTCCGCAGGCTCAAGCCCGGCGGTTTCCTTGACGACCTTGAACTCGATGGGCAGGCCGTGGCAGTCCCAACTGGGCACGAACGGCGCGGCGAAACCGGCCATGGTCTTCGATTTCACCACCAGATCCTTGAGTAGCTTATTGAGCGCGGTGCCCATGTGGACGTCGCCATTGGCGAAGGGCGGGCCGTCGTGGAGAATGAATTCCGGAGCATTTTGCGCGCGGCGACGGGCGAGGATTTTCTCGTAAAGGCCCTCGTTTTCCCAACGCTCGAGGCGGGCGGGTTCGTTCTGCACCAGATCTCCGCGCATCGGGAAAGTCGTTTGCGGCAGGGTCAGGGTGTCTTTGTAATTCGGGGCGGCGCTCATGACGGGGCGCGGACGCTAGCAATGGCCTTTGGTGGGGTCAACCACGGGGAACGGCACCGCAAATCCGGCGAATCCAGCGGATTTTCAAAACCCCGCTGCCTTGACTCTCCTATTGAAGCAACCGGCGGCGCTCATGCCTGGCGCAGGCGCTGGGCAACCGGCATCCGTGACGCTATTGCCAAGCTGGCGGATGTCTGGCATGGGTGCGCCATGCGTTTTCACCGTCCTCTTCCACTTGCCGGGTGTTTGCTCCTCGTCTGTTCGGCCGGCCTCTCCGCCGCTGAGGATTTCTCGTTCGAGTCACTCTGCGCGAAGGCCCGCAACATGGCGGCGGCACCGTACTCCGAGCCGAAGCTGGCCCTGGCGGACTATTGGAAAAACCTGACTTACGACCAGCACCGCGACATTCGTTTCCAGATGGACTCTGGCTTGTGGGCGGCGGAAAAAGCGGCCTTTTCCATCGATTTTTTTCACCCCGGATGGACTGCGAAGAAGATGGTCAAGCTCCATGAAGTCACGGGCGGCAAATCCGAGCCACTCAAGTTCGATCAGAGTCTTTTCAATTACGGGAAACAAAAAGTTCCTGCCGGGACGCCGCCGCCGCCGGGCTACGCCGGCTGGCGGGCGCGCACCCATTTGAACAAGGCGGACTACATGGACGAGTTCCTGGTTTTTATGGGTGCCAGCTATTTCCGGGCGATCCCGAAGGACGCGCCTTACGGGCTTTCCGCACGCGGACTCTCGATCAACAGCGGCCTGCCGGGAGTGCCCGAGGAGTTCCCGGATTTCTCGGAATTCTATCTGGAAAAACCGGCGAAGGATTCAAATACCCTCAAGGTGAGCGCCCTGCTCAGCGGTGAAAGCGTGGCTGGAGCGTATCAGTTCACGATTACGCCCGGGCCGGAGACGGTCATGGACGTGGTGGCCGAGCTGACGCTGCGGCGGCCGGTCCAGCAGCTCGGGATCGCGCCGTTTTCCAGCATGTTCTGGTTCGGCGAAGGGACCCATCCCCGGCCCTTCGATTTCCGCCCGGAAGTCCACGACAGCGATGGCCTGCTGATGGAACTCGGCAGCGGGAATCTCCACTACCGCCCGCTGGAAACGACCAAGGACCAATTCCGCCACTGCGTTTTCACGTTGGAAAAACCGCGCTCGTGGTCACTCTTGCAGCGCGACCGGGCGTTTTCCTCCTATCAGGATACCGAGGCCGGATACCACAACCGGCCGAGCGTGCGAGTGGAGCCGTTGGAAGGATTCGATCTCGGGCGACTCCATTTGATCGAGATGCCGACCATCGATGAAACGAACGACAACGTGATCCTCGTCTGGGAGCCGCAGCCGACGCTGGCAGTCGGCAAGACCGCCCGTTTTCACTATCGCTTGCGCTGGATGCGGGAACCCGCACCGAGCGGGCTGTTCACCGTCCGGGCCACGCGTTCGGGAAATCCCGTGCAAAAGCCGGATCAAATCCTGATGACCATCGACTTCGCGAAACCGCTCCAGCCTGAGCTGAAAACAGGCGATCCGAAATGGGACGACATCTCGAAGTGGAAACCCGCCGTCACCGTGAACCAACAGGCGGTGAAGATCGTTCACGTCGGCCTAACCGACATCAGCATGCCGAACGTCGATGACCTTCCCGCCGGCTTGGGCCGCAGCCCGCAGCTCCACATGCCGCAGGTTCTGCGGGCGTTCTTCGTACTCGAGCCGCCCAAGGATTTGGCCGACATGGACATGACTTGCGAACTCCAGGACGAAAGCGGCAAGGTGGTTTCCGAGCGCTGGGTGTACCTCTGGAAAAAATAATTTCGTCGCCCCGAAGGTCATTCGGAGAGGCCAAATTCCAAAGAATTATAATTGGAATTATTCTTGATCTTGCTCCCCTCAACTCTAGGTTGCCGCCGCGATGGTCAACCACACTCCAGACATTTCCGCCGAAATGGAGATCCCTGATGAAATCTCCGGCTTGCGAATGACGCGTCAGCGCCAGGAAGTTTACCGGATCCTCCAACAGGAGCGGAACCACCCGACCGCGAACGACGTCTTCATGCGCGTCAAGGACCGCTTGCCGAACATTTCGCTGGCGACGGTTTACAACTGCCTCGAAGCGCTCGTCCAACACGGAATCATCCGCCAGGTGAATTTCGAGCGCGAATCGTCGCGCTACTGCCCGAATCTGAGCGAGCACGGCCACTTCCACGACGAAGTGACCGGGGTGATCCATGACGTGACTTTCAAGCCGGGTGCCTGCTTGGCCGATGTCCTCAACCTCCCGTCGGGAGCCGTGATCGAAGACGTCGAAATCACCCTCCGCGGCAAATTCCCCGGCATTTAATCTCAACTTTCAAATCTCAAATTTTCCCCACATGAGCCTGCACATCCAAGACCTCCACGCCACTCTCGACGACGGCACCGAAATCCTCAAAGGCGTCACCCTCGACATCCCGAAGGGCGAAATCCACGCCATCATGGGGCCTAACGGCTCCGGCAAATCCACCCTCTCGAAGGTGATTGCCGGCCACGAAGGTTACGTCGTGACCTCCGGCTCGGTGACCCAAGACGGCGAGGAAATCCTCGGCAAGCCCGTGGACGAACGGTCGCGCGGCGGCATTTTCCTGGCCTTCCAATACCCGTCCGAAGTCCCCGGCGTCTCGAATGCCAACTTCATCCGCGCCGCGCTGCAAGCCCGCTTGCCGAAGGGCGAGGAAATCGACGCGGTCGCCTATTACAAGAACCTCTATTCGAAAATGGATCTGTTGGAAATGGACCGCAAGTTCACCGCCCGCGCCGTGAACGAAGGATTCTCCGGCGGCGAAAAGAAGCGCAACGAAATTCTCCAACTCATGATGCTCGAGCCCGAATACGTCATCCTCGATGAAACCGACTCCGGCCTCGACATCGATGCCCTGAAAATCGTCGCCAAAGGAGTCAACGCCATGCGCTCGCCCGACCGCGGATTCCTCCTGATCACCCACTATCAACGGCTGCTCGACTATATCAAACCGGACCACGTCCACGTCATGGCCGAGGGCCGCATCGTCCGCTCCGGCGGCCCGGAACTTGCTCTGGAGCTAGAGGAAAAAGGCTACGAGTTCCTCAAGGAGCCGGCACTTGCTTGATGTTCGTTTTCATCCCTGAAAACTTCCCACTAACAAACTCTTCACCATGTCCTACGACACCACTGACGTCCTCGATCTGGAGACCCGCGAGGCGATCGACATCGACCGCACCAAGGGAGATTTCACCTTTCCCGAGCGCAACAAGTTCGACGCCGGCCGCGGCCTGACTTCCGCTACGGTCGATTACATTTCCAATGTGAAGAACGACCCGGACTGGGTTCGTGAATTCCGTCACAAGGCGCTGAAAGTTTTCCAAGACAAGCCAATGCCCACTAACTGGGCGACCAAGGATCTTGAGAGCATCGATTTCGACGTCATCCGCTATTACCTATCAGACGGCGAGAAACCAAAACGCTCGTGGGATGATGTCCCTGCCGACGTTTTGGAAACTTTCGAGCGCCTCGGTATTCCCCAACAGGAACGCGCGTTCCTCGCCGGCGTGGAAGCCCAGTTCGACTCGGAGGCCGCCTACTCCAACGTCAAGGAAGAACTCACCAAGCAAGGTGTCATCTTCTGCAACTCGACCGAAGGTCTCAAGGAGCACGAGGAGATTTTCCGCCCGTGGTTCGGCAAAGTTATTCCCACCGGAGATAACAAATTCTCCGCGCTCAACTCTGCGGTCTTCTCCGGCGGCTCATTCATCTACATCCCGAAAGGCGTGAAGCTCAAGCAACCGCTCCAAGCTTATTTCCGCATCAACTCGGAAAACTTTGGTCAGTTCGAACGCACCCTCATCATCGCGGATGAAGGTGCCGAGCTGATGTATATGGAAGGCTGCACCGCGCCGAAATTCGAGACCGCCACGCTGCACTCCGCCGTCGTCGAGCTCGTCGCACTCAAGGGCGCGAAGATCCAATACGTCACCGTGCAAAACTGGTCATCCAACGTCTTCAACCTCGTCACCAAGCGCGGCATCGCGATGGAAGACGCGGAAGTCCGGTGGATCGACTGCAATATCGGTTCGCGTCTAACGATGAAATACCCCGGCGTGATCATGAAAGGCAAGCGCGCCCGCGGCGAGGTCATTTCCATCGCCCTCGCCAACACCGGACAGCACCAGGACACCGGCGCGAAGATGATCCACGCCGCCGATGACACGACTTCCAACGTCGTTTCCAAGTCCATCTCCGTCGGCGAAGGACGCTCCACCTATCGCGGCCAAGTCTTCATTCCGAAACATCTCAAGGGTTGCAAAAACAACACCGAATGCGACGCGCTGCTCATCAATAGCCACAGCCGCACCGACACTTACCCCGCCATCACGGTCAAAGGCAACCGCCACGCGACTCAGCACGAAGCATCGGTTAGCCAGGTTTCCGAAGACATGCTTTTCTACATGCAACAACGCGGCCTCAACCAGGGCCAGGCCATGTCGCTCGCTGTCAACGGCTTCATCAACGACCTCGTCCGCGAATTCCCGATGGAATACCCGGTGGAACTCAAGCGCCTCATCGATCTGGAAATGGAAGGCAGCGTAGGATAAACCATCATCTGAAACCAAACCATGTCCTCTTCAAATCGTATGGACCGCACGGTCGTTCGGATCGTTCCAGTGGCAGGAGACGACGAAAGAAGCCTCGCTTATTGGCTGACAAAAACTCCTCAGGAACGACTCTGCGCCCTTGAAGTTATTAGATCACAAATGTATGGCCCCGAAACTGGAACTGCACCGCGACTTCAAAGAGTTCATCGAATCGTTTCTATCCCATCAAGTTGATTTCATGATCATCGGTGGATACGCGGTTGCAGCTTACGGACGCCCCCGTTATACGGGTGACATCGACTTTTTTGTCCAGAAGTCCCCTGAAAATGCCCAACGGATTGTCAAAGCTCTCCATGCGTTTTTCGGTCCGCTTCCCGAGATTAGGGAAGAAAACTTCCTTGAAGATGACCGCATGAGCCAGTTCGGCCTTGAACCGCTTCGAATCGATATCCTGGTTCACATCAAAGGTATTGACTTTGACGACGCCTATCCGCGCAGGTCAATTATTCATCATGCGGGAATCGATCTCCCATTCATTTGCCTCTCGGATTTAAGGATCAACAAAAAGGCTACCGGCAGGGGCAAAGACTTGATCGATCTGGGCCTGCTGGAAGATATCGATTTATAAACGCAACATTACTCGCCCACCTTCCACTTTCCCATGTCCTCCACTCTCGAAATGCCATCCCTACTCGACTCCGCGCCGGAAACTCCCACCTATCTGCCCGCGTGGTTCACCGCCCGCCAACAGTCCGCTTGGCAGCGTTTCCTTGCCACTCCCGCTCCGAAACGCGGGGATGAAACTTGGCGCTTCTCAAGCATCAAACAGCTCGATTTCTCCAGCTTCCAGAAAGCACCGGTTAGTGGTGCCAATGATTTGATCGCACGGTCAAACGGACTTGAGTCGCCCGCGGCCAAGTTGATTTTCGTCAACGACGAGTTGGTGCATGTGGAATCCCATCTACCAGAAGGCGTCATCTGCCTGCCGCTCGCCGAGGCACTCGTCTCTCACAGCGATCTGGTGCAGGCGCATTTCATGAAACAGGAAACCCGGCTCGGCTCCGCCAAGTTCGCAGCGCTGCATGAAGCGTCACTGACGAACGGCTTGTTCGTTCACGTTTCCGACAAAGTCGAAGTGGAAGGAACCATCGAGGTGCATCATTGGATCACCGGGGAAAACACCGTCATCTTCCCGCACACCTTGATCGTCACCGGCAAGAGTTCGAAAGTCCGCGTCGTGGATATCTTCCGCTCGGCCGATGATTCGCAACCCGGTCTCGCCATCGCCTTCAACGATCTTTGTGCCGGCCTGAACTCGAAGTTGGATTACATCGCCATCCAAGCGTTCAACGAGGTCACCCGCGTCATCCAGATCAATGAAACCGCAGCGTTCCGCGACGCCTCGACCACCGGCTTCATCCTCAACACCGGCGGCTCGTGGGCGCGCAATGAATCGCTCTCCCGCCTCGAAGGCCCGGGTTCGCGTTCGGACATGCTTTCCGTCAGCATCCCGTCGCACGAGCAGGAATACGACCAGCGCACGTTCCAGCATCACGTTTCGGAAGGCGCTTACTCGGATCTGTTGTACAAAAATTCCCTCTACGACGACTCCCGAACTATCTTCTCCGGCCTCATCTTCGTCGATAAGGACGCTCACCACACCGACGCCTATCAGACCTGCCGCAATCTGCTGATGAGCGACACCTGCGAAGCCAATTCCATGCCGGGCCTCGAGATCAATGCCGACCAGGTGAAATGCTCGCACGGCAGCACTTCCTCCCAAATCAGCGACGAGGAAATCTTCTACCTGTGCGCCCGCGGCATCGATCCCGCCAACGCCCGCCAACTCATCGCCCGCGGCTTCTCCGTGGATGTCGTCGAGCGCCTCAAGAACGATGCCGTCGAAGAACTGGTGCTGAAATTCATCGACGACAAGTTCGCCCATATAGCCACTGTCGGCGCATAACAATCCTTCGACGGCGACGGCGGCAAATGGTATCCATCGCCCGTGATTCGAAATCTAGGCATTTTCCTGCTACTCGCGGCATCGCTCTTCGCTGCGGAAAATTCTCACTTGGATTTCGCGCTCGGCGTGCTGGCGGAATCCCGCGGTGATGCGGCGGAAGCCTCGCTCCGGTTCGAAAAAGCGCGGCTTGCCGATCCCACCGCGCTTCCACTCGTCCGCAGGGCTGTCAGCGCCCGGATGGCCGATGGCGACCGCTCCGCCGCGATCAAACTCTACCGCGAGCTCGCCGCCGCCCGCCCGGAGGATCTTGAAATCCAGCTCGCCTACGCCGATTTCCTCGACCAGCAAAGCAACGGCGACAGCTTGGCCATCCAGCTATCAGATGACACGCTCGAAGCAGCGCTCACCCGCAACCCCGGACATCCCCAGCTCATCCGCCGCTTGTTCCGGCATGCGCAGTCGGCCGCTTACAAGCCTCGGCAGGTCGAGCTGCTAGAGCAACTGTCACCGGACGATCCTACGTCGGTTCTCCTGCATGCATCGCTGTCCCGAAGCATGGCTGCGGCCGATGACGCCGCCGCCCGTGAAAAGGTGGACCAGCGGTTTCTCCGTGCCGTCGAGGCTCATCCTGAAATCCCCGCGCTCGCCCGCGCGGCGTCCGATCATTTCCACGACACGGATCGTCCGGACCAGGCGATGGGTATCCTGATGCGCCACGTCGAGGCCGCGCCCTCATCGCTGGAGTTGCGGACACGGTTAGGGATTCTGTTGCTCGCCGCCAAGCGGGATGCTGAGGGCGAGGCCGTGCTCAAGGAGGTGCTGGCGATCCATCCCCGCCAGGCGCTGGCCCATCAGACGCTGGCGAAATTCTATCGGCTGCGCGAGCGGCCCGAGCCCGCCCGTTTCCATGCCGGCGAGCTGTTGAAAATCCAGGGCGGCTCTTCCGAGGATTTCAGCAAGCTCGCCGATGAATGGCTTGTGGCCGACGATCCACGGCAGGCACGCCTATTGTTAGAGCGGGCGAGCTTCGATCATCCGGCGGACTTCGGACTGGCGTGCAAACTGGCGGTCGCCACCCGCCGCGATCCGGAGACGCGGGAACTCGCCTCGCGCTTGTTCCGCGAGGCCGAGGCCATCCGGCCTGTGGATGGCAAGCCCGAACCCTCGTTTCTCCTCGAGTCCGCCGAGGCCTTGCTCGACCAAGGACAGACCAAAGCCGCCGAGGAACGCTTGCGCTCCGCGATCCGCGCGTTCCCCCCCGAGGCGAAAAAGGAAACCGCCGCAGCGCTCCGCCGGCTCGCGCTGCTGTGGGAAACGGAGAACCGCAATGGCGATGCCGCCCGTGCCCTGCGGCAACGGGCGGATGCGCTTGACCGTTAAGAATTGCGAGGGGATCGGGCCAGCAAAAGGCTTGCACAAAGCAAAGCTCCGCACTAACTCCACCCGCATGAGTTCCGAAACTTCCCTCATTCTTTTCAAGCCCGACGCGATTTCCAAGAATCTAACCGGTCAAGTGCTCGCCCGCTTCGAAGCGCAAGGCTTCCTGATCCGCGGCATCAAGATGATGCTCCTCAGCGATGAAATCCTCGCCGAGCACTACTCGCACATCGCCGACAAACCGTTCTTCCCATCCGTCCGCAGCTTCATGCAGGAGACCCCGGTGATCGCCGTGGCGCTTGAAGGAGAAAATGTCATCGCCGCCGTCCGTGATCTGCTCGGACCGACCGATTCGATGGTTGCTCCTGAAGGCACCATCCGCGGCGACTTCGGCTTCAAGGATGCCGACGCGAAGATGCGCAACGTCTGCCACGCTTCCGATTCCGTCGAAGCCGCGCAGGCCGAAATCAAGCGCTTCTTCAAGGACGACGAAATCTTCGCTTACTGAGTCATGCACGTCGAACGCGTCAAGTATGTCATCTGGGCAGCCGACTTGATGCGGGCGACGTTTTTCTATCAGGCAGTTTTTGGCGCGGAGGTCACCAAGACCAACAGCGTCATGGCCGAAGTGGAAGTGGCCGGAGCCATCATCGGCATCCACGGCGGCGGTGAAGGAAAACGCACTTGGACGGGCATCAGCTTCCAAGTCGCTGACGTCGTCGCCGGAGCCGCCGAGGTGGTGGCTAATGGCGGTGGATTGGTCCGCGAGCCTGCCGATGAAGATGGCGAAGCACCGCACCTCGCGATGTGTCACGACACGGATGGGAATGAGTTCATGCTCATCCGCAAGCGCTGAATCATCCCATGTCCACTTACAGCCTGCTGCAAGTTTCGCTGGATCAGACCATCGACCGGAGCTCGCTTGAAGATGGCTCGGTGGTGGCTAGATCGGTCGCTCGCGGGGACTGTGCTAGGCTGCATCGCGAACTGTTTGGCATACTCATTTCGGGGCTCGCGAAGGAGGAAGCCATGGCTTTCCAAGCCGAGCTGAAGCGCCGGAACTTTCCAACGGAAGTGGTGGCGGACCGGGATTTGCCGCAACTGCACGAGCCGTTCACGGTCCAGCGATTCGAAGTGAAGGGCGAGGTTTTGCTTTTCACAGACGCCATGGGTCGAAGTCAGGCGCGACCGTTGACAGACCTGGTTTTTCTCGCCGGAGGATTTCTGAGACACCTCGAGTTCAAGTCGGATTGGGAGCTACGCGTGAGTCCATCGACATCCATTCGCGGCGGTGCTCCCAGTCTCGAGATTGAAAAGCATTCATGGGAAGAACAAGAGCTGGAGTTCCGTCTCGATTTTTTCTTCTGGGCCACACCGAACCGACTGCGCCTAGCCTTGACCGGGAACACCGCGATTTTCTATCAGGGCCAGCCGCTGCGCTTGCGGAATACGGATGGCTTGCTGCGACTGATGGCGGATCTGCTCGCGCTGCTGCCGAGGGAACGCGTCAATGCCGGACTGAAAAGGCATGATTCCGCTCCCTATTACCCGAGCGTTCACTGCTATGAGGAGGAGATCCGGTGGCATTTTCACCGCTTGAAACCACCTGCCTGAAGGCTTGTTGACGGTGAATCCGGCGGTTAGCGTAGGCCGATGTTTTCTCCGGATTTTGAATTCAACACCTGGCTCGGGCTGGCCGCGCTTGTGATTTTCTACGGGGTGGGGGTGCTGCATGTGCTTCACGCGTTGATGCATGTGAGGACCTCGCAAGGAACCATCGCCTGGGTGATTTCTCTGCTCACCATGCCGTTCCTGGCGATCCCGATGTATTGGCTGTTAGGGCGAACCCGATTTTCTCGCCATATCGGCGGGCGGCGGGAAAAGGACAGCCGACTCGGCAAGCTGGCGGAGACCATGCACCAGAGCCTGCGCCACTGCGAGGTGGAGATCCCGGACGACGATGGTTTTGAAAGGGCGGCGCAGGTGTTGGGCGGGCTTCCTTTTACCTGCGGCAACGAGCTGGAACTTCTTATCGACGGGGATACCACCTTCGAGCGGATTTTCGAAGCGATCCACGCGGCGAAGAACTACCTCTGCGTGAATTTCTTCATCGTGAAAAACGACACGCTCGGCACCAAGTTCCAACAGGCGCTCATCGCGCGGGCCAAGGCCGGGGTGAAAGTCTATTTCCTGTTCGATGAAATCGGATCGCACAAGTTGCCGCGGCGCTATCTCAATGAGATGAAGGCGGCGGGCATCGAGTGCAGGTCTTTCGGGATCAACCGCTATTGGTGGTCGCGATTTCAGCTCAATTTCAGGAACCACCGGAAGATCGTGGTGAGCGACGGCAAGACGGCGTTCATCGGCGGCCTCAACGTGGGCGACGAATACCTTGGCCGCGACCAGCGTTTCGGCGGCTGGCGGGACACCCATTTGAAAATGCAAGGGCCGGTGGTCCAGGCGGTGCAACTAGTGTTTCTCGAAGACTGGTTCTGGGCATCTAACACGGTTCCGGAATTGCATTGGGACACCCGGCCCGAGGCGGCGGATCAAATCGCCGCGATCATTCCCACCGGGCCTGCCGATCCGGTGGACTCATGGCAACTGCTGGTTGCCGAGGCGGCGAACACTTCCCGCAACAGGCTGTGGATCGCATCACCTTATTTCGTGCCGGACGAGGGCGTGCTCACCGCCTTGCAGGCAGCCGCAATCCGGGGGGTGGACGTCCGGATCCTCATTCCGAAACGGGCGGACCATCTGCTGGTCTGGCTGTCGGCGTTTTCCTACTACGAGCAATCGATTCCTTTCGGGGTGAAATTGTTCTCCTATCACAAGGGCTTCCTGCACCAAAAGGTGATGCTGATCGACAACCGGTTGGCGGCCGTCGGCACGGCGAATCTCGATAACCGCTCGTTCCGCTTGAACTTCGAAATTACGGCGTTTTCCACCGACCGGAAATTCGTCGCTGAGGTGGAAGCGATGCTGATCACCGATTTCACCCACGCCAGCGAGGCGAAGGTGGACGATTTCTCCAGCAAGCCGTTCCTGTTCCGGGCGGCGTGCCGGGCGGCGAGGTTGTTCGCGCCGATCCAGTGAAATGAAAATGGCCCGGTCGGATGAACGACCGGGCCTTGAAAACGGATGCGAAATTACAGCTTCGCGACGCTCGCGAGATCCGGACGCTGGCGGACGATGTTGGCCAACATCTTGCGGCAATGATCGTAGCTGGTGCGCTGGCTGAGAAGCTCGGCACTGCGGGTGAATGAACCCCATTGGACAACGGTCATCTCGATGTTACGGGTGCCCCACAGGCCCATGATTTCCTTGGTTGGCTTGTAAATATCGACGGTGCCGGTGCCGAGAAGCGCGGAGCCGTAATCATCGACCACGTAGAGATAGGGCAGGCCCTTGATGCGGAAAGTGGTTCCCACCGGATAGAACGACCAATCGGCGGCGGCACTGCGGACGCGGTCATTGTAACGGAGCACGGTGCCGGTGGCGTTCTTGTCACCGTAGATCAAGTGGTCGGACTCCGTGCTGGTGTAAGCGGTGGTGCGGACGATGCGGGTGCGGTCGCTGAACGCGTAAACCGGCATCGAGTGCTTGTCCCGTGGCTTGCCGACGGCGGCGGCAACGGCGGCCGATGAAGCCGGTGGCAGCGCGAAGCTTTCTCGTTTCGCGTAAATCCCGGAGCCGGAACCGATCGAAGATTTGGAGATGATGTTGAGACCAGAGCTTCCGCAACTGGTGAAAAGCGCCGCAACCCATGCGAGCGAAGTGAGGGAAAGGATTCGATAAATCATGCAAAAAGCCTTAGATTGAGTGTGGAGCGTGCAAAACAACGCGTGCCTCCCATAGCTCGCATGGCGGCTCGCGGCAAACCGAAAAAGTCATCGTTAGGATGGGCACTTTGCATTTATATTCACAACCAATGGGTTACCCGATTTCAAGCAGGATCTAATTTGTCCGGTTTTCCGTAATTCCCACGATCATCATCCAACTTTACCGCGTCGCCGCCGGCAACCACGCTCTTGCCCCGGCACTCCGCTCGGCGGCGGCGCGGAAGAATCCTTGCAGTCCACGTCGCCCGTGGAGGTCCGTCACGGCGTCCACGGTCCGGCCCCATCGCCAGCGGAATCCCGCGTCCCGCAGCCGCAGCGGCTCGGCCCAGCGGCTTTTCAAAACCAGCTCGGTTTCGGTGCCCATCAGCCGGGCACCGATTTCCAACATCCATCGGGTCGCCGGCAGGCCGAGCGGCACGCCTACCGCCTCGCGGAAGATCCGCATCCACTCGCGGTTGGTCGGGAACTCCGGCGCGGTGACGTTGATCGTGCCGTCGAGGAACGGATCGACAATCGCGAAATCCACCGCCCGCAGGAAATCCTCCATGTGGATCCAACTGATCCGCTGGTTGCCGCTGCCCATCGCACCGCCAAGGCCGCGGGCGGTGAGTTTGCGCAACACATCGTAAACGGTCGCCGGTTCATTCGCCAGAACCATGCCGATCCGCAGCGCGAGCTTGCGCGTGGCAGGCGGCACGACGGCGTTGAAAAACGCATCTTCCCACGCCTGCGCAACTTCGCAGGAAAATCCATCGCCCGGTTCACCGAGCCAATCATTCTGCGGCTTGTCTTCCGAATGCCGATACCACGTCGCAGTACTTGCGTTGAACCAGTTCTTCGGCGGGGTCTTGCAGGCATGGATCGCCTCGCCAATCACCCGCGTCGCATCCACCCGGGAACCGATAATTTCCCGGCGGTTCTGCGGCGTGTAGCGGCAGTTCACGCTGCGACCGGCCAGGTTGATCACGGCTTCCGCGCCTTCGAGCGCGAGCGCCCACGGGCCTAACGTCTTGCCGTCCCATTCGAGGAACATCCCGTCGCCACTCCAGCCCTCGCGGCTGCGGGCGATGGCGACCACCTCCTTGCCATTGCGGGCGAAGTGACGCGTCAGGTAGCGGCCAAGGAATCCATTGGCTCCAAAAATCACGATGACAGGGTTCATATCTTCCTCATCTTCCTTATTTAATTTTCGTTGATTCCGATCTTTCAGGAAATTCTGAAAGACTGGTTGAAATTTTTTTACTCAGCCTAGCAGTTTGGTGGCCATCTGGACGGCGAATCCGTATTTCATCGACGAGATCCGGTCCGACATTTTCGAAGCAAACCCGACGAAGTCTTCAAGCGCCCGCATTTGCTCGTGGAAGGCTTTTCCTTCCGGCGTTTTGATTCCGCTGCTGTCCTCGGCGCACTTGCTGAGAATCGCCAGCGCCGGCTCGATCTCCCGGCGCTTCCGCTCGCGGGCGACGATGGTGAAGATCTGCCAGACGTCTTTCTCCGCCTCGAAAAACTCGCGGCGCTCGCCCTTTTTCACCACCGCCCGGAGCAAGCCCCAGGCAACGAGTTCCTTGAGATTCGTGTGGGCGTTGCCACGGCTGATCTGCAGCTCTTCCATCACCTCGTCCGTGGTCATCGGTTCCGGCGCGGTCATCAGCAGCGCATGGATCTGGGCCATCGTCCGGTTGATCCCCCACTGGGTGCCGAGCGCTCCCCACTGCGCCACGAATTCGTCGCGTGCCTGTTTGAGGTTTTTGTCTTCCGTGTTCACGGTTTTCAGTAAATACTGAAAACTCAAAAAGAACAAGCGGAATTTTTCCAGATGCCAAAATTTCTCGCCAACAGTGAAAATATCAGATAGGTAACAGTTAGTCGCTAGATCTCACGGTCTAGCGATCCAATCGATTCGCTCCGGCCATCATCAACCATTACTAATCATTGTGAAAAAGAACCCCCACTCCGCCGAAATCATTCGAATGCTCCAAGCTGGAAGACATACGCGAGTCTTGCTCGCCATGTCGTGCGCGGTTAGCAGTTGCGCCAGCCAAGCCGCGCCCATCGCCATCGCCGGTCCGGGATCATACTCTCAGAACTTCGATGGACTGCCTAGCAGCGGATCCCCCGTTTGGACCGATGACTCGACCGTCCCGGGATGGTATTCCCAACGCACCGGCACCGGAGCCACCATCGAGGCGGATGCGGGCAGCTCCACCAGTGGAAACCTCTATTCCTACGGCACCGCAAGCAGTGCGGAACGGGCCCTTGGCTCTCTGGGCACCAGCAATGCCACAGCGGGAAACTTCGCTCACGGGGTGCAGCTCCAGAACACTTCCGGGGTCGCGGCCACCCTCAATTCCTTGGCATACACCGGCGAGCAATGGCGCAAGAGTGGCGCAACCGCCCCGCAAGTGGTCACGCTTTGGTATAAATTGAGTTCCTCGCAGATCACATCATTGAACCCGGAAGCCAGCAATGCCGGTTGGATCACGATCCCGATTGGAGATTTCAGCAGCCCGATCAACACCATCGGTTCGGGAGCGCTCGACGGAAACGATCCGGCCAATCGCACCGCGATTGCGATCAATCCTAACATCGTTGTCCCGGCCGGCAATTACGTGATGATCCGCTGGAAGGACCCGGATCACCCCGGCGTTGACCATGGTCTGGCGATCGACAACCTCACCATTTCATGGATCGCCAGCCCGGCGATCAGCCTGAGTCCCGGGACCATCGCCTTCGTCGGCTTCAACGCGGATGGCGGCGACGACCTCGCCTTTGTCGCGCTGGCTCCCATCGCGGAAAACGATGTGATCCGTTTCACCGACAATGAATGGAACGGTTCCCCGGTGGGTTCAGGCGGAGTGTTCATTGATTCGAATGAAGGCATTATCATGTGGACATCACCCGTCGGCGGCGTGGCCGCTGGCACGGTGGTCCATCTTAACAATTTGGCGACTGCCAGTCCGCTAGCCAGTGTGGGAACCCTCACCCGCTCTGGTGATTTTGATATGGGTTCCGATAATGAAACGGTTTACGCCTATCAAGGAGCTGCGCAAATTCCCACGGGCTTCCTCGCCGTGATCGCCACCCATAACGGAGATTCGACGGTAGGCACCGGGCTAAGCGCCTCACATATCATTTATCTCCAAAACGACAAGGACGTGGCGGCCTACATTGGATCGCGTGCGAATCAGACCAGCTTCGCCAACTACCTCACGCTGCTCGGTTCGGCTGCCAATTGGGTGACGCAAGACGGCAGTGGCGATCAAAGTACCGATGGCACTGCGCCCGATGTGCCCTTCGCCACCACCGCCTTTACCTTGATCGCCACGGGAAACACCTTCGCCTCCTGGCTCACCGCCAACGCCCTTGGCGAAAATGCGACGCAGGACCACGACAACGACGGCCTGCCGAACGGTGTCGAGTATTTCATGGGATCTGCGGGCAATGCCTTCACCGCCAATCCGGGAATCGTTTCCGGCGCGGTGTCCTGGCCACGCGCCGCAGGCACGACGATTGCTTCGTTCAAGGTGGAAGTCTCGACCGACCTGAACACTTGGGAGAATGCGAGCGTCAGCTACGCGGCAAACCTGAGCATCAGTGCCAGCCAGGTCGTCTTCACCATGCCGAGCGGTCCGGCGAAAATCTTCGTCCGCCTGAACGTGGCTCCTTGATTTGAACTGCAAATCCCCGGCTCCGGTTCTCGTTCCGAGAGCCGGGGCTTTTTTGTACTCCCGGCATGCGGCACCCGATGCTCTTAATTCCACCATCGCGCTGGACTCCCTGGCTCCGCTTGATCAAAATTTCGCGCATGAAACCCCGGTTTTCTCCGCAGCATGGCACCCAAAACAAACAGGCCCGCGAGAACCGCCATGTCCAGACGGTGGAAACCATCGTCCCATCGCTCGATGAGGACGACTTGATGGCGATCGTGGCGCAACAGGCAGTGCCGTTCATTTTGATACTCGATTGCGTGCAGGACCCCCACAACCTCGGGGCCATCCTGCGGACCGCAGATGCGGCGGGTGTGCATGCCGTGGTCGCGCCGAAGGACAAAGCGGTGGGAATCACGGAGACCGTGCGCCGGGTTTCCGTCGGAGCGGCGGATCATGTGCCGTTCGCCCAGGTGACCAATCTCGCGCGGACCATGGAAAATCTCAAAGCCGCCGGGTTGTGGCTGGTCGGCACCTCGGACCACGCGGCGTCCAAGTCGATTTACGACCTGAATCTCAAGGGGCCGCTCGCGCTGGTGCTCGGGGCCGAGGAAAAAGGCATGCGCCGCCTCACCGAGGAGAACTGCGATTTCCTCGCCAGGATCCCGATGGCCGGCAAAGTGGAATGCCTCAACGTCTCGGTGGCCACCGGCGTCTGTCTGTTCGAGGCGGTGCGCCAGCGCCGGGTGGCCAATGAATGAACCGGTCCGGGTTCTATCGGACCTGCATCTTGGTCACAAGATTTCACGCATCAGTCAAGTCGCCGCGCTCCGGCCCTTGATTGCGGGGGCGGCCACGGTGGTTTTCAACGGCGATACCTGGCAGGAACTCGCCCGGCCGTTTTACGACCGTTCGAAGGAAATGTTAGACGGTCTGCTGGCGCTCTGCCGCGAGGAAGGCGCGGCCCCGGTTTTTCTATCAGGCAACCACGATCCCGGCTGGCCGGGACCGGGCTGGGTGGAGCTGGCCGGCGGGCAGATCGTCATCACCCACGGCGACGCGTTGTTGTTCGACGGCTCGCCGTGGAAGCGGGAAATCCTCGTCGGCGGCAAGCGGGTGATGGAGCTGTGGAACCAGCATCCCCGCGCCGATCATGACATCCAGGAACGGCTGCGGGTGGCGCGGGAAATCGCCCGTGAGCTGTGCTCCGTCGAGTACCCGACGGGCCGCCATTTCTTGCAGCGGGCGTGGGACGCGGGGTTGCCGCCGGGCCGCGCGGTCAAGATGATCGAAGCTTGGATGATCCAAGGCTCGGTCGGCGCGAAATTCTGCGAGACCTATTTCCCGCAGGCGGAAGTACTCGTCATCGGGCATTTTCACCGCGAAGGCTGCTGGCTCAGGAACGGTCGCCGGATCATCAATACCGGCTCGTTCATGGCACCGGGGCGCGCGCATTGGGTGGAATGGAACGCTGGCTGGCTGCGCCGCGGCGTGATCGATGAATCTCCGGAAACCTGCCGCAAGGGCAAGACTCTGGACGTCTGGCGGCTTTGAAGATGGTACACGAGGACGGGATCGAACCGCCGACCAATCCGGTGTAAGCGGACCGCTCTACCGCTGAGCTACTCGTGCCGGGCAGGGCGGCAAACTGGCGGCAGATTTCCCGAAGATCAAGCTCGGAGTGTTGCGGGCTTGCGGGTCGGGTGCTGCGGTGGTTTGTTCGCGGGACGAATGCATTTGCGCCTCTCCGATCAAGAACTCGCCACGCTGGTGGAAATGGTTAGCCTCGCCGCCAACGTGGCGTCATGGAACCAGAAGGAAACCGCGAACGACCAGGTGTCCGCATTCGAGACGCTGGAAAGCAAGATCCTCGAAAAAGCCGGGCACTCGGGGCTGGGCGACTGGATCGAGTTCGACGAGGAAAGCCAGCGCTTCCGGGTGAAGGCGGAACGCGAGGAAAACCTGTTCTATCACGAGTGCTACGAGGAGTTCCGCAACGAAAGTTTCTGGGACGAGCTGGCAGTTAGACTCGCGGACCGCGACCTGGCGCGGGCGATCGGCTTCAAGGAATGGGAAGCGCTCAGCGAGGAAGACCGCCGGGCCCGCACGGTGGCGTGGGAGAAACGCTACTGGGAGGAATTCTCCAAACGCGGCGTCGAGAGAGTGGTGGTGGTGACGCCACCGGGGGAAGGGTGACTTGCCATAAGGGGCATGGACGTCTCGTCCATGCATGTAGGGACGAGACGTCCCTACCCCTTATTCTTCCGGCATCATGTAGCCTAACAACGTGCCGAGCCGCTCGCGCAGCTTCGACCGCGGGACGATGGCGTCGATCAACCCGTGCTCTAACATGAACTCGGCGGTTTGGAAACCGGGAGGGAGATTCTGGTGGGTCGTTTCCTTGACCACCCGCGGGCCGGCGAAGCCGATCATGCACTAGGGTTCGGCCAGGTTGATATCGCCGATGGTGGCGAAGGACGCAGTGACGCCGCCGGTGGTGGGATGCGTTAGCAGGGAAATGTAGGGCAACTTCGCCTCGGACAGCCGGGCGAGCGCGCCGCAGGTTTTGGCCATCTGCATCAACGAGAGCATGCCTTCCTGCATCCGCGCACCGGACGACGCGGACACGATGATCATGCCGCGTTTCTCGGCGATGGCCATCTCGATGGCGCGGGTGATTTTTTCACCCACCACCGAGCCCATCGAGCCGGCGAAGAATTTGAAATCCATCACCGCGATCATCGCGCGCTGGCCGGTGATCGAGAGACGGCCGCAAATCACGGCGTCATCCAGTCCGGTCTTTTCGCGGAGCGCCGCAGTCTTCTCGGCGTAGCCCGCAAAGCCGAGCGGGTTGGCGGAGATCAGGCCCGTTTCCGTTTCCTCGAACGAATCCGGGTCGGCCAGCATCGTGATCCGTTCTCGCGAATCGACGAGGAAATGGTGGCTGCAATGCACACAGACGTGGAGGTTCTGCTTGAGCTCGAGGGTGTGGACCAAGGCACCACAATCGGGGCACTTGACCCACAGGCCTTCCGGCATGTCTTCACGGCGATCATGGCTGCGCAGGCGGGGTTTGCTGAAAATGCCCATGGGATTGGAAAGTTACTGGCTGATAGGAACTGCTGCGGCAGACCTCTCGCGACCGCGAAGCTAGTGGCTGGCCGGGATGACGACAATCCTCTTTTGAAAGATCTACCGCCGGATGCTGCATCTTTGTGATTGCTATTTCGCCCGGAACGAACCAAAACCCGCCAGCAAGGAAAGTAAATATTTCCGTAACATTAGATGAATACCCGTCGCTTTGTAAGTGGTTCGTCGGTCCTCCTCGCGGGATGGCTCGGAGCAACGTTTCTTAACGACGTGCCGTCGCAAAGGTATCCGAAGCTGGACAAAAGGCCGGCCACCGCCGCGCTGGGCGACGACATCAGCCCGGCCCTGATCGCCACCCAGGTGAAATCCGCTGCCTTGCCGGATTCATTTTCGCGCTAGCAGCCTGTCGGACTTGATGCATTTTTGGAAACCGTGTCAATTAGGTGGGCGTGCGGTCACCAGCGTCCATTCAAGCCCGGCCTTCTCCGTGCCGCGCAGCAGAAAGCGCCGGAAGCGGATGGCTTGCTTGATGATGCCCAACACGGGTTCCACGGGTTCCACGGGTTCCTTGCGCTGGCGCGCGGGCGGCAGGAGCATCGGGGTGTCGTGGTCGATGTTGACGAAACGAGCGGACATTTCCTCCGGAAATGTGGCCCGAGGCGGATTTATACAGGGAGGCAGGCTTCTAAGTCCGACAGGTTGCGAGACGCCCGGACAACGGTCTGGAGCAAGATGCTCCAGCCAGTTTCCCGCACGATGAAGCGACCTTGGACCCTGCGGCCCTAACCAATGACTTCGGTCGCGGCGCGTTCGCCGGATTCCACCGCGCCTTCGAGGTAGCCCTGGGCGTCGATGGAGGTGTGTTCGCCGCAGAAATGGGCGTTGCCCTCCTGTGCGCCTTCGATGCCGGCGAAGCGGGTGTATTGGCCGACCTGCCAGTATGAATAGCTGCCACGGGTGTAGGGATTGCCGGGCCAGTAATCGACGGTCGCCTTGCCGTTCCAAGTCGCCTTGAGGCCGGGCAGCACGGGGTTGATCTGTGTTAGAAATTGCGCCGCGCGTTGGGCGGCCGTGCCGCTGCCAAAGCTGGCACCGATGGTGCCGCCGGTGTAGTCCACGAGGATGCCGGACGTTCCGGGCTGGCTGCGGGTGACTTCCCACGAGGCCTGATAGCCCTGGTCGGAAAAGGTGTCGCCATTGTTGCCGAGATCGCGCCACAGGCGGCGGTTGAACTGGACGTTGAGCTTCGAGTTCGTGCCCATTTGCAACTCGCGGATCGCAATCATTTTCAAATCGCCGAAACCCGCGCGCGTTAGATCGACGCTGGTGTTCAGGATCGAGAACGGCAGTGCTAACACCACCTTGTCCACCGTCACCTCGGAGCGTCCTTGGAAGGTGAGAGTGTAGGTGCCCGCCGCGTTGCGGCGCACGGCAACCAAGGCTTTTCCCGTGTGGATTTGATTTTGCACCGCTTGCGCCAGCGCGGCGGGGATCTGATCGTTGCCACCGCGGACGCGATACTTCTCGTTGGACTGGCCGAAGATGCGGAGCTGGCCCTGGCCGGAGTAGCCCAGCAGGTAGAGCAAATTCAGCGCACTCTGCAAATGGCACTCCGCGCCGTATTCGATGTTGTAGGCCACGTCGAGCAACTGCCCTAGCCGCGCCGTCACGCCGCCAGGCACGCTTTCATTGATCCAGTCCGTGACGGACATGTTGTCCAGCTCTAGGCCGCGGCGGGTGTAGCTGTTATAAAGCGTGGGATAGCCCGCCGCGCTGAGGTCGCGATGGAGTTTCTGCCAGATCGCTTTCACGTCATCGGTCGCTTCCGCGAAACTGTAGGAGGTGCCATCGAAAAAATAGAACGGCGCGGTGCCGTTCGCCTCCGCTGCGAGAAGATTGTCCAGCGGCAGCCGCAACTCCTGTGCGAGCTGGCGGACGCTGGTGTGCGACTGGTCGATGAGTTCGCCGCCATGCTCCGCGATTTGGCCATCGAGGAAATCGCCGCGCCGCGTCCAACAACGACCGCCGAGCCGGGTGTTCGCTTCGTACACCGTGGCGGTGATCCCCGCCTGCTTCAGCCGGTAGGCGCACGTCAGCCCGGCCAGTCCCGCGCCGATGATCGCGACGCGCCCCGGTGATCCGCCGGTTGTCGCGGCCCGGGCCAAAGGCGAGACCGCGAAGGCCGCGCCGGCAAGCCCTGCGGTGCGCAGGAAGTCACGCCGCGTCGGGGCGAGGACGCGCTCGGCGATGACACGTTCCGGTTCGACATGGCGGGAGGCGGCTTCGCTGACGGTCGAAACGAGGGAGCGCAAGCGCTCGGCGAGGGGGGAGTGTGGCATGGCAGGAATTGGATTCGGGTGAGTTGTGGCGAGTCACCGGTTCAATATCAAGCTTCGTGTCAGTCGCCCGGCTTGAATCCAATCCTTACAGGCATCGGACTTCTGATCTCTAAAATCACGATCCTGTGCTGGCTCTCAACTCCCGATTCCTGGCAAGCCGTGCCCGCACGTTGGCCATCACCTCGGCGTGAGAAATCATTCTCGCCGTGCCATCCTTGACTTCTTTCACACGGCGACGGATTTCCTCCAGCCACTCAGACGCGGCAAAGGCGGACGAAAAACATTGCCGAGGATGAAATGCGCGTCTAGGTGTTTACCATGTGAATGCGCCCGTGATTGAGGCATTGCCAGCCGTCTGAATCTCGTATTTGCTCCGCAACCGTGAAATCCAACTCCAATCCAGCCATGAAAACCCAACCTTCCCGCCGCAAAGACGGCTTCACCTTGGTCGAACTGCTCGTCGTCATCGCGATCATCGCGGTGCTTGCAGGTGCCGGATTCGCGGCTGGAACGGCTGCGGTCCAGAAGGCCAAGAAAGTGACCGCCCTCGCCACTTGTACGGCGTTAGAGGGCGCGATGAACAGTTTCTACACCGAGTACGGCAGCATGCCGAAGGATGCGATGACCACCGACACCCAAGTGAATACGGAGGATAAGGTGTTTCTCAATGTCCTGCTTGGCACCGAGACCGCGACTCCCATCTTGAACACCCGGGCGATCAAATTTCTCTCCGTCAGGGAAGGAAAAGCCAAGGGCACCAAAGGCACGAATGGCATCATTTATGACACCGGGGCTTCGACGGTCAAAGGACTATGGGATCCATGGGGTGGCCCTTTTTACGTGATGCTCGATGGTGATTATGATGAAAAAATGGATGTGCAACCTGCGGCCGGCGTCAAGAAAACGTTGAACGGACGCAGGTCTGCCGCTTGGAGCAACGGAGCCGACTGCCTCACCGGAACCGGCGGCAAAGCGGCCGACGACGTGATCACTTGGTAACCATGAAAACAGCGGATCAATATCACAAGTGGGTTGAGTGGAGTGGAGCGAGGAAGACCAAACCTACATCGGCAAATGCCCGGATTTAATTACGGGGATTCACGGCGACGATCCGGTGCGTGTTTATGCCGAGTTGTGCGCGGTGGTGGATGAGATCATCGAGCATTTCGGAACCGTTGGAAAGCCCCTGCCAAGCTGTCGCACCCGCCCGATGATGGAAATGGCCGACGCCTGAGCGAGT